>CP008937.1 GCA_000743035.1 Candidatus Paracaedimonas acanthamoebae
TTCTTTTTCACTCTCTCTTAAAGAGAGCTATGAGACCTCTTTTGCTCTTATCTTAGAGCATGAGTGGACGCTTAACTTAGTGAACTCTCAGCTCACTAATCTTCAATTTGGAAGTCTTATTGAGCAACAAGCTCTTCTTTATAATGATCTGGCAAGACGTGCCATCCTTCTTGCTCTTAAAGAGCCTCACTACAAAGAACTTAAGAAGCCGGCTAATTTTCTCATGAATGAGGCTTTTAAAGATCTTAAGCTTTTAAGCACTTCTTTAAAATCCATTAAGCCTTTTGACGTCACAGAATATTATTTGGAGATTATCTCCCAAGCTTGGCAGAAAAAACTCCTTATTCATAAACTTATCACGTTAATAGTTCCTTTATGGCTTAGACAAGACTTAAGACAACAGCTCTTAAGGGAGCCTTCTTACAAGAAGCCCCATCAAGAATGGGTGGATCAAGCGATTAACCATAATCCCAATGAAGTCATTCAGATCTTGAGTTCCCTCATTGATATAGAGGCAAAAGAAGTGAGCGAAGATGAAGAATTTACCCTTCATCCTTTCTTATTAAAACTCTTGCGTTCAGAACTCCTCATGCGCAATGAAGCTTATCAATCTTCAACTCATGACATTAACCCCCTCAAAGGAGACTAGAAACTATGATCACCTCTTTTATTAAAAAAACTAAGGACTCAATTTCAGAGCATACATTAGCTCTCTCTTTGAGCGTGTATCTTTTGATTGAAAGCCATCCGGCCTTTGCCTTTTCTCAAGTCTTTACTGGGAAATTAGGAGAATTAAGGAACGGCCTTATCTTAATTGGTAAGGCGTGTGTAGGTGTTGCGCTGGTGGCAGCTCTTTTTAAGTTCTTAACGAATCAAGGAGGAAACTGGAAATGGATTGGCTCCATTTGTGGTGTTGGGTGTGCGCTTATCGGTATTAATATCCTTGTTCAATTTATGGGGGGAAGCTGATGAGAGCTTATGTGCTTTCCTCTGTCTCTGAACCTCCTCAAAGGCTGTGCGCGTCACAATCAGCCATTCCTTTACCCATGATTATAGCAGGAATGACATGGTTCTTAACAAATGAGATGGTGGCCATTGGGGCTTATATCCTCTCTCATGGAGCTGTTATTGCTCTAAGCTCTTATGATCCTTATTTTGTAGAAGTGATGCGAGCTCGCTTTAAATACAAGCGAACAAAACGGCAGCTACCCCAAGGAGGCAATCTCTATGGCGCATGAGTGGGTCAGTATTGCCTCCTTAGCTGCTGGGAGCTCTGCCTTAGCTTTGGGAGCAGGCGTTGCTTTATCAAATCGTTTACAAAGAAAGCTCACGCCATCTTTCGAGGAAACTTATCTTAAAGACACGCTGCCTTTTGATTCAGTGTGGGAGGATAAGATAACCCTTCAAAGCAAGAATGGAATGCTCTCTCGCCTTATTAAAATCAGGGGAACAAATACGGATAATTTAACCTCTGATGAACTTCATCATCTATTTGAAAAAAGAAAAAAGTGGCTTGACGAGTTGGCTCAAATGAATGTGATTATAAAAGTCTTAACAACGCGAGAAGAGATCACCCGCACGCTAGAAGGAACATATGACACTGAGGTGCTGCAATCAGTCCATGATCAATGGATGGAACAATTTGATCGGACGTTCCTCAATCATCATTACATTACCTTATGTGTGGCTCCTCAATTACCTTCTTCTTTAGACAAACTAAGAGATAAGATTTATGGCAGAAAAACTGAAACAACATCTTTTCATGAACATATCTTAAGAGAAGCTACTTCTCTTACCCTTGAAGCCCTTCATGATTTAGAGCCTCACATGATCAAAAATGATGGGAGTTTAAGCCCTCTTTTAAGTTTTTGGTCACATCTTATTCATGGAAGATCAGCGCCTTTAAAACCTTTAAACTCTCATCTCTCAGATCAAATGGTCTCATGTCAGGTTGGGTTTGACACTCAAAAGGGGAATATAGAGTGGAAAGATGAACTTGGTAAAAGATTTGGAGCCATCTTAACTCTTAATAAATGGGACAAAAACTCAAGCCCACAGCTGATGAAAGATTTAAGTTCTCTTAAAGGTCAATTTATCATCTGCCAACTTTTAAAAGGAACTTCTAAAGCAAAAGCTCTTCTTTATCTCATGGATCAAAAGAAGCAACGAAGTCTTTTGGGAGATCTGTTTCCCAATGATCAAGTGATGGAAGAGTTTGATGCCGCCATAGAGCTGATTACCTCGGATCAAGCCTCCCTTTATGGGTATCAATGTTCCATCGTATTGATTTCAGATTCATATGACGAATTAACAACTTTATGTGAAGAAGCAAGACGCATCTTTAAATCTTATGGGGCCCTCCCGATTCAAGAAACAGCGTCCCTTGAATATGCCTGGCGATCTCAGTTCCCAGGCAGTGAATCTTTTTTAAGACAAACCCATCCTTTATCGCATAATATCAGTCATCTTCTTTCTTTTGATCATGAACCTCAAGGGTTTCAAAGGTGTGATTGGGGAGAGGGGCCTATACGCCTTTTTAAAACCTCATCAGGCTCTTCTTATGCTCTTCAAATCCATTCTTCAGAAGAAAAAGAAGCTTTGGCGAATTCAATTGTGATTGCGCCTGCAGGATCAGGCAAGACAACTTTCTTTCAGCATCTCATAGGGGGCGCATTAAGGCACTCTAATTTAAGAGCTTATATCTTTGATCGGTTTAATGGCACCCGGATTTTTACTCAAAGCATGGGGGGAAACTATATAGATTTTAGCCATCAAAACACCTCTTTGCTTAATCCCTTTTATTGTGAGGACACCCCTCAAGAAAGATCCTTCCTTCCTCAGCTTTTATGTATGATGGCAAGTGTTCAAGACGAAGAGAGCCTGGAGGTGGCTCAAAGAGCCATCCAAATTCTTTTCAAGGTCCCTAAAGAACAAAGGCTCTTAAAATATCTTATAGAGGATCTTTTTCCGGCTCAAAGTTTAATTAAAAGAAGGTTGCTTCCTTGGACTGAGGGCGGCGCTTTAGGAGGTTGGTTTAACGGATCCCAAGAACTTAACGGTAACATTGAGGCTTACGATGCTTTGGACCTTACTTCGCATCGCCTTGTTGCCTTTGAGATGACGGATGTGCAAGCCAATCCTCAAGTTGCCAACACTGTAACTCAATACATTATTCATCGGATAAGGCGGGTGATTCGCGAAGAAGCACTCCCTCATTTTATTTTTATTGATGAAACAGCGCCTCTTATTCAGGATCATTATTTTAAATCCTCTGTCGGAGTCTTTTTTAAAGAACATCGCAAATTAAGAGGAAGCATTAATGTCTGCTTCCAGAACATTAAAGACCTTAAAGAATCGGGCATCTCATCCGTTGTCTTAGATCAATGCCCAACAAGATTTTTATTCCCTAATCCATCCGCTAAAAGAGAAGATTATGCTGATTTTGATCTTACAGAGTCTGAATGGTCTTATATTAAAGGCGAGAGCAAGATCTCGAGATCTCTCAAACACTCAGTGCTGGTTAAGCGCTTTAATGAATCGGTCATTCTAGATTGTGACCTTTCATCTTTAGGGCCTCACCTTAAGCTTTATCGCTCAGGGTCAGAGGCTGTCAAACTTGTTAACCACTTACAACACCAATGGAGCCATCAATGGGTCGAAAAATATTTAGATGCTGCTTAGTTTTAAGCAGCCTTTTTATAGGTCATAGTAAAGAATCTCATTCTGGGGCTTTAGCGACTTTTGATTTTAAAACATTTAAGACTCTCAGCAACGTTTTAAGTACTGCGGGGGAATCATTACAGGAGCTTAAAACATTATCAGGTGAGATGATGGAAATGAATAGTGTTCTGGGGTCAAGACTTGATCCAGGTTTTCTTCAAAAAGTTATGAAAGTGGGAAATTTAAGCGGTGATTTTAGTTTTCTTTTAAGCAGCCTCACAGGGCAAGGAGGGGATTCCTTAATGCAACTCAACCATATGAATGTCCAACATGGGGGAAAGAAAGATTTTTCAAACTATATTTATGCTAAAAACTATTTTCAGCAGAAGTTTTTTTCAGATAGGTCCATAACAACGCCAACACAATTATCCCAACTTAGAGATCAAAAACTTGAGGCTGTTCAAGTTTCAACAGTGGATTCCTTAGCTATCGCAACTCAGCAAAAGAAAACACTGAGGGACGATCACTATCAGCTCACCCAGATAAAGGTGCAAGCTGAACAGAACCCAACCCTTCAATATCAAACGAATATGCAAACAAGACTCCTTGAGCATATTGCTCATCAGTTGGACAAACTTATTCTCCTTCAATCTCAACAATTAGAGTTAATGGCAACTTATATGGCACAAGCCCAACCTACAGTTTTTAAAAAGATGTCTTCACCTCAATTAAAAGCAGGGAAATAAATGATGGATAAACCTATCGAAATTATTAAAATGCTTGAGCTCAGGATGGAAAGCTATGGCGTTAAAATTTTTAATGCCTTAAGTGTAGGGTGTCTTTCTCTTTTTATGGCCGCTTTTGGGTGCTGGTTTGTCTGGCAACTGATTTGGAAAGGAGCCATTAAAGGAGAATTCCACTTCTCTGATTTTCTAAAACCATTTTTAATCAGCATATCTATTTCAATTCTTCTAACAGCTAGCACTTTCTCAAATTGGTTCTACTTGCCCATCAATGAAACGGTTGCAAAACTAGTTGAGACCATGATTTCTGTTATAAAGGTTAATTATTCAGGGTCTAAAGCCACTCTTTTTTCCGTGCTCAAGTTTCAATACGGAACGCTCAATCAAGTTTTTGAGTCGATGAGTTTAATGATGCAAGATACCGGGATTATTCCAGGATTTAATACACTTGCTTCCATCATTATGAGAATACCCTTTCTCTTTCTTTACATTATTATGCTTTGTTATTGTTTAGACTATATGTTCAAGCTGATGGCTGTCACAGCTTTGTCTCCCTTACTCATTATCTTTGCAGGCTTTTCATCAACCCGAAGTATATCCACATCAGGACTTAAGATGGTCTTGCATGGGGTTTTTACAATTTTGATTTCTGTCATTGCCATGGGCCTGAGCTTATATGTGCTTAAAGAATCACTTCATCTCATACCTTTGGATGGAAATGGTATTTTAAGGGAAGATGCAGGCTCATTTGCCTTTAGTGATGCTTATTGGACATGCTTTATCATTGCCTGCCTTTCAATCTACCTTCAGCTTAAAGTCCCCACCATTGCGAACATTGCAGGAGCTTCTGATGGACCTGGTGCTGCAGGATTTGTGGCAGGCGTCTCTTCGGCAACCATGGGGATGATAGGGGGAGGTGCAAAGCATTACGGCCAAAAAGGGGCTCAAAAAGCATGGGGCGCTGTCAAGGGTTGGGCAGGGCCTAAAATCAAGAATCATCTGTCATCCCGTGGTTCATCATGGGAGAACCCTGCTCTTAACAATATTATTGGTTCAGAATAAAGGAAAAAACCATGAAATATTTATATCTTCCTCTTCTCGTACTGACGCTTCTGGCAAGTGGGTGTTCTCAAACAAGTGATCCTTATACAGGCAGTGGTACCGATAAACTGCCTCAAAGCGAATGCTCTCCTTGCAAAAAGCAAATTATTTATCGGAATGGACAATGGATTTAGAACCTTCTCTTCAAAGCTTTGAATCTTATAAAGCGGCTCAAACAACGGCTCGTCTTTCAACAATATGTGCTGTTGTTTTGGGATTAGCCGTCATTGCGCTTGTTTGCCTTATCATTGTGCTTCTTCCTTTAAAAGAGGTGCAGCCTATGCTGGTGACTCTTAAGGATAAAGGAGAACAAGTGGTTCGCATTGAGCCTATTACACGCAATGAAAAAGCAACAATCCTTCTGATGGAAACGCTTTCTCGTCAATATGTTACTTTACGGGAGACCATTGATCTGCAAACAGAAGAGCTCAGGTGGAAGCAATTAAGTCTGATGACAGGTGCTCAATTAAATGACGAATTCATGTCCCTTATGAAGCCTGAAAATCAAGACTCTCCTTTTAAGAAAAGACAAGAAGAACTAGTGACGCGAGAAATCCAAATCCTCTCAAGCACTTCTTTAGCACCCAGTGCGCCTAATATTTATCAAGTGGAGTGGATATCACGTGATCGTCATAAAGGACAAGTAATTGGTCAAGGACATTGGGTTTCAACATTAACAGTCTCCTTAGAACCTCAGGCAGTCTCAATTGAGGATCAATATATCAATCCTATTGGCTTTACCGTCACCCACTATACGCTTGCTCAGAAAGGAAGTCTTGATGCTCAAAAATAACTCAAAATCTATCACTCTTATGATATTGACGCCGCTTCTCATTGCCTCTCCTTTAGGAAGAGCAAGTTCCCAACCTATACATCAGCCGCCAGTCATGGCGCCAACACCAGCCCCAGAAGATTTAATGCCATCTAGCTCATCCCATGTCCTCACTGAGCATCCAGATGTAGAACACCAAGTGAAAGGCCATTATCCTGATTTGGAGCGTAAAGAATCATTGCCTTTAGGGGCCATTCAGCATGCTTGGGATCATGCGAAAGAAGGAGCTGGAGTTTATAATGTCACTTATACAGGTAGCGAAATTATTAAGCTCCGATGCCGAGAGATGATGACAACGTGTATTATCCTGCCCAGCTGGGAGAGGGTTGAGAAGTTCACCCTTGGTGATCCTTCTTCTTTTAAGGTTGAGAACCCGAGAGCGAATATTCTCACCCTTCAACCTCAAGAGTTTACTGGTCTTGACAGCAACCTTGTTGTCATTGGCGCGAGTGGCAAAGTTTACTCATTTTATCTAAGATCAGAAGGGTATAACACACATCATGTGCCTGATCTGGCAGTTTATATACGAGTCGCTAAGCCTTCAAATTTTTCTTCTTCTCTCACTAAAATAAAAGGGAAGGGCGAGACCTCAAAAGACGATTATCTTGAAGAAGTCACTTTTGATCCTTCTCAGCTTAACTTTAACTTCACCATGGCAGGCGATAAAGAAATCGCGCCTTACCGTGTTTACAGTGATGGCATCCGCACCTGGTTTGATTATGGAGAAGAAATTAAAAAGAAGGGTCTTCCTGCCATTTACGCCGTGATAGATGGCGTAGATACGCCGATTAATGTAAATCGAGAAGGGACAAAGATTGTTGCTCAGCATTCAGGTTCTTTTACGCTTCGTAATGGCGTGAGAGTGGTATGCGTCTTTCCGACCCCTCAAGAGGCAGCGGAATGAAGAAAGTTTGTTTTCTTTTGCTTACAACAGCTCTTTTAAGTGGGTGTTTAGAGGATGAAGCTTCAAAAAAGCCTACCCTCGAGCCACGGCAAAAGCTTGCCCCAGACTTTCATGTCTTTAAAAAACCTGAAGAGCCTAAGCCTGTTGTTGTAGAGCCGGAACCAGAGCCTGAACCTGTGGTTGTTCATTTCCCAGATCCAAAACCTCTCATACGGGAAGATAAAGCTCGCCAATTACGAGGATTAAGGCAATATCAAGCAAACAAGACCTTAAAGGTCCTGCCCCCTAAAAAGGAAGAAGAACAAAAGCCCCGTCTTCAAGATCCAGATTATCAGCAATGGGAAGATGCAAGCTTTGAAGAATCTCGCTCTACACTTCCTGTGGACCGATCCCGAATTTTAACAGCAGATATGCGGATTCCAGCGATTTTAGAAGATTCTGTCAATTCTCAAGTGGGAGGGCGAATGATTGCCATTGTGGAGCGAGATGTCTTAAGTCCGAATGGAAAGTTTGTTCTCATTCCAGCTTATAGCCGAATCATTTGCCATTATGAGCCTTTAGGTGAAATCGGTCAAACACGTCTTCCTGTGCAATGTAAACGGTTGATTCGTCCTGATGGAGTCAGTGTCGCTCTTAAAGAGTCTATAGCGTCTGATCAAACGGGAAGAACAGGTCTTATTGGTGAATTAGATCAACGGGTGTGGGAGCGCTATGGAGCAGCTTTTTTAATCTCAGCGACAGCTTCTCTTGCGCAAGCAGGCTCTTATGCAAGCGAGGCAAGATCTAAAAGCACTCTTTCTCAGCTTTTGACAGGAGCTTCTGATGAGTTTTCGCATAATTTAAGTGAGGCAACTTCACAAGTCATTGAACAAAATATTAATTTAGCTCCTATCTTAACCATTCCACCAGGAAGTCACATTCAAATTATCCCGTCCTCAGACATAGTCTTAAGGCATTCAAAAGAATCTCTTGCCCAAGAAAGTTCAAAAATAGCTCATGAAAAAAATAAAGATATGGAGATAAAACAACCATGAAATCTATTTACCGATCAATTCTCCTATATTGCTGTGTTTCATTTTGTGGGCAATCAAATCCTTCTGAAGAAATGGGGGCTATTTTAATGGAGGACACCCCTCTTCAGGAAAGTGAATCCTTCATAAAAGCTCACCTATTTGAAGGTCAAAAGAAAAAGGATAACCCAAAGGAAATAACTTTAATTGGGCAGGCTCGGGCGATCTCCATCCCCTCAAAAAGAGACGATAAGATTGTTCAAGTCGTTTGGACAGGTGTTAAAAGCAAAGATAAAAAAAGAGCCTCATTTAAAGAGCCTTTAATTTCAACATTCAAAAGTAAAAAGGAAATCCTTCCTAAAGGCTTAAAGATTTCTCTTTATGGAGATAAGGCTTTCCTCTCAGATGCCATTGAGCGCCTTGAAAAAGGGGAAGACGAGCAAGGAAGTGATGAGCTCAAAGCAGAGAATCCATTATCAAATGAACGGCGTTTAGAGGACATCGAAGGTAAGATTAAAAAACATCACTTATCAAGAGATCTCTCTGATTTAGACACGTCTGTTGAAGACAGGAGTTCTCATGATAATGCGTCAATGACGTTTTTATCAGAAAGTTATCGAGGAAATTCTTCTTCATCTGAGGAGGGAAAAAGTGCTGCTTCAATGATTCGTCAACCTTCAACTCCTCAAAATCAACTATCTGGGAGAAGGACAGGGAATTCTTTAAGAGGTAATGGTAGAGATGCATCATATAAAAAAAATGAGCCTTCTGCTTCTCCTGTAACTTCATCATCTCAAACATTATTTCCCGTGACACCATCAAGTCCGCAAGAATCAGGAATTCAACAAATGCAAAAAAAGCCTCTGATAGGAGAGAAAACTTTTCCCATTTCTTCTAAGAGTTCTTCAGAAACACCCCCATCTTTATCTCATCATCCCCATAAAGATTTTGTTGAGCGCCCCAATAAAGAATTTAACCCCTTAAAAATTAACCAAAAAGATGCTTTAGGGGGAGATCAGTTTAAAATGCCTCTTATTGAGGTGGAAGTCACAAAAGAAGGGTGTCCCCCACGGATAGATCTAGAAAGAGGTAAGGTCATTATACAAACTCGCTCCATTGCTAGAACAAATGGAGTCGTTACGGATGAAACACACTGTGCTGATTCTCATCTCATTTTTGATATTAAAAAAGATTACGGTTGTTGTTCTGACATTATTGATCAGCAAGCTGGTGTTGCTTATACAACTTTTAAACGGTATTGGCTCGATGATGCTAACAATAAAATATATCTTGATGAACACTGTATTAAAGATGAGTCACAACCTCACCCCTTTATAGAAGAGAGAGGCTTATGTCCTCATGACATAGATCTTCAATTACGCCTTGCGTATCCTCAAGCAGAAACAGTCTATTATGATAGGAGCAATGCTAGAAAGCTTGTTAATGCATGCCACCCGACAAATCATCACCCCTTATCGATTATTCTTACAGAGCAAGGGTGCTCACTCAAACATCTCTATGAGCAGAATAAATCTATTATTCAAAAAAGAGATATATTTATTGAAAATGGAATTACCCATGAAGTCACTCCCTGTCATGAGACAGAAGAAACAATCGCTCATCAGTTTGTTAAAGCTGGATGCAAACCAGTCATTAATGGTTCAACCGTCATTCCTATGGCTAGGCGTCAGATTAATTATAAAGATAAGACAAAGATTATTTCACAGCAGTGTGAACCCCAAGATCTTACAAATTTAATCTTCACTAAAGAGGGGTGTGAAGGTCAGTATGAACATGATTTTGAATCAGGCCGTTCTTATCCTCTGATGAGGGCTTATTATCAATGGAATGGCAAGAACAGATTTATTGATAAATCTTGCAGACGCTCTAATGAACCTCTCCCCCACTTCTTATCAATTATTGGATATGAGCATTTGGACCAAGAGCTTAAATCGAAGCCTCGATATCAAATATCTATTAAAGGCAGTAAAACATTATTAATTATTAAAGAATTTACAGAAAATGATGAAAATAGGTGGTTACCTTACATCTTATCGGATGAAATCAATAGACCGTCTCTTACTCAATCACCTTCCATGGATGGAAACACTTTAATTAGTCCGCAAGATAAAGTTCAACTATGGACACGCCCTGATGGAACTATTTATGAAAAGGTGGCTGGGTTATCCAAACCTATTATACAACAACTTACTAAACCATCGAGCCCCTCTCAAACGACAGTTATCAAAAATTCAAATACGCTTATCCAAAACAAGCCCCAAAGTACAGTTGTTCAAGTAACTCATGAATATGCGAACATTCCATACCAAGTAAAGATGGGAGATAGGATTAAGAAAATGACTTATCATTATCCTGGCATAAGAGATGTCACTCATTACTCAGATGGCAGGAAAGTATATGGACCATGGCGAAAAAATGATAAGTGATATGGGATTATCCTCACCTTCATTAACGGCATGGCTTGCCGAATTAAATCCATATTTGCAAGAAGAAGATTTAATAGAATGCTCTGTGATCAAAGCAGGAGAATTGAATTTAGAGATTTCAGGGAAAGGGTATAAGAAAATCTCAACCCCTAAGCTTGATTTAAAGTATTGGGAAACCCTCTGTCATGTTTTAGCCAATCACTGGGGGTTAGCCTTTGATCCCATTATTCAACCCCGGTTATCTGTTATGCTTCCAGGCGGCCACCGATTTGAAGCAATGCTGGGATCGAACGTTGAGTCTAAGCTTTCAATCTCTATTCGGATGCGGCGTTATTTAAAGCTTTCCTTTGAAGATTATGGCCTTAATCTTGAACATGAACAGATGATCATATCTCTCATAAAAGAAGGTGCAAATATTCTTATATCAGGCGGAACGAGTTCAGGGAAAACGACATTTATGAACTGTCTTTTGTCATCCATTCCCCAAGATAAACGAATTCTTGTGCTTGAGGATACGAGAGAACTCACTATTCCTCATGAAAACCATGTGCACTATGTGGTTAGCCGTAATGAAAAGAACCCAACATTAGACTATCCTCAAATGATTGATCATTTAATGAGAAGCCGGCCTGACATCATCTTAATGGGAGAGCTTTCAATGGCAAATTCTTATCCCATTTTAAGGCTTTTGAACTCAGGTCATGCAGGCTTTATGTGTACCCTTCATGCCAATAGCTGTGAATCAGCTCTTTCGTGGGCCATTCCGCAAAACATTGCGTTCTCAGGGCATGAGCCAAAGGGTGTCAAAGAGTTCCTGTATGAAGCTGTTGATTTGGTCATTCAGCTACATCGCAGCGACAAAGGACAGCGCTATGTAGGGGAGATGATGTTCCCGAAAACACAAGAGCTTATCAGGATTCAGCCATGAGATATCCCTTTGTTATAACCATGATTGTTTTCTTGACTTTTATGGCCCCAGCCAAAGCCAATCTTTGTTTAAAAGCCATTGATCTTCTCTCAGATCAAATCAATGTGCCAAAAAAGCTTCTCCTGCAAATTGCTAAAGTTGAAAGTGGCTTTGGTCCTCATAGAGCCCCGTGGCCATGGTCAATTCACATTCAAGGCAAAAGTTATTACTTTAAGACGGAGAAAGTCGCTTCAATTTATATCAAGGAGCTTCTGGCTTTGGGGATTGAGAACTTTGATGTGGGGTGTCACCAGATCAATTATTTCTGGCACAAAGATAAAGTAAATTCGGCTCAAGAGCTGTTAAATCCTTTAAAAAATACCTCAATTGCTGCCCAGTTTCTTGTCTCCCTTAGAGCTCAGCATCACAGCTGGTTTAAGGCTGTTGCTCATTATCATTCATCCAACCCCCAAAAAGGACTTACTTATGCAAAATTGGTTTTTCAATCTTAAAAAGATTTTAAGTCAATCCTGGACACTTTTGTGTGTGCCCATTGTCATTTACGCGCGCCCTTGGCTTGAGATGGTCTTTGGCTTTTATAGCGCTTACGCCTTTTTATGCTTCTTGCCAGGGTTTGTTTCGTTAATTGCTTTTGGCCTTTATCGGATAGAAAGAGGCTCTTTCGCTCCTGTTATTTTAGGCCTTTTATGTTCTCTGTGGTTTGGGTCTCTATTTACTTATTCTGTGGCCCTGCAAATGATTGTGCCAATCTTGCCAAAGAATATTCTTGAGGTGTTTTATTTTCTTGAAAAGGTTGAAGTGACATGGCCTTTAATTGCCTCAAGCTCTCTTTTAATTTCTCTTTTTATTGTGACCCATTTAATCAAATATGGCCTCACCCAGCAAAAAAAAGTCAAACAAGAAAACAGCCATGGATCAGCTCGATTTGCCACATCCCAAGAAATTAAAGCTCTTCATCATGAAAAAGGCATCCCAGTGGGTTGTCTCATTAAGGGAGAACTATCAACAGATGTTAATGTTCTAAAAAAAGAGGTTCAAACAAGAGGATCTCAAGAAATTATTAGAATGAATCCTCATCATATGGTGCTCATTGCTCCAAGTGGAGCTGGCAAAGGAGTTGGCATCATTATCCCAACCCTGCTTGATTATGATGGCCCTGTGCTCGTGACTGATGTGAAGGCTGCTGAGAACTTTCATGTGACAGCTCGCAGACGAAAAGAGCTTGGCAGAGAAGTTTATGCCCTTGATCCTTTTAAGAAGACAACCCACGAATCAGGCTCCATTAATATTCTTGATTTTTTAGATCCTGAATCAGAAGAAGTCGTTGATGATGCTGCCATGATTGCCTCCCTCCTTGTTCCTATCCCTACCAACATCAATGGAAACTCTAAACATTTCTATGATAGGGCACGATCAATTATTCAAGCCATGATTTTATATGTTGTTTGCTCAGAAGAATTTAGTGTAGAGGAAAAAACACTTTTTCAAGTTTATAAACTTCTCTGTCAAACAGGAGAAGACTTTAAAGATATGCTTAACTATATCTCTGCACAAGAAGACCTTGCCTATGGTCAACCTGCAAGAGTCGCCGCAGCTCTTTTAACAACAGCTCCGGAAGAGATTTCAGGAAGTCTCAATACAGTCAGAAATGAGCTCGGAATCTTTGATAGTCCTTTAATCCAAAAAGTGACATCAAAATCAACCATTGATCTTAATAAGCTTATCCAAAATAAAGCTGATCTTTTTCTCTGTATTCCTTTAGAAAAGTTAAAATCATATAGCAAGCTTATGCGCCTCATCGTTTCAATGGCTTTTTCTATGGCTCAAAAAAATGAACAAAGGGGTCCAATCCCTCTTTTGATGGTTCTTGATGAGATGTCATTATTGGGGGCTATTCCCGCAGTTGATGAAGCTTTAGTTGCAGGGAGAGGTTATGGGGTTAAAATTTTAGCTGTGGCACAAAATATAGAACTTATTCAGAAGATCTCCCCAGAAGCATGGGAGACCTTCATGGAGAGTAATCTTTTAGCTTTTATTGGGCCCTCAGGTCTTAAAAGTTCAGAATATGTTTCTAAAATGCTCGGCACCTCTACCATTGAAACGGTCTCTAAAAGTAAAGGTGAGAATCAACAAAAAGGAAGTAAATCTTTTGCTATGTCAGAAAACCAAGGAGAGTCTCAATCTTATCAAGGACGCCCTATCTTAACAGCTGACGAAGTTCGCTATCTGGGGGAAGATATGGTGCTCGTTTTTTACAAAGGCATACGTCCTATGATTCTTAAAAAGATTATTTATCATCGTCATATAGCTTGGAAGAACAAGTATGACCCTAATCCTTTAGAGGAGTAAAAAAATTTAGTCCCACTGCAAAAATTCAGTCTTTATCCACGTTTAACCAAGCATATAAATTCTGAGCAACATATTGCTCAATGAGTCCTCTTAATTCTTCAGGAAACAATGGAGATATTTTCTTTAGTAGATTCAGAGGAGGTTCTTCGTATGTAGTACTTAAATATTCTAATGACTCTGGAAAATTATGAGAAAGTCTTTCCATGTCATAAATATCAATATTATCAAAAATTTCCTCAAGTTGAGGTCTGACTTTATCCCATGCGTTCTCAATTTTATTAATATCCATATATGTAACTCCATGTATTCATGAACATTAATAAAAAAAGAACACCTTTTAGGCCAGGTGAACATTAAAATTATTTTAAATTGTCGTGTACTTAATTTTTATTGTAAGTTTTATTGAATCAGCAGATCAATTTTATCTAAATTTTTGACCTTTACTAAAATCAAACCATAATCTTTATGGTAAAAATTTAAAGTTAAATGCTTGCTTCAATGTAAGGAAGTTTTTCCCTTTTGATATGATTTGACTGCTGTCTAATATCGTACAATTTATTAGAAATACTTTATAGTAAAGGATAGAAGTTGATGCAAATCATTAAAACTGTAAAACAACTTGCCAAAATATATGCTATTTTTAAAGCAATACAGAATTATAGGAAATACCTTCCTATCATCATTTCTTTTGGAAAAAGGCTTTATAAAAAAGCAGCTTAATTTAGCGACTAAATTTAAAAGAAGAGCTTTGCTTGATACTTTGCTCCATCTCTTGTTTATGAATTTGAGCGTGATGCTTAATAGCTTTTTCAAGGCCTAATTCTTGAGCTTTCATTTTAAGGGAGGGGTCTTGATATACAGCATGAGCATGAAGTCGAGCTTGTTTTAATAGAGCTTTTACTTCTTCTTTTTCTTGCCCTTTGGCAACAACGATAGAAGGTAAATTCTTAAGCTTTAACTCGCACTTAAGATACAGATCTAGAGCATTTTCTTCCTGGATTTTTTTAGAATGTAAATCCCAAGCAATATCATAATGATATATTTCAGCTTTCTTTTGTATCTCCGCCTCAAGCCCTAAATTGCAAGCTTGTTGCTTAAGATCTTTGTCCTTCCAGATGATATGAGCATGGTAGAGAGATTCCTTATTCAACTTCTTTATATGTAATTTTTCTTCACTTTGAGCTTTCATAATGGAAGGTAGGGTTTTTAGTTTTTCTTTACAACTCAAGTAAAGTTCTAACGCATTAGGGCCATACTTTTCGCTTTCTTCTTGAGAAAAGGCTCCTTGAGTTATTTCTTTTTGGGCATTTGCTGACTTTCCCAATTGAGGAGAAATAACTTCTGTTTTAGAGGAGTGGAGAGAAGTGTGTTGTGGAAATAGGGTTTCCTTTTGGGGAAGTCTCTTTTTAAATGAAGCAATATCCTTGAGCACCTCTTGAACAGCAGCAATCCCTTCTTCTTGAAGAATATCATTAAAATCCCGTCCCTTTTCTCCTTGCGGTCTAGTAATGGAGGCTTTGAACCCCTCCTCTTGAAGTTTCTTTAGATTTTGCTCGGATGATTTCCAAGCCGAAGAGCCTATCTCATCCGCATCACAGCATAAGATGACAGGCTGATCCTTGTCTTTAATATGGCTCCCTACATTGCGCATGTTGGAAAGGCCTAAAGTTACAAGAATTCTCCCTTGAATGCCAGCTTCTTTTAAAGAGAGGGCTGTCTCAATTCCTTCTGCGATATAAGTGGGGCCATCCTCTGCTTGGATTTCCACAGCCGTGCCTTTAATTGTCCCTAAAGAGCGCTTCTTCACATCAATATCGGCTTTATTGGCTGTATTAGGGTCTAAGCATGTCACTTGAGCTGCGGTCAGCTTTCCTTCAGCATCCCTTGCAAAAGCTGCTAAGGCTGGATATATTTTATGGGACTCATAATCCTTAAAGCCTAGAATAAACCTTAAATCAGAAGGTAATCCTGCTGTATTAATCTTTCGATGTTCTTTTAAGTACTGCTCAGCAAGCGTTCCTTGAATGGGATGGGATGCTTTATAAAGCTTGTTGGTCTTTTCCTGAGATTTTTCTATTTTTAATTGTTCCTCTCGTTCGGTTTGAAGTTTAAGTTCATTCTGTCTTTGTGCTCCCTCTTCCCAATTGAGGGATGTTAATTGAGGCGCATTAAGCTCTGTTCCTAAATACTTGATGGCTTCGCCGTAACGGATTCCTTGGGATTTGCTGATATACTTAAAGATGTCTCCCCCTTCACCTGCAGCAAAGTTATACCAAGCTCCAGTCTGACGATTAACCCAAAATTCTTTATATTGACCATAACGGATTTCATGAGACTTAATATAGCACTTAGGGTTTGCAACCCATCCTTCAATATGACGCGCAAAGATGCCTTCAATATGAGAAGATGTAAGGCAAGCGAGGACTTGTTCTCTATCATAAGTATTCACAACCTTTTTCTGGTTGAGATCTATCTCTAAAGAACTCTTCTTCCTCTCAAGTTTAACTTTGTTATTATGGGGGGTGCCATCAGGGAAATGATCAAGTTTGGAAGTATCGGCGTTAAGAATGGTCCACTGATCCTGAACTTGCTTTTTCTCTCTAAAGGTTGTGAGATCGTGGTATGCTTGCTCAAGCTCTTGAAGAGTATGAATTGAGAGTTCTTTGCCGTCCTGATGGGCCTTATACCAGCCTTGCTCAAATTTCAATCTCTGGAAGTCAAGGTTTTCTTGTCTCAAAAGACTATAAAGAGCTTTATCAGCGCTTCCTTGCTCATTAAGTGTATAAGACACAAGATGATCAGCCAGCTTTGTTTTTTCTTCAATATTCTTAGATAATTGATAAGCCTCAATTATTGTCCTGCCCTCTCCTAAAACAGCATGCTTTAAGAAGGTTTCTTCTTTAAGACCAAGTTTGCCTACAAAGGGCTGAATAATGCTATAATGAAAGACAATTTCATAGGCAAGTCTGTCTCTTTTTTGGATTATTTCTTGGATTGATTTTTTATGATTAAAGGAGGCAACTGCCTTGTAGTGAAGGGAGCGGTATTCTTGAACTTTTTTATAGGCAGCGCGCTCGTTAAAGGTTAACTGATGTTCGTAAGCTTGAGTCTTTCTATGCTCAATATATTGCTCAGCCTGAGACATAACAGCTTTAAATCCTTGAGGCCGCTTCTCATAAAGAGTGCCGCTATAAGTGACATAGGATTTTCCTTGCTCCTTAACTCTAAAGAAAGGTTTATAAAGGCCTGGAAAGCTTGCTATCTCATAAGCCAGTTCATTCCTGATTTCTTTTATTTTAGCATAATCTTTATATTCAGGATGATTATGGGAGAGGGAGCCTGGATGGCTTTGAGAGATGCCTTTCCATAAGCGTCTTGCTTGATCTGCTTTTTTAAAATATTCCTCAACCTTCTCAAGAGCCGCTTCTTCTGCCATACTTAAAAGTCTTGGCCGTAACCCTGCTTGAACTTCTAAAGTCTCTCGTCTCACACCTGTTTGGTGCATAAACGTAGAGCATTGGCTCCAATTTTGAAGAATCTCTGAAGCATCTTTATTCCTTGTCTGAACTAAATCGTTATAGTGGCCCCATTCTTTGTTTAGAGAGATTTTTTTGGCCGATTGCTCGGCTTGTAATGTAAGCGCATCAATCTTTATTTTAAGATTGCCAACTTCTTGAGCAATTTTCCAATAATGCTGGACAAGATTAAAGTAAGGTTTTTGCTCGACAGAGAGATCATAGTCGGTTGACAATCCTTTATAATCTGATCGTGCCACATGACTTACCATTCCTTTAAGATCAGAAGCGATCCCTTTCGATACATACCCTTTAAAGGTTTCCTTGTGACGGGTTAACCATATGAGAAGCTGGTTGCTATTAAAGGAGCTAAAGAAGCCATAAGTATGATCAAAGGTAGCTCCTTGAGATTTATTGATCGTGACTGCATACCCATGGGTCAGAGAATCATAAGACTTTGAATCGAAGCCAACGAGTCTTCCATCATGAAGCCTGACTTCAACAGTTTGTCTCTTCAAATCAAATGATTCTATAACTCCAAGCGTCCCATTCTTCACTCCAACTCTATCATTCTTGCCTTTTTCAAGCGTTTGCACATGTCTTTCATGATGATCATTCTCAAGAAACATGACGCGATCCCCGACCGCAAAACGCCTTCCATAAGCAGATTTTCTAAAGTGGTGTGTTTTAGGTCCTTGAAATGATTGCTTAGGGTCAAAGATTCCTTCTCGCCCAAATATAAATTCATTTCCTAGTTTTCCTTGAGACATAAGAGCTTCCCGAATAAGCTCATTAAGTTCAACGACGTCCTTATTTTTCTGAGCTAAAGCCATATGGGTTTGATAAGGAGATAGAGCAATTCCCTCTAAGTAATCAGCAACAAGAGAGATCTTCGCCTCAAAATCACGCTCTCTAAAATCAAAGTGGTCGCGTTCATAATAAGGTTTTAGACCATCTTCAATGCAATGCTCATTTAAAAGGGATGAGGCTTCGCGCATCCATGGCTCATCTTGGCGAACAACGCTTTTAATCTCATAAGCGCCTATCTTCTCTTCAATAAGCCGTGCCGCATCAAGACCATGAAGGGCTTTAATTTGATTATTGTCTTGCACAATTTTAAGACAAGCGCCTGATCTTTCAATCTCTTGAAGAAGGCCTTTCCACAAAGCCCCATGGACCATACTGCCTTCATCAAGAATTATCACATGCTTGTTGGTGAGGCGCCATTTTTGAAGCCTCTCAATTTCAGCCTTCGTTTTAGTAAGGGCTTGGCCTTTAAGTTCTTTGTTTTCAATAAGCCTTTTATATTTATCTTGGTCATCCCACTTGCACTTCAGCTGATCCAACGTATATCCTTCAATACCCAGTTCACTTGAGAGTTGATCTGCCACTTTTCCTTGGAAAGATGTCCCTATCACCGTAAATCCTGATTGCTTATAAGCCTCAACCACAGGCTTAAGGACGGTACTCTTTCCTGTTCCAGCTTTACCTGTGAGAACACTCATAGCTTGATTAGAAAGGAGATGATTGATGGCCCCTAACTGCTCTTCAGAGAAAGTTATTCTTTCTTCTTTTTGAGTGCGTTCGATCGAAATAAGTTTATACTTTTCCTTAATGAAAGATGTTTCTTTTGCCTTTAAAATTTCAACTTTCTCAGCAATTAACGTTTCAAGATTTTTCATTTCAAGTGACGTATAAAACGCCTGGCCTTTGATGTTCTCTCCTAAATAAATGGCATGCTCTTGAGACAAAAGCTTGGCCGTGACACTCTCTATCGTCCTTGAATAATCTCCCTTATCAAATTGAATACTCTTGCTTTCATAAAGGTGATTATCATTGAGGGTCTTTCCAATCATGGCAATGGAGGGGAGTTCAATGCCATCCACTTTTGCTTTTAAAATGGCGTAGAGTTTTTCGTCACCCCCCACACGTTTAAAAATTTCACGGCATAAATCCACTTGCGTAAAAACGGCTTTTTGAGACGCCACAACCTTGATGAGTTCTTCAGGATGGTTGAGGAGAATCTCAATGTTTTTTTGTCGGATTTCTTCGTTATCTTGAACATTTCGGCTGAGCTCTTGCAGACGATGCCTGGCATTGGGTCCTAAATGTTTTGTGGCCACAAGTTTAATGCCTTGGTCTTTGTAAGAGCGGTGATCAAGATGATAATCATAGCCTCTTTCTTGAGCAAAGTGATTACTGATTTGAGCCATCTGTTTTCTGATTTCAACAAGCTCTGGCTTCTTAATAAAAAAGCGCCTTTCTGCAAAGCTTCCATCAACAAGAGGGCGGGTTGTTGCCATGATATGGAGATGGGGGTTACCCTTCATATCATGAATGGCATATTGAGCCACGAGGCCATGAGCGACATAACACTCTTTAACAATTCTCTCAGAAAGTTCTATTAAATGTTGCTTATTTGTGATCTCAAGAGGGAGTGCAAAGTTAGCTTTATACGCTGTAAGACATGAGGACAAAAACTTCTCTTTTGCAGCAAGGCTTTTGGCATTTTTAACTTCATCTTTGTGCCCTCTGTATCTTTTATTGGCAATATAATCTTCAAAATCTTCTACCGTTTTCCAAAGAGTTTCAGCATCATAAACCCACTCACGGGAGCCTTCTGGAGAAATGATATTTGAAGATAGGACTTCTTTAGCTTTTTGGGTGTAATCCCACGTAGAGCCAGTGCGCTCTTCAACCATTATGGTTGCAGCAATATAAGCAGCGTGTGATGCAACAGAGCCTGCTGCAGATCGTGTAAGACAACTTAAGTGTGCATGATAGATAGCCATACGACAATATATGGCCGCCGGCAGGGCCGCACAAGAACAATTTTAATTGTTCCTAAGTGCGCCTTTAGAGTTTTGGCAAAAAACTCTTGCAGGACTGCTGCTTTTTTGCTTATATATTTTTATTCAAATCAAGCTGTGGGGAGCTTTCCGATAAGAATATTTAACTAACTTTTTTGGAAAGAATGAACTATGCAAGCCATTGAAAAAAAGATCACTAAACTTGAAGAGCAAAAAGTAAAGTTGGAGAAAGAAATTGCTGAACTCCAGCAGAAGAGACACGAAGAATTTTTATCCCTCTTGAACAAAATTCCCTCCCTCAATCTTGAGCCTATGACACTTATTGGGGGGCTTCTTCATGTAATTGAGGAAACGCAAAAGAAACCTGAGCTGAAGGAGAAGTGGCTACTAGCTGCCCAGAAATTTTGTGGAAGACCAATTCCTCAAAAAAGAGCAAAGGAATCTCCAGCTTCTTCACAAAAGGCTGCGTAAAATGACGCAACAATTTAATAAAAATTCTTGGGACTTAGAGCATTATAAACGTAAGCTAAAGCGTTTTGAAGTGAGTGATCGTAAAGCAGAGAATCGGACAAAAATCCAACTTGGAGGATTGATTTTAAAGTCAGGTCTTGCATCATTTTTAGAAATACAGCCTGGTGATGATCTGCAGCTTGATCCTCTCGCACGCGAGAAAGCAACCACGTTGTTGGGTGTTCTTCTTTATGCAACAGAACAGCTTCACAATGATCCTGATGGTACGCTTAAACAAGAATGCTCTCACCAAGGTATGAAAGCGATGATGAAACAGTTCTTAAGATCAAAAGATCCTATCTCTTCTTATAAACCTAACCTCACTTCTTTTGGAGAATCCCTATGAACCCTCACTCAAGTCAGTTTGATAAGCTTAATCAATTAATCCAAGTTTCTCTTAATTCTTCTCATGATCCTATTGCCAAAGCTTTAGAAATTGCACGTGTCTCTGGCGCTTTTAAACAAAGTAATGTCATCTTCTTCAAGAATAAACTTTATCCCCTCAATCCTCATAATCCTCAGCAGTCGTTGCAACAACTTAAAGCCTTAAAGTTGCAGAAAGCAGGATAATGCACGCAGAATTTTATCTCAAAGCTCAAAATAAAGAGGTGGACATCTTTAGATATTATCACATCATTGTGATGCCAACTCTTTTTAAAGATTGGTCTCTTCTCATTGCCAATGGCAGAATAGGACGAAAGGCACGGCAAAGATCATTGTTATTTACCGATCTTAACCTCCTCATTAAGAAGATTAAGCAGATTCTCCATAAAAGACTCAATGCTGAAAAACGTTTAGGATGTAATTATAAAATTATTGATCATTCTTACGATGATGAATTTAAGAGGCAAGTCATTCCTTACCTTCCCATAACTTTGTCCTCTCTTTGTTAAAAGATGCTTATTTTTTAGGCAATCGCTTTTATGCGACCAAGGCCTAAAGAGAGATGCATTTTATCCACAAGGTTTTCCCTTAAAGATGGGGATAATTTTCCTTTAACAGGAAAGGAAGTAAATGTTACAAGAAAACCATGTAAGGACCAAGGACCCACTAAATGAACGATAGGCCCAAACTCACGATCAAAAAGCCCTTAAGCCCAGAAAAGCACTCTCAACTCTTCCAAGCTTTAAAGCCATTACAAACACAAGCTGTAAAAGGAAAGCAAAAAGAACTTCAAGAGCAGAAGCAAAAAGAGAGAGAGGCACAGAAAAAGAAGAGAGCAGCAACTAAAATAGCTTTAAAATGGCTTTATGAACAATTTCCCGCTTGCTTTAATCCTAAAGACTTAAAGCCGCTTAAACTTCATATTGATAAAGACATTTTATCTTTTCTTGGAAAAGAGAACTCTCCTTCAAAGGTTAAATTGAGATATGCTCTTACCTATTACACTAATAACATTGACTATCTTGAGGCTGTTATAAAAGGCACACATCGGTATGACTTAGAAGGCCATCAGGGAGAAGAGATTACTGCAGAACAAAAAGCATATGCTCAAGAAAAACTTGAGAGAATTCTTCAAGCAATTAAAGATAAAAAACATCCTAAAAATAAGTCATTCACACAAGAAGAAGCAGACAAACCCTAATAAAAAGAGTAAGATAAATCCTATATTATTTCAATTCTTAAGAGCAGTTATAACGTGCCTAAAAATAGATTAAGCCCTCATGATCGTTTCATCCGTTCTGTCTTTACGAATCCTAAAGTCGCGAGAGAATTTTTTGAAGCCAATCTTCCTGAAAAGGTAAAAGAAGCAATAGACTTAAACAACATTGAACCACAAAAAGAGTCCTTCATTGATGATAAATTAAAACAGCAAATATCAGATATTCTCTTTGCTACTAAGTTCAATAATGAAGAGGGTTATCTATATGTGTTGTTGGAACATGCGTCTAGTCCTGACAAAATGCTTCCCTTAAGGCTTGTTAAATACATGTCAGCTATTGTGGATCAGCACCTTAAGAAATCAGAAGGTAATAAGCTCCCTATAATATATCCGCTTGTGCTCTATACGGGGCAAAGGCCTTTTCCTTACTCAACGGACCTCTTTGAACTTTATGGCGCGAATAAAGATCTCGCCCGAGAGATTATGGGACGACCTTACAAGCTTGTTGACCTTACTCAAGCCTCAGATGAAGAGCTTAAGAAGTACTTTTGGTTTGGAGCTGCCGCTCTTATTGCAAAACACATAAAAGATCCAGATATCCTTCCCACTCTCAAGATAGCCATTGATCTTTTTAGAAAGATTGAAACTCAGGGAGAAAACCAGTATATTGAAGATTATATCTATGTCTCTCTTTCTTATATCTATGAAGCAGCAGATATTAAAGACGAGCAAGAATTTATGAAGGCTATTCGAGAAGGCCTTCTAAATATAGATGAGGATAAGATTATGACACTCGCTCAGAAATGGGAACAAAAAGGCTTAGAAAAAGGGCTGCAACAAGGCTTAGAAAAAGGACGTCTAGAAGTTGCGCGTTCAATGTTTTTAAAAGGGATTGATCCGGCTCTTATTAGTGACGTCACAGGCTTGAGTGAAGAGCAAATCTTAACCCTTCAGCATTAAAAGATTCTTTTTATTCTTTAATGTGTCTCTTCAATAATTTTATATCCCTTATGCAATAAGGGTATTTGATATTTGAACGCTTATCATTTATGTCTATAAGGAAGGGGAGGATAACCTAACTGAGAAAATAAAAATGAATCCTTTACCCTTAGCCTCTAATCTTTTTCCTTCTTATCACCCTTTACCCTTTTATTTCATGCAGGTTACAGCTGGTTTCCCTTCTCCAGCGTTAGATTATCGAGAAAAATCCCTAGACCTTAACGAGCATTTAATCCCTAATCCTGTCTCTACTTTTTTTATGCGGGCGACAAATGATGCTCTCAAAGAATCAGGTATTTTAGCAGGTGATCTTTTAATCGTTGATCGTAGTTTAAAGCCTCACTCAGGATGTATTGTTATTGCAGGTATAGCAGGTGAACTTTGTATCAGGCGTTTTGAAAGAATGGATAAGAAAATAATCCTTAAAACAGACGAGTATTATAATGAGCCTTTTTTCTTGAGGGCTGAGGATGAACTCCAAATATGGGGGGTCGTCACAGCCGCCATCCACTCTCTCTAATGCGGAAAATAGCTCTTGTTGATATGAACAACTTTTATGTTTCCTGTGAGCGCGTCTTTCGACCTGACTTAGGGAATAAACCTGTCGTTGTCTTAAGCAACAACGATGGCTGTGCCATTGCAAGGTCCAATGAAGCTAAAACCTTAGGAATTAAAATGGGGGAGCCTTATTTTAAGTTTAAAGAAATTGCTCAAAAGATGGATATGGCTATCTTTTCTTCAAACTATACCCTCTATCAAGACTTCTCTCATCGAATTATGGCTTTACTAAAATCTCAAGTCCCCCTCATGGAAGTCTACTCCATTGATGAAGCTTTTCTTGATTTAACACATGTTCCTGAAGAGGAGCTTTTTTCCTTTTGTCAGCATCTCAAAGATCAAGTAAGGCAATATTTAGGAATTCCAATTTCAATTGGGGTCTCTTTAACTAAAACGCTCGCTAAAGTTGCTAACCATTTTGCGAAAAAATCTGAAGGAGTCTTTATTCTTCTTGATGAAAAAGAAATCCATACTTTTTTGAGTCGTCTCCCTGTAAATGAGATTTGGGGCATTGGGCGCAATCATACAAAGTACTTGCTTACCCAAGGGATTGATACAGCCCTTAAGCTTAAACAAGCCCCTCCTAAATGGATTCGCCAAAAAATGAGTGTTGTGGGTGAGCGGATTGTGACTGAGCTTAATGGGAAAATTGCTTATGACTTTGAAGAAGACTTAGCTTCTAAAAAAATGATAACGGTTTCACGCTCATTTCCAAAAGATGTGACCTCTTATGAAGAATTAGAATGGGCTATTTGTTCTTTTATTGAAAGGGCAACTGAAAAATTAAGAGAAGAAAGAATGCTTGCCCAAAAATTAGGGATCTTTATTAAGACGAATCGCTTTAGTGAAGGGACCTACTACAGTAATTTTCAGCTTATTCACCTTGATGTTGCAAGCCACTACACTCCCTCTTTTATTACGGCTGGTAAGAAGGCTTTAAAGGATATCTATAAACCTCACCTTGCTTATAAGAAAGCAGGCGTATGTCTCTTAAGTTTAAGGTCACAAGAAGAATTTCAAGCGTCATTCTTGAGCCAAATTTCTTCAAAAAAAGAGCAATTAATGCTAACGCTTGATAAACTTAATCAAAGATACGGCAAAAGGACTGTCAGTTACGGAGCTGTTAATCAAGCAACAACTTCCATCACGCACCGCCAATTTCTTTCTCCCCACTACACAACAAGCTGGAATGAACTCCCAAAAGTTAAGTGAAGCAATGAGCACTCTAAAAAGTTTTTAGCTTAGCAATGTGATTATGAGAAAGTTTCTCCATATATGTTTAGGCATGTTTAAACATAAGACTCCTTTTAATCAGGAAATTCTAAAATTATCTCGTGACCTTAAACACAGTCTCAAAGATCTTTTAAACAAAAACTTATTATCTCCGTTTTCTTAGAAAGATCATGGTATGCTTCCTCAAAATGTATTTCGCAACAGTCCTTCATTATAAGAGAGGAAATTAAATGAATTTTAAAAGGTTTACTATTCTAAGCATCTTTTTAACCCTCTTGTCTTTTCTTAATTCGGCTTGTGGAACTGAGTACAGCATTTATTCTTTTACAGGGGAAAATGAAGAAGAGAAAAAGAATATTAGAGAGATTTGCCGCGCACATACTAGAGCAAATGGTAAAGAATTTTTTAAAGTGACTGGCGATGAAGTTATTGCAGTAGCTAATGTTTATCATGCTTTAAAGAAAGATAAAAATATTGATGAACTCCTGGGTGTCCATAACTTTTTTTGGGGCTCAAAGTTGGTAGGCTTTTTATACGTAAAAATGGATTACCGTATTGCTGACGCGACAAATGCCTATGCAGAATGCCAAGTCCTGCTTCACCCTAAATATCGAGGCCAAGGACTGGGGACATTATTTCGCAAGAAATTTAATGAAGAAATGGTTAATACTCGGGTTGGCCAGCCTTTGAAGGTTATAATGGCAAGAGTGGATTGCCAGCTAGAAGAGCATCCACGCATAATCAATTTTCAAGGGGTAAAAGGTTACATTCATATTGATAATATTGCTTCTCGCAAGCTTATGATGCGGCTAGGTTGTATTCCTGTAGACTTAGGTTACAGTAAATATATGGGCTCGTCTGGTGATAACGTTGCGCAGATTCTATATATTTACCCACCTAATAACGCCCATTCATTTTTAACTAAAGATATACAAGAAACTATTATGAGCAATAATACTACAACCAAACCCCAAATTGTTGAGATTGCGCGTCAACGTCAAGCAGACATAGAATATGAAACAGAACTTACATTAAGAGCTGGGAGTATTCTTACGCAAACGGGAAATTTTGAAAGCTTATTTACTTTCTTAAAAGACTTTTCAAAAGAGAAAGGAAGGATGTTTCCTGAAGGAAGGTTTATGAGATTCATGCAATATCAGCTACATGCGAATAAGAGCAATAGAATTCAATGTGAGCAGATAAAAAATAGCGTCTCTAGGATAATCCAGAGCAATTTGTATTATTTTCCTCTGTTTGCCGCAGATAAGAATATATTAAATGATGAAGCATGCTACGAGCTTGCAGTCCGCTACCGCAAAGGAATTGCTGACTTATTGCCACTCAAGCCTCAATATCAGAATGCTTTATTGTTATTCTTACCTTTAGCACATAAAGGAAATGCTAAAGCACAACATAATTTGGGAATGCTGTATTATTACCAAGGAAATTACACAGAAGCTGTGAAATGGTGGGAAGAGTCTTCAAAGAGAGGGGTTAAGGAATCAAAAAATAATTTAGTAAAGCTAAAAAAAGAGGTTAAGCTATAAGGTAGCATTAAAGAATTATTGAGCCAAAAATGTATATTAAGTCTTTGTGAAGTTAAGTTTGAAAAGGCCATTGTAAATTAGAGGGGAGACATCAGTATGATATACTTTACGCATAAATATTTATCTATTTTATTCTATGTTTTTTGCTTAATCCAAGCCTTACCAATCGCAGCAAGCCAAGAACAAGAAGATCAATCTAAAATACTTAAGGCACCTTTTGTAGATCAGAGAGGAAAACAAAAAGCTCAAAGAGAGGAAGAGGGCAAACACAAAACGCTGGGTCTCGACCATGGTTCTGCTAGCTCGAGCTCACCTGAAAGTATAGATATTTCTAAAGACGAGACGCAACTTCTCCGAGAACTGTCTCAAGAAATAGATTATACGTTCAAAAAGCCTGAGCTTTTACATTTAGCTTTAAGGCACAGTACCACTGATATTGGACATTCCCATTCATCGCGAGGATATGAACGTCTAGAATTCTTAGGTGATGCTGTCTTAGAGCATGTAATACGAGAATTTTTATGGAAGGATTTTCCGAAACTTAATGCCAATCAATTATCAAAAATTTGTTCTACACTTACCTGCAATGAAACTCTTGCTCACTTATCAAAACACTTAAGACTTGCAGCAATATCTAAAAGATTAAAGCTATCCACCTTTACAAGAGAAGAAACCTTACAATCTCATCGACAAGCTGATTTTGTCGAATCCCTCATTGGCGCCATTTATAGCGATGGGGGAATAGAAGCAAGCCATAAATTTTTTAAGAGATATTATACAAGTGAAAGAGCTCCAACCTTTATTTCTAATATTATGAATTCTATCTCTCAAGAAGCTATTGAAGAAAGCCCGCTTTCTGCTTTATTCAGTAACAATCTTTATAAGAGAGCCTTTTATGAATTTTCTCAGTTTGAAGGCTTTCAATTTGTGGGGGAGGGCATCCTTAGATTTATTCTCCGTGATATGCTTTATCATCGCTTTCCTGAAAGCACAGAAGGGGAGCTTGTTCAAAAGTATAATAGTCTGATTTCTGCAGAAAGCTTATCTGCAATAGTAACGCAATATAACTTAAATCCTCACCTTAGTAAGCATTCTTTAAAATCATTTTTAGGCTTATTGTATCTTGATAAAGGGTTAGAATCAGTCCAAAACTTTATTCTTTGGCACTGGACAGGAGAAGAAGCTCCTAAAGCAGTTGTTGGTGCCCTTGAAAAAAGGATGGACTCAGTGCCTTCCCTTGAATCATCTTATTTTGTAAGCCTTCCTGCTCGTACCCAAATACAATTTACACCAAAAAATATTCTTCAAGAAGTTTTACAGATGCTGCGTGATGAGCCTTACTATTCTCATGAGAAAACAGGCCCAGATCATAATCCTACCTTTACAGTAACTGTTCAGTCTAAGTTAGAACACTTTAAGTCACTGCAAGGGCAGGCTGGTAGATTGCTTGACGCTCAACAAGAAGCAGCTCAAAAAGCTCTTGATATTTTATCTGTTAAAGTGTTGCTTACAACTATTGGAAACAAGGAAGACGCCGTTAAAAATGTGGGCTATTGCCTTAAGCTTTTAGAAGCTAAATTACGTTCCTTAGGCATTAGAGAATTTAGCTACCATAAAATTGCTAAAAGCCCTTATTTAAAGAACAATATTTATCGCTTTGAGCTTCAAGGGAAAAACGTTTATCCAACTTTTGGGGAAGACGAAACTATAGAAGCGGCCTTATTACAAGCGCTGGGCAAAGGGATATTCAAACTGTGTAGGGCAGAATATAAGAAAGCTGCTCACAGTGTAAAAGGGACTCATCAAGATATCCCTTTAGAAGATAACCGCCTTATATTTTTAAAAAGTATTTTGGAAGAAACACTGAAGCCTCTAGGGTATGAAAACTTTACTTATATCCCTCATTCAAAAAGTAAAGAAAAAATACAGCCATATTTAGTATATGAGATTCAAGTCGGGAGTTTAAGACCGGCTAAAGGACAAGGGCTTACACCCCTTCAGGCTCAGATTAACGCATTACAAGGATTGCTGGATTCTATGGTCTAATTTCATGACTCTACCTTTTTTGCCAATCCTGCTAGTTTGCTCCCTTATTTCAAACCTGCAACATGTATGTTGCTGAGGAGCCTATGAGACTTGTAGGCTGGAAGAGGTGACTTTGAAGTTGCAACAAGACACCAAATCTGAGGTTCTGATAAGAGCCCTCTTCCAATTGGTCTAGAGCTGGACAGCAGTATCTTAAAAAAAGGGATTCTCCCTTATTCTGAATTCACATGACAAGCTAAAGACTCAAATAATCATATCAGTAGAGGGAAGGAAAAAAAAGATGAATGAGGCTATATTAGGGATAGATGTTTCTAAGAAAGACCTTTCTATCGCTCTTCTCCTCCATACGTCTTATAAAAAATACAAGGTCTCTAATAACATTAAAGGCTTCATAGGTCTAACAAAGTGGCTGCAAGCACAAGGTATTGAACAAGTTAAGGCCTGTATGGAAGCCACAGGAAGCTATGGAGAGAAGCTTGCAGATTATCTCTATGAACAAGGACATCAAGTTCATATTGTTAATCCTGCTTGTATTAAAGCCTTTGCCAGAAGCAAGCTTAGTCGCCATAAAAGGGGTAATACTAAAGATCGTGAAAAGAAGTGCTAAAATGATGAAAGTACCGAATTAAAAAACGTCTTTCGTCCTTTAGTATTTTCTGGCATGATAGTGTTCAAATTTTGTCATGGTATTGATAATAAATTTACCGATACAGACTATTGTAGGAACTTTTATGCCCCAGGAAATATTATCGTTGACGACTCTCGAAAGCCTTCAACATAAAAAGCTGCTTAATGATATTGTGCAGCTCATTCATCATGGTCAGCAGCGAGTAGCTACTGAAGTAAACTCTACGATCGTTCTCCTTTATTGGTCTATTGGCAAAAGAATTAATGATGAGCTGTTAGAGGAAAAGCGCGGTGAATATGGTGACAAAGTTATTGAAAGTGTTGCACAGCAGCTGAGTATTGAGTTTGGAAAAGGCTATAGTCGATCTGCATTATTTCGAATGGTCCGTTTTGCAAAGTTGTATCCTGATTCTGAGATTGTCGCAACGGTGTCGCGACAATTGTCCTGGTCGCACATTATTATTTTATGTCAGATAGAAGATGAGCTTCAACGAGATTTCTATATGCAGATGTCGTGTGTTGAGAGATGGAGTGTGCGCGTGCTGCGCCAGAAATTGGATTCCATGCTTTTTGAACGCACAGCTATTAGTGCTCAACCCAAAAAAGTGATTGCGCATGAATTGGAAAAGTTCAAACAAACTCAACAACTCACCCCTCAACTGGTATTTAGGGATCCATGTATCCTTGACTTTATGGGATTGGGGACAAAATATTCAGAATTTGATTTGGAAAGCGCCATATTAGATCATATCACCGAATTCATCCAAGAACTGGGAACAGATTTTTGCTTTTTAGCTCGCCAAAAACGTATGGCTACAAAAAATAAAGACCGTTATTTAGACTTACTTTTCTTTCATAGGGGAATGCGCCGGTTGGTTGCTATTGAACTCAAGATGGGAGACTTTGAGCCTGAGCATAAGGGACAGATGGAATGGTATTTACGTTGGTTGGATAAAAATGAACGTAAAGAAGGAGAAGAAAAGCCCATAGGCATTATTTTATGTGCCAACAAGGACCAAGAAGATGTTGAGTATCTTGAACTAGATCAAACAGGGATCCATGTCGCTCAGTATTTGACCGAACTACCCCCTAAACAACTTTTAGAAGAGAAATTACATGCTGCTATTGCTTACGCTCGGCAGCAGCATGAATTTTTGAGCCTTGATTTAGATAAATCATGAAATCTCGAATTCGTTGGTTGTTTCAAGAGGATCAACTTAACCTAATTAAAACAAAGAGTCGGAAAAATCAGCTCTACTTCGCTGTTCAGCTAAAATACTATGAAACGAATTTAATATTTTGTGAGGATGTTGCTTCTATTTCGACACATACTCTTTCCAAGGTTTCGAAAAAACTCGAGATATCCAGTAAGATTCAGTCTTTGTCTTCCAAAACAAGCGCCACATATCGTCATGAAATTAGGACTTACTTTCAATCACATAAAATGAGTGATCGAGAAGAGACTCTTCTAGTCGATTGGTTGTTGAAAGAGGTTTTTCCTAATGAATCTTTTAATATGGATCAGCTAAAAGAAAAAACCCTTCTTTTTATGAAAGCTCAAAAAATAGAAAGAATTAGTGATTCTTCTTTAGAAAGACTTCTTAAAAGTACTCGACATCAATATGAAGAGAACTTATTTAAAAACATAAGCATGAATCTTGATTTACAGACTAAAGCTTATTTAGATGGCCTTTTGTTTTTTACTCCTCAAAAGATATCTCGGCTTGCCTGGCTTCACAGATGGCCTGGTGGTGTGTCATTAGAAACCATCCAAAGAGAAGCGGAGAAATTACAATTTTTAAAACTTCTTGTTCTACCCGTTTCTCTCAATTCGATTCCTCAAAAAGATCTCCTTCGCCATTATCGTAATATATGTACAAAATACCCTAGTGCTATCAAACAGATGCCTGAGGCCCATCGATATTTTTTCCTAGCAATATTTGCTTTTATCAAACAACGTCAAATTACAGATAATTTGTTAGAATTGCTCATTCGTTTAGTTAAAAGATGTTTAACTTCTGGGGAACGAAAACTGCGCAGAGAGTTGTCTCAAGTTATTGAAATCAAAAAAGGATGCTCAAAGAAAGTCTTGCTGAATACTTTGATTGCAACCATTCTCAATCACGAAAATGAAATTATTAAGGATGCCATTTATCCGATTATTCCCAAAGAACAACTTTTGAGCGAGCAAAATGGAGATGGAAAGAAAGTCGTATCTTATGAAGGTCTGCTCTATGATCGGGTGCGGAGATCTTATATCCATCATTATCGTCGAATGTTAGCTCCTGCCTTAGAACTTTTGGATTTTCATGCGAATAATATCAATGACCAACCAATCATTGAAGCTCTTCAATTAATAAAAAAATATTTGAAGGAGCAAAAACAATTTTATCCAGCTACAGAGAATATTCCTATTAATGGAGCCGTAAAAAGAAGTCATACAACTTTTATTATGGAAGATTCTGACGAAGAAGATCGTGTTAATCGAATTAATTATGAGATATCCGTTCTTATACATCTACGCGATAAACTCCGTGTTAAAGAGGTATGGGTTGCAAATGGATATCAATATCGCAACCCAGAAGAAGATCTTCCTCAAGATTTTGAAGATAAACGAACCTATTACTACGGTCTTCTAAACAAACCGCAAGATGTTAAGCGCTTTCTTCGTCGCATTAAAAAAGATCTCAAAAAACAGCTTTTTTCTTTCAATAACAATTTACCAAAGAATAACACAGTCCAAATCTTAAAAAAGCCCCTTGGCCATCTTAAGGTTACTCCTCTTAAACCACAACCTGCACCCTTTCAACTGGAATCTATTAAAAAAGAAGTTTTTAGAAGATGGCCAAATATAAGCCTGTTAGACATCCTCAAAGAAACAGATTTATTTGTAAATTTTATAGACTCTTTTGTTCCCAGTGGACCTAAAGAAGGATTAGATAAAACGACCTTAAAAGAAAGATTGCTTCTTATTATTCTTGGATACGGAACAAATACAGGCTTAAAGAGTATGAGTTCTGGCAATGGAAATGTAACATACCAAGAGCTTCTTCACATTAAACTGCGTTACCTTGATCCTGATAATTTAAAGAATGCAATTCGAATGGTAGTTAATCAACTCTTGCAAGTACGTATGCCAGAGATATGGGAGTCCTGTACAACAGCCGTTGCCTCGGATTCTACCCATTTTAAAGCCTCAGATCAAAATCTCATGAGTCAATGGCATCCACGCTATCATAAAACAGGCGTTATGATTTACTGGCATGTCGATACAAACTCTATTTGCATCTACTCGCAACTTAAAAGTTGTACGTCATCTGAAGTCTCTTCCATGATTGAAGGAGTTCTGCGTCATTCGACAGATATGGACGTTCAAAAAAACTATGTGGATAGCCATGGAGCAAGTGAAGTAGGTTTTGCGTTTTCTTATATTCTTGGCTTTGAGCTTCTGCCAAGATTTAAAAACATTTACAATCAGAAACTATATGTTTGTAACAAAGAGGATATAGATCAATATTCCCACATAAAGCCTATTTTACTACGAGCTATTAATTGGAGAGTCATCGAAGAACAATATGACCAAATCATCAAATATGCAGTGGCCCTAAAATTAGGGATTGCTAGCGCTGAAGCTATTATGAAGAGATTTACACGTAATAATTTACAGCACCCTGTTTACAAGGCTCTCAGTGAACTCGGGAAGGCTATTAAAACTATTTTTCTATGCCGTTATTTGATGTCTGAGCCTTTGCGCCGCGAGATTAATGAAGGGCTCAATGTGGTAGAAAATTGGAATAGCATGAATGATTTCGTTTTCTATGGAAAAATAGGCGCTTTCAGAAGCAATAGACCAGAAGACTTGGAACTTTCAATGCTATGCCTGCATTTATTGCAACTCAGTATGGTGTATATCAATACGATCATGCTTCAACAGGTCATTCAAGAGTCTAATTGGCTTTCCAAAATGAGCATAGAAGACAAGAGAGCCGTTACACCGCTGCTGTCTGAGCACATCAATCCTTATGGCCTGTTCATTCTGAATTTGGCAGAACGTCTCCAACTGAATCATCCTCTCATTAGGAGGGCTGCTTAAGATGAACAAAAGAACAAGCCCTCATAAAAAGGCATTACAAATTGCAAAATACTTCCGTCATGAAAACCCAGATTATAATTATTTACGCGCTGTATTTCAAAAATTACGAGACAATTTAAACGTCAAAGTAACCACGACTCCTAAAAAACTCCCCTATGTTCCAACAGAGTCAGAACTTAAAAAGTACTACGAAGTCATATGGCAGTCCAAAAATATGCAAGATATGATTATGATTAAAACACTCATGTATACAGGAATTCGAGTCAGTGAAATAATTCGCCTTAAAATTCAAGATGTTGACTTTGATCGATGTCAACTAAGAATTGTTGTAGGAAAAGGAAAAAAAGATCGAATAGTTCCGTTTCCGAAAAGTTTTCGGGAAACATTGGCACTTCATGTTTCTAACACTAATAAAAACAATCAGTTATATCTGTTCGAGTCTACTTGGAAGAAACCCTATTCTGATAGGGGAGTCAGAAAAATGCTCGAGAAATATAGTAAAGCCGCTGGAATAGAGCACATAATTTCTCCGCATAAATTGCGGCATTTTTTATTTACTTGGTTAAAAAAACAGAATGTAGATGACGCGCTTATTCAACCGTATTCTGGTCACGAAACTAGGCAATCCCTAGAGATTTACTCCAAACTTTCTCTATCAAAGGCTCAAGAAGAATATGATGATAAGATTAAAAACTTCCCTGTTTAGCATCCAAAACTACACTTTTTTGCACGATCTTTAGCACTACCCCTATTAAAGAATTTGCAGATCGACTCAAAAATCAAGGGAAGAAGCCTATGGTTATTGTAGGAGCAGCAATGCGTAAACTATTGCATATTGTTTTTGGCATTCTTAAAAAGCAGCAAGCTTTCCAAGCATAAAACTGCTCTCAAAAAGAATAGGAATTAAATAGAAAAAAGTTTGACCACTAACACAGTATCTGGCTTAATCCCTATAATAGTAGTCATTTCCTTTTAAGCTTGTATGATTATATCGAAAATCTAATTCTCTGAGAGAATTATTACGTGCAAAGCTATCTCGAAGTGCTGCCCCCCCTGGCATTCCAATATTATTGAAGAAAAGAAGAACTTTTGTAAGAGAACTATTGCATACAAGGCTTTCTGCAATTGCTATGGCTCCTTCTGAATCTATCTTATTAAAACGAAGATCTAACTCTGTAAGGGAATTATTATGCTTAAGGCCTTCTGCAATTGCTATAATTCCTTGCAAATCTATACTATTATTACCAAGGTCTAACTCTGTAAGGGAGTTATTATGCTTAAGGCTTTCTGCAATTGCTATAGCTCCTTCTGAACCTATCTTATTAAAACGAAGATCTAACTCTGCAAGGGAGTTATTATGCTTAAGGCCTTCTGCAATTGCTATAGCTGCTTCTGATTCTAAGCCGCTGGAGTATAATAATATTTTAGTAAGCGCTTTATTAACTTTAAGAATCTTACCTAGGCAGGGCCCAATTTCTGATCCTATATTGAGGGGTGGCCTCTCTAAAAAGGTTATAGAGTTATTATATGTGAAGGTATCTTCAAATAATTTTATAAACTTTTTAATATTATAAATTTTTGGAAAGCCAATATTATGGACTGAAGTATTATATTTTAAAGCTTTAAGAATTCTAAAAAATCCTTCTTCACCACCAAAGTTTTGGCGCTTCTCTAAATCTTGTCTTATGTCTTTTAAAGAACATTTTGGATTGTGAAGTAACCTAGCAATTCCAGCTCCTCCTGGGATACCATTCACTCTCAAATAATGCGCGTATGCCTCATTTTCAGAGCATTCTACATGGTATCCAACTTCATAAAAGTATCCTAAAAGCAATTCATTAATGTAAGTAGTATTCTTGGTAGAAAATTTATTAAGGGGTAATTTTCGAAGTCTTGACCAGAACCTCATTATTTCTTTATCTTGGGCAGTGAATTCAGCATTAGGATAAAGATGGGCGAGTTTTACCTTGGCGGAATTACTTCCTCTGCTAGCTGCAGCTTCATAATAGGCCCTTGCTGCTTGTTGTAACTTTGGGCTGTCATAGCTTTGTTCACACAGGGTGCCTAATTGAAAGAAACCATCGTTGCTGCCTTGCAATGCCGCTCTTTGGCTCCAATAAAAAGCCCATTTTCTTTGCCACTCTTTCGAATGAGGCCGCCACTTAGAATTCTCCTCTTTTAGCCATCCCTCATTCAAGTTTTCTAAATGAGGATGATAAATATGATTGGATACTTGAGTGTGATAGTATGTGAGCAACTCAAGAGTTACCCCAGGAACTTCTAAATAATGTAAAAGGCCAAGGAAGGCTTGAGCTTTAGCATGCCCATAAAACGAAGCTTCTAGAAAATGCTCAAGAGCATTTTCAAAATCAACGCCTTTTAAAGTTCTTCCTGTAAGGTCTAGCATTCCCAGTCTGTGATGGGATTTAGCATAGATCTTTCGAGCAATATGACCCTCTTTTATATTTATGAAGATCCGGTTCCATTTATGTAGAGTTGAAAAGCTTTCCGCTTTTTTTAATGCTTCTTCATACCAATCAAAAGCTTTATAAATATTTGCTTTTATTCCTTGATCACCTTTCTCATAAAGCTTTCCTAAATGATATTGAGCTTTAAGATTAATAATATTAAAAGAAGCTTCTTCGTTTAAATTATTTGCGGCTTTTCTTAGTAATCCTTGTAATTGTTTAGGGTCAGAAGCTAGGTTATGTTTAAAAGCAAAATAAAGAGTATTTGGCTCATCTCTATTTTGAGCTAAGCTTTTCTTGGCGAGCATTAATTGGGTATAGGCATCATTCTCAAAGCCTAGGAGCCTAAAAAGCTGGCTACAATAATAATGGAGGCGTAAAGCTTGATAATAAAGCTCTGAAGGGCTGATTTCTTCTTGAAAGAGAGGAAGAGGCTTTATAACTGTATTAAGAAGTAATGCTAGCTCGTCTACCTCTTCCATATCCTCGTCCAAAGATACTGTTGCTTCTCGGTCATGAAGATGCCCAAGAATAAAGCTCTTCGCCTTACTTTCTAGGACTTTATATATTTGGTACCTTTCTTCTGTTACCTTAGAGCTTAAGCTCTCTTCTGCTCTTACTGGTGTTCTTTCAATCCTTTCTTGTCCTTTTAAATAAGTAACAATTTTTTTAAGTTCGTTAAGATTTTGAAGCTTTCTATCTGGATCAGTGTATTTAAGCTCAGTCCTTATAAGTTTGCGTTCTTCTGGGGGGAGCTTCCAATAAGTAAGCTTTAAATGAGGCTCTGTTAACCCTAATTTTTGTTCTTTATTGTTTAAATAGTCTTGGATAAGCCAAGCAAAATCTCTACTTTCCCTTCTTAAATTCTCAAGATCGTGACGATTTGTAAGATAATCTAAAATTGACCACCAAATCTCTGGGGGAAGAGTTTCAATAAACAGAGGCTCTTCTTGTTGCGTGGGATTAATACTTCTCAACTTTTTAGTAGGATCAAGGTCCATAGAGGAATTATTGAATAAAAAGCTTCCTTTGTTGCTTTTCTCTTTTTCATCACACTGTATTGTGGCAGCAAGAGGATAAGCATTCAGTAAGCCTATGCATAAAAAATATAGGGTTGGGCGAATAAAATAGAAAAGCATTTCTCTTAATTTTCGTCTTAAAACATATAACTTCTTGTTATGTGCATGAGCGTTAGAAAGTAGGTAAAATATAAAAAATCTTTATGGAAGGACAGAAGCAGGGGTTGATAAAAGTTGGTGAGCAATTTGGCTGAAATACTGTTTACTTTTATCTCTTTTGAATTGCTGGAGACTGTTAAACCTGTCTTGCGCTTTTCTAAGGAGGATACTTTGTTCTTCCGAATGAGGATTTAATGTTAAAGCATAATAGTAATCTAGCTTTGCCATCTTGTAGGTTAATTTCATGCGTCCTTGTATATCTGATGAACGTATGGCAGAAAGAAGCTGTGTATTGAATTTTTCTATTTCTTGAGAATAAGCAAGATCAATTTTTGTCCTCAACTGTTGTCGTTTTTCAGGGGGAGATTCACTAACTCTTTTTAATACGGTAGTGACTGTAGATTTCTTTGGTTGAGGGGGTATTTCTGCTTTGAAGGCTTCATAAAGAGAAGGGATGAGTGAAGGAGGGGCGGCATAGCGAGTGCTTAGCCACTCAAAAAAGAGTCGATAATCTCCTAGGGCTGGTCTTAAATCTTTTTTGAGTTGGTTCAAATCACACCTTATGCCCTCATTTTGGCAGTGCAATAAATATTGCTCGAATCCAGGATGTAATGCAGGAGGAACAGGCGTTGTGCTGTTTTCTTTATTCTCAGAATCATATGAGATATGCTGTCTTATTGATCTCTTCTCGGCTGCTTCTTCATTTTTGATAAGCTCATAGCCTCGCTTATTATAGCTGGCTTGCACAGATAAGGTTGTAAGCATAAATCCTACAAAGATCAGAGTTAAATATTGTTTTGCCATTTTCATTTCCTCCTAAGGGTTAAAGCCTTTTTCCTTTAAGATTAAGTGCCTTTTCTTCATCCTTGTCTTTATCATCTTTAAGCTCAGAAAAGAGAGAAAAGTCATGATTAACTTTATCCTTTATATGTAACAAAATATTATAGCGCTCGGTGTCCTGAGTATAAAATAAGAAAGAGAGATATTGATAAGGTTTTCCTGACTCATCTTGCGCCAGATAAATTTGTATTTTATTTTTTTGAGATAAAGGAAGGAAATTTTTATTCCTCTGTTCTTCATCAACGGATTGACTTGCAGGATTATTTAATTGGGCTTCTACATCGTTTTTTGGCTCAATAACATCATTAAGGGCTCCTTCTAGTCCTTCATCTTCTTCCTGCTGTTCTTTCGTGGGTTGAAAAGGTCCTGGTGAGCTTGAAGATGAGCTGGAGGGGGCTTGCTCTTGTGCTTCTGAAAGTTCCTTTTTCTCTGAGGTGTCCTGAGAGGGTTTATCTTTTCCTTTATCCTTAAGCTGAGATTTCTCAGTTGATTGAAGAATGTTAGAAGATCCTCCCTCGAGAGAATTTTCTTGGTCACCAAGTTCTTTAAGAAGGTCATTAAGGGTTCCTGTTGTTTCTTCGTCTCTCGCGGACTCTCCCAGGAGAAGAGATGCAGACTTCTTGCTTGTAAGCATTACTAAGTTATTAAAAATGCTCCTTAAGGATTTTTTTGAAGAAGATGGGTGCTCTAGGCTCTTTAAAAAAGAAAGTATAAAAGCTTTAACTTCTTCCTCTCTTGCTGGATTTTTAATGTCTACTAAATTGTTCATCCTTAAATAAGGATGAGGATTAGACCCTTCTTTATAATAAGGGATTCTTTCAAGCTTCTTCCCTTTGCCCTTTTGCTTTAAGGATCTATGAATCTGATAAAAATCTTTCTCACAAGTTTCCAAGGTAGGATCATCTTGAACTCTTGGTTTATTAAAAATCTTTTCAATCCCGACCACATAGCGAGAATTCTTATAAATATAGCCCACTAGGTAATCTTGGTTTCCTAAACAAGAGGTAAGATAATTTGTTATTGATTTTTGGGCATTTTCAAAGCTCCCATAAAGTGGAAGTTTTTCCCATCCAAAATCACTAATTTTATGGCTTTCGGTTATCCCTTCGCTTAATAACTGATCAAGATGTTTTAATTCATGTTTATAACGGTCTTTCAACCCACTGGGTAAGACCTCATCCAGAGGCATCTCAAGGCTGCTAACTTTTATGGTAAAAGGAGGAAAGGGAGATTCAGGAATTTTATCCCGCCACTTTTGTGTCTTTGCATAAATCTCTGTAGTGATAGGGCCTATTTCTGAACGGTTATAAGCCCATTTTAAAGATGGCATTAGATTAGATAAAAGAAAATTTGTAATATCTGCAACGCGGGGGCCTATGCCAAAAGTAATTACTCCCGCAGTTCCCACCGTCATGATAATTTTTGCTGTATCCCATTCATAATCAATAGTACTTGCCCTTGCGCTAAACTGAGCATGTTCACTCTCTGCGTCTTGGAATAAATCTTGGTAGCTTGCTTGGGAAGCAGTAAAGGATAAAAGGCTTAATGTCATTAGAAGAGCATTTTTAGGAAGTTTGAGAGAGACCATGATGATAGACTCCAATAAAGTGTATTTTTACAGCATTGCCAATATGGCTATTTATATTTACACTAAGCCATCCTTAAAAAGCAAGAAATATTATGCCGACATTTGCTAAGAACAACTTATTCTGCCCGTGCCGCTTAAACAAATTTTATGCTTTAATGTCATTAAAGCACCTGTAAGTATTTTTTACACTTAAAAATTGGGATTTCTATTGTAGTTTAGGGAATAGAGTAGACTAGTCGGTTCTGATACTGTGTTTAAGGTCAAGAGCTAATTTTAAGGATTTTCTGATTAAAAGTAGTTTTATGTTTAAGGGCCCCAAAGCATATATGAAGAAGTTTTCTCATAATATCTTTTATAATTACCATAGTATGCTTTCCTTTTTTCTCTATTTTTTTTACAAAAGGTTGAAGGAGAGAATTGTAATTTTTAGCTGCAATGGCTGGAAAATAAAGTGATTTTCTTAAAGAGGGAGAACCTCTCTTGGAAAGACAAGATCTCCCTTTAACAGAAGTCCTTGAGATCCTATGGCATGGGGTAAGCCCATACAACCGCCTATATTATCAATGGCTTATTAAACCGATCAGTATTAATCCTCTATTAATTTTTTGTTTGTACAATTAAAGCCGTTATAACTATTGAAAGGTTTATGTAACAATGAAAATTAATCCGATATATACTTTATTACTATTTGGAGCTTCACTCTCATCAATTAGTAATACTTACGCTTCAGTCACTTCAGGGAGTGAAGAGAGTAAAACACCCTCATTTAATTTTACAAGTACTGCCGCAGCTCAGTCTGCTTTAAGCGGAAAGAAATTTTGCACAGCGATTGATAGTGAGTTAGGAGGACATTTGCCTCCAAGCGGTACCACTGCGAGCACAAAAACCTACTTTTGTAAAGTAGGCACTGTATCAGACGTTACAACCTTAAAAGATAAGGTAGCCACTCTCACAATAAATTCATGCCAAAAAGATGCAGAACACGAGGGTTATCAAAGATGTTTAACTACTTTTAATCAAATAGACGGATGTACTGGAGATAATGCTGGTCCAGCACATAACAATAAAGCAACTGGGAATGCTACAGTTATTTATAATCCTGTTAATGACTGCATTGTAAATGCTTTTCCTCCTGCAACTGTTCATAAGACTACAGGCTGCTTGCCCAATTGTCGAGGTTCATAATTACTCTTGATTTTAAGGATGCTTTTAACTAAGCATCCTTAATAACCAGTTAGGCTTACTTATAGGTTTTGTTCCTCTTTTTCTCGCGGTATTAACTTAAGGATTTTGCTTGCTTCCTTGTACCTTTCAGCTTTCTCTCGGTCGCGGGTTAACGGAACCCCCATTAATGATCCTTCAGATAAAGCTTCCACGTACATTTCATTACCTTCTTCAGATAGTAAGGCTAAGCGCGCTCCATAAGATTTGACAAATTCTTCTGCCCAATTATAGTTGTTAGTGTAACTATTTAGAGCATCATAAAAACTTTGTAATTGTGGTGCATGAATATTTTGCAAGTCATCATTATGTGAACTTTCATTTATGGCTAGATGCCATAGGGTATTTTTAACTTTAATAAAATTTTCAAAATTATTCTGTCGAACTGAGAGTTCTTCCAAACTCTTTTCTTCTATTGTGAGATCATAATCTTGGAACTTTTCAGCAATTTTATTCAATTGAGGAATAACAGAAGCCTTTTTGCTCCTTCCAAGCACGAGAAAAACCTCTTTTATGTCATCAATACTTGTATTAATGATTTTTTGTTCTAATTGCTGATCATTTAATGGAACAAAGCGATGAGAATCTTCTAATATCTTATGGATAATTTTACATGAACAAGAAAAGTTTCGAAAGTCGTCGTCATATAAATACTCGCTAATCTCTTCAGTCAATTCTTTAGGGATGCCTAGTAGAGAAAAATCTATTTCTTCGTTAGATGCTTTAAGGATCCCAAAATTCATTAAAATTAAAATGATTGAAAAATAGATTATTTTGCTCATAAACACACTCCTTTGACATAACTTAAATAGTATTCCATTTTAAATTTCATAATAGTCCTCATTTTATCTGTTACATATAGGATATGGTAATTAATTTTTATATTTCAATAAATGGCCGCATATCTTCAATGGTTGTCTTTCAGCTTTGCGGTAACAGAAAAATTTATCTTAGGAAATAAGAGAACTTTTAAATTTTGGACATAGTTGGGGTGTAGATATTAAAAATATGGGGTTGTGATACTGTGTTAAAGATCAAGGGATATTTTTAAGGATTTGAGGGTTAAAAGCTGTTTTATATTTCAGACCCCAAAGCATATATGGAGAAGCTTTCTCATAATCGCTCCAATAATCACCATGGTATGCTTCCTTTTTTCTCTCATTTTCGTGCATACTGTTGAAGCATAGGATTGTAATTTTTAGCTGTAATGGCTGGAAAATAAAGCGCTTTCCTTAAAGAGGGAGAACCTATTTTGGAAAGACAAGATCTTCCTTTAAGAGAAGTTCCTGAGGTCCTATGGGACGGTGTAAGCCCCGCATAAGCAGCCAATTGCCGAGCATTTTGGCCTAATGTGTACGTCCAGTCCTTTTTGGGACAAGATTATTCTTCTTTTATTATCGTAGTTGGGGTATCAGCCCCATCCATGTGAAAAGGTACGGTTTAGAACTTCATTAGAATAAAAGGCAAGAAAAGGATCTTATTCTTGCCTGTTCCACAAAGGAAGCTACTTTAAATGTTTTGCAACGCTTTTAAGGTAAATACCCTCAGGTAATAAATTTAAATTAATATATCGTAGCTACTCAAGAGTTATTTGACTATGGACACAATATAAAGATAAATCATGCACATACCTTATTTTTAAATTGATGCTTGCATATGGGTGAAAAAGTACATTTTAACCTAAGGATACTTCCAAGAAAGTACCTTTTCACATGGATGGGGCTGATACCCCATTAGGCCAATTACAATCAATTATGATTGACTATATAAAATAGCTTTATAATCAATATTTATTCTTAAATTAGAGGATTCTTTCGTACGCTCATCTTAATGGCGGCTTCACTTTTTTGTTTTGCTATATAAAGATCATATTCTAACTGTAATTCAAGCCAAAAGCGCGGTGTTGTCCCAAAATATCTTGCAAGTCGAAGAGCGGTGTCTGCTGTAATCGAACGACGATTATTTAGGATATAATTAATCCTATCAGCTGTTACATCAAGGTCTCGAGCTAGTTTATTTTGGCTTAAACCATTAGGAATCATGAATTTACGCTCTAAGTAAGCACCAGGAGATTCTGGAGCAGTATTGAGATTTGTTTCCATATCTTATGACCAGTTTGCTATTTGCTAACACCCAATAGTAGATAGTTAAAGGTAAGATGTCAACAGATAGGTAATAAAAATTATACCTAAGTATATTTTACTCATAGTTATAAGCTTTCTTCCCTCTTAAAGTTTTAATTGCTGCCTAATTGATAGTTAATAAAGGGGCAACCAAACATTCATCACTAAGGAGGGTTTAAATGCGTGTAAGGGAATTATTTTTAGCTTTTATATTGTTTTCTATAAGTGTGGCGCCTAGCTATGCTAGTCATCAAAGGAGCAGAGATTTTGAATGGTACGAAGAAAAGCCAGTTAAACCAACAATTCTTGTTCATCGAACTATCTATACGCCACCTGCTGTTTGCCAGGTAGAAGTCTTCAAAAAATCATGTGGAACAAATCAACGCTGTAAAGAGCAAAAAGAAGCTTGTGGAGATAAATTTTCAGAAGAATTTACAGACTCTCTTTTAGCAGTACAAACTAGGCTCGGTCAGGTCACTATCCATGATGGTAAATATAGTGGCAACAGAGGAATTGATGATCTCAGAAGCGTACAAACAGCGGGTATATCTTATGTAATACCGACAGAGAACAAAGCAGATACTGCAAGATTAAATAGAAAAATTAATCAACATAGTGTGCAGGCGAATAGGTCAATTATTACAAAGCTTTCTAATAGTAAGAAGATTACATCTCAACAACAGGATCAATTTAAAGAAGATATTCAAGCTGGTCGTATGATTAGAGGCTATTCTCATGTTGCTTTAAAGCCTGTTAATCATAACACATTTATGTTTAATCAATCTTATGGAGTTGTCTTCTCTGAAACCCCTGAATTAAGAGAAAAAGAAGAGCAAAGCTATTGTAGGACTTTACATGCTCAGCTTATGGCAGAAGCTGAAAAACCCGGAGTTAAAGCTACACTAGCTTTGATGAGCCTTAATGGAACATGCCCATATTATGCGTCTCAAATACTGCAGCAACCAGAAAATACGAATTATTCCTCTATTCAAAGAACGAATTATTTACCATTAAGCAATCATAGGCGGTCGGTTGTTAGAGTTAGACCTAGGGCTAGCTCCTATAACGATGACGAGCAAGTATGTTATAATGTTCCATATAGACAACAGAGAGTAAGCGAGTTTACAAAGCACTTAATTAGCAGAGGACATACTAAAGCATCTATAGCAAGAAGGACTCTTGTAACAGATGCAATTATAACGAGTATAATAGACAAACCAAACTATACTCCAAGAAACTACAATTTGACTGACATTTGGGAATCGTTCCAACAAAAATATCAAGATGAATTCAACAAATGGGCTTCTAGATTATAAGAAGATTAGTTCTTAGAAAGGCTGCCGTTATCAGGCAGCCTTATACTAAACTTTAAAGGAAATCATTTATTTTTAATGAGATAAGCATAAAAATTTTCCATAATCTTAAAATATAACATTTGTAAGTATAACAAGCTATTATTTAAAATAAACCATTTAACTTACCTACTCATAAAAAAAGAGTGTTCTATTAAAAACGCTCTAAAATGTCGTAGGTCGCTTATAGGCGGAAGCTTTTACCCCTTAATAATCCTTGATCCTTAACACACACAACCTTACTTCCTTTCAGTTCTGCTGCGTATAAGCCCTTGCAGTGAAGGCAAGTAACCTTTACTCTATAAGATCTTCAACTTTATTGGAAGGAAACAAATAATATGCGTGTTTCAATCAATGTTTTGATATCATCGGTTACTCTAATGACTGTCACTTCTACTCAGATTCAAGCAAGAATCCTCTTAGAGAAAGATGACCAAGCAACAAGCAGACGAATCATTAATTATAAAGTTGAGTGCTTAGAACAAGGATATAGAGTTACTGAAGATTATATGACAGGAAGCAGAAGAATTGTAACGGTTGTGCCTGGCTTACTCTCTAAAGATCAAACCATCCATCGCGATCATAGCGAATCAACTTATCTCATTGGGGCCATGTATTTACCTGTAAAGCCTCTTTCTAAAGAAGCCCGCGAACAGCAGGATGAGCATCTAAGCAAGGACTTTCACCCAAAAGGATTAAAAAAATGGTTAGGACATGCTCGCGAATTTAAGCGCACAGGAAGAATGCCTTCTAAAAATAAAAAGATTTTACTTATTCCTTTTTATGATGGGCTCGACAGCCAAGAGAGCGATATGTCAGTTGATTGGGGTCTATAAATGAAGCTAGGGGTGGCTCAATCAAGGCCTATTGCTTAATTGAAGCTCAAAGGCCAGTGGCCTTATATGTGGCCTAAATCAATCTAACAATGTAAGCCAGTATTAATGGTATGGACCTGCCTTGTTGGTCTCAATAAGCTGAGGCATGCACGAGCTCATAGGCTCAAAAACAACAAAAGGAGGTCCACATGGAAATAAAAGCATTAGGAATTGATCTTGGCAAGAACTGGTTTCATCTTCACGGGATTGATAAAAGAGGAAAGCCTGTGCTTCAGAAAAAAGTCAGTAGAGAAAAATTACCGATCGTTATCGCCAATCTTCCTGGTTGCTTAATTGGAATGGAAGCTTGTGCGGGCGCTCATTTTTGGGCTAGATGCTTTCAACAGATGGGGCATGAAGTCAAGCTCATAGCGCCTCAATTTGTTAAACCTTATGTAAAGAGCAATAAGAACGATCAAGCAGATGCAGCGGCTATATCTGAAGCTGTCACCCGCTCTCATATGAGATTTGTCCCTATAAAATCTTCTGCTCAACAAGAGATATTAGCTATCCATCGCGTTCGTGAGCGTCTTGTACGGGTAAAAACAGCTTTAACCAATGAGATTCGAGGGTTACTTTTAGAACAAGGAATTACAATTCCTCAGGGAGTCAGCAAGTTTGAACAATTTTTAGCAAATCTACTAGATCCTGAAATTGAAGAACTCAGTCCTCTTTTTAAAGGCCTTTTAGGGGAACTCGTTGAAGAATTCAAGCTTGCTAAAGGAAGAGTAAAGAGACTTGAAGAACGTCTCCAGCGACTTGGGAAGGAAGACAAAGCCGTACAGCGACTAATGACGATTCCTGGAGTTGGCCCCATAGGAGCTTCTGCTCTTGTTGGATCAATTGGAGATATTCGACAATTTAAAAATGGTAGAGAGTTATCTGCCTGGCTTGGGCTTGTGCCAAGGCAACATTCAACAGGAGGTAAACCTCGACTTTTAGGAATTAGTAAAAGAGGAGATTTATATTTACGAACACTTCTTATTCATGGAGCTCGGGCTGTTATAAGATGGATTAGCCAACGTGAAAAACCTGTATCTTCTCTGGAGAAATGGGTCTTGGATATTATTGAACGGCGAGGAATAAACCGAGCAATAGTTGCGCTCGCCAATAAAATAGGGCGAATGATTTGGGCTCTTCTTGCAAAAGAAGAAAACTATAGAATGCATGCAACTGTATAATTTAGAAGAGTTTCGTATCTGAAGAAAGGCCATAGGAGAGAAAAATTGATGGTGAGTATCGGTCAAACCACTTTGAGAAAAATCCGCATTACATTGAGGCTCTTGGAAGCCGAAGTATTGATAGGGATTTTTCAAAGGCGGATTTCCATCAGGGCTAGAGGGGAAAATACCCTATCATTAAGCCGTATACATAACTGCAGCCGATTTTCTTTCATCAATTATTTTTTTCAAAAAGCCTTGATTCAGTCGGCAGGTCCATACATTATGTAATAGATTGCGGTAAAGAATAAAACAAACCCAATTTTCCATTATATTCTGCTGCTTTCAATGGCTTAGACGCTTAAGGGTCGATTAAGGTATTTTCCAGGCTTATTCTTGCTAAAATAAATCCAAATTCTAGAGCATGTTAATATTTTCTGGCCTTTGCTCTAAGTCAATAATGATGTCTCCAAACCTTTTAATATGCCTGTTATATAAGGGCTAATTCGTGAGAGATCTTCCTTTGTAAGAATAATGCGTTCCTTTTTCAGCATTTTCATTTTAAAGAAATATTTTTACCCTCAACAAAACTGAAAACTGTCAACAGGTTATAAGTTAACTCCTTAGGGTAGTTTGGGGAAGGCACTTAGTACTTTAAAGCCTAAAATCGCCCCTCAGCTTTTTTTTATGAGTTAGTTACTTTTTGCTCTCAACCTATTTCATCACCTTTAGAAGCTGCACGAGGTGTAATTGTAAATTCTAAGGGGGAGCCCTCTATACTATTTCCAGCTGTTACTAATATCCCTCTTTCTGTATGAAACCGCGCTGTTAATAATCCACTGTTAAGCGTAGAGAAAATCGCCTTATTAGTTTCTTTAGTCTTGTAGTTAGCTTTTTCTTGTTCTTTAAGCGCATAATCAACATTATGCCTTGGTGTATCTTTAATGATACGAGGAGAATTTCTAAAAGTTGTGTAAGCTTGTTTATAAGGATGTCCTTGTGAGCGCCCATTACTAATAAAAACTATTCTTGGTCTTACAATGGTGTGAATCCACTCAGGATGGTTAGACTCATGGGTTGCGGAGCCATGATGAGCTGCAAGATAAACATCAGTTTTTAAAAAATTCTTTAATGTTTTTGTATGCAAAAAACGGCGATAATTATCATAAATTCTTTTATTCGTCTGTCCTGTTGCATCTCCTGTAAGCATTATAGAGAAGCCTGTAGGAATATTAACAATTTTTAGGACTAAGCTATCAGTATTAGGATCATCAGTAATCCTAAATGTTGAAGTCTGGGAAGACTCTAAGGTTAAAGGAGCACCTGAAAAGTGGGTCGGATTAACAGATAAAAGATAGATCTTAAAAGCTTGTCTGAAGCTAAAAGCTGCTTCTAATTCTTCAAAGGAATGACCTAAATTATCTTGTGGGGATGGCGTTTGTAAATGGCTGATAGGGAAAGAATATGCTTGAGGGGCAAGCTTATTTTCTGCTTGTAATTGCTTCGATAAACTTAGGACTTCTTCCCATAAATTAAGATCAAGGGCTCCAAAGCTGAGTGCTGGAATATAAAGCTTAAATCCTTTGCAATTAAGTTGATAGTTAAGCCATTCTTCATCAAGAGCGTATTCTTCAGGCATTCCTCCAAGAACAAGATTTTCAATGGTATATTTATGCCGCCTTACTAGATCAATAAGGCAATTTGTGTGGTCAATATCTCCATGGGTGAGTAACACAGTTTTTATTTTTTGGCTAGCAGCAGGCCCTTTGAAAAGGATTTCACTAATATCACGAATACATTCTTCTTTAAATGTTTTAGATGGTATTTTAGTGCTTTCACTCTCTTTAAGCTTAGCCAAGAGCTCAGAAGGAGATTCAATAGAGGATTTTGGCTTACTTGGTTTTTTTTTGGGCTTCTTTGCGGCAAGAGATAATGTCGCCTCTCTTACAAGAGCTTCTCTAATTATACTCTCATTTTTGATCGAAGTTGTTCCAAGGTCAACAATCATTACTTCATCCTGAAATTCAACAGTTACACAGTTTCCTTGACCCACAGGATGAACCCTTACAACACATTCATCCTCTAAAATACTAGAGCTAGCTTGTGTTTTTATTGAGATGCTTAAGCATAAGCAATAAGCTATAATAAAAGTCTTAAATATTTTCATGGAGTCCCTAATTTATGTGTATGAAAGATATATAAGAGCTATTTTATTATATTCAATAAACCTAATTTATTATTTTGGAAAATCTAGCATAAAGCTTTTGATGAAGAGGCTTAGGCATAGAAGAAAATTCTTCAGGGAAAAAGGTTTCCATAAGTTCATAAGCTTTTAATGATCCAAGTTTAGAACCTTTTACGAGAGCAGAGCGTAACTTATGACTATAAGGAATTTCTAGTGTTTGTTTAAAAAGCTCGATATATAAAACTGCTAAATAATCCCACGCCTTTGCATAATTTAAGTTTCCTGCCAACTGAAAAAGCGAAATGGCTTCTTGGATTTCTTCCTGGGAGATTTGAGTTCCTAAACTCTCTCTTGCCTGCCGGGACAGCAATATATTGCCAACTTTTAATGTGCCCAGGTTTATATACCCCTCAGCGATTCCCTTTTGACCTGCTTTTAAAAAGTAATTGGCAGCCTCTTTTAAATTTCCGTTATTGGCATATAGTAATCCTATATCAATAAAGGCAGGCATAAAGCCTGAAGTATTAGCTTTCTCCAAGTATTCAAGCTTTTTCTCGAAACTGTCAGATAACGTGGAAAGTTTTATGTAAGCTGGAGCATATCCTTCCCTTGAAATTTCTTCATACTCCTGAAAAGTTGGGTCCTCAAATCCCTTCATTTTTTCTCGAACTGTAAGAGCCGCAAATTTATTCCTAGCATCATGGCCATTGATATGGATGTCATACCCAAGTTTAGGATTAATTTTTAAAGCTTTAGTCTTGTAAGAATCCTCTGTGTAGTTTCTCCCAAGAATATAGCAAACGTCAGGATTATTTTTAACTTCTTGCATTTCATTTAAAGCTTTATAATAAGCTTCTTTAAGGCCTTGAGGTTTTTCTCCTTCAGGTGAGCTAAAGTAAATGATGTCAAGTGTATAAGCTAAGTAATATAGCCCTAAAGTATGATGAAAATTTGCAGACACCTCCAAGCATCGCAGCATGTCAGGCTTTAAGAGCATAAACTCTGTGTAGGGCGAGTCAAGGAGCTCATGAACATCTCTGGGGTAAAAAAGATGCCCACCTACAGTTTCTTTAGATGCCTTTTGGAAAGGCCAAGATTGAGCCTTAAGTAGTTTAGCCACTTGCTCCCACTCTTGAGGAGATAAAGTTAACTTCATAAAGCTTTTATAAGCATTATTAATTATTCTAGAAGATCCTTTACGATGACCTTGAGTAATTTGATCTTCAATTAATTTCAATTGTAAAGGAAGCGTAAAACTTGAGGGCGTTTCATTCTTGATTATTTTAGGGGGTGTATAGTAATTTTCTTTATCTATTACTTCTGTTGTAAAAGCTTTTTGAAGTGAAATCACTCCAAGAATAAATATAATAATGACATTATTCATTCATAACCTTCCTTAATTGTAAAATTTTTTAAAAGCATAGCATAAATTATATAAGAAAGGTGAAATCAAGATTCAATAGGCCTGGTAGTTTAAATAATTGGACTTTACTCGTTTTGAGGACACAGATTTCTAAGGAGCTGGAGTTGCCCCTTATAAATCGGACGCGGTAGATTAGCTCCTAAGTAATAGGAGAAATATTAGTACTATGCCTAGTTCTAAAATTGACACAGTTCATGTGATAACCTCGGTTCAACGTCGACGGCGTTGGAGTGTTTTTGAAAACAAATCTATTGTTGAAGAGATATATGAGCCTGGTAAGAGCGTTTCTTATGTTGCTCGCAAACACGGCGTTGCAGCTTCCCAAGTCTTTATGTGGCGTCGTAAGATAGAAGAAGAAGTGCTTGTGGGCATAAAGAGCGAAGAAACCGTTGTTCCTCAGACTGAGTATAAGCAAGCCCTTGAAGAGCGTTTGCTTGGGCAAAAAACATCCATGGTCAGATCTATTTTATTCACCGTATATAGGGTATCAGGAAGAATCGTCCGTAAATATCCGATAAGCGATAAATTAAAGATCTAATCCGTTGAATTTATTGAGAAGAAAAAAAGAAAAAGGACCCATTTTAACTGGCTCTCACTTTTTTATTCAATTTTCAAGCCATTGATTTTACATAATTTATTCTTCTTATCGGATATTTACGGACGATTCTTCCTGATACCCTATTATTGTCCATAGCATGGATCGTCTTGCTCGTAATCTTGATGACTTAAGGAAGCTTGTGACAGACTTAACAGGGGAGGGGATTAGCCTTCAATCTCAGCCAAGAATGATATTTCCTTGAAAAGGACAGTAAACAAGGCATTACTGGAAGTAAATGCCCCTTGATTTTAGTAAATTCCCTTACCTGTCGGTGAAAGCCTTTAATTGCATTTGTTGTAAAAATAACTTGAGTTGGTGCGGATGCTTTATTAAAGGTCCTCTGATCTTATTTCTTTTACTATAACTTTTGTGTTGGAACCAAATGTCTTCTCATACTGTTTTTTATATTTTTCCTCTTGTGTGTTTGATAATTTTGCACCACCAAACTTATAATCAAAAATATGCACGGTCTGGTTAGCCGAGTCTTTCCAAATTATGTCTACCCTGGTATTTCCATCAAGTTCCTCAGCTCCTATATTTACAAGGTTAAGAAAAGGACCTTTTAAAGCCTCAAGGACATCATGGCAAAACTTGTGCTTATAATTTCCATGATTAGAATTTGCTCTAGAAGCATTCGCGTAAAAATTTTCTGCAGCTGTAGCAAGTGCTAATAGGAGAGGTCGAATTGTTTTTTCGTTAAGATTAGCGTTAGCTGCAGTTGCTGCTCTTTTAATTTCCTGTCTGTGATGAGTCGTGGGATTTCCTAGTAAGTCCTGTATATACTCTTCTGTAGTTTCTACCCTGGCGATCTTGTTGCCATTGGGCTTATCCATTGGCTGGGTTAAGATTTCTGGCTCATAATCCGAGTCGCTATGATCGCTGTGAGAGCTGATGGAAGATGTAGATTCGTAGCTAGAAGACTTTGCAATATTACTGCTTGATAATGAGACGCTTGTAAGTAAAACAGCAAGCAATACTCTTTTTGAAATATCTGATGTATATACCATTTTTCCCCCTATAAAATTATTACTTAAAATAGATTAGATAATAACCATTAATATTTAGCTAATTACGGATATGTTTATTAAAAAAAGTGTCAACTTAAGTGATGGAATTTATGGATAGGTGTGAACTTCAATTATTTTAGGCAGCAAGGATCCCTAAAGCCGCCTTCAACCAAATGGCTTTAGCGGCAGCAAAAGCAAGTCGCTGATCGGAAGCTTTCTTCTTATATCGACCAACCTCCACTGAAAAAAGATTTTTAATCTTTCCTATTAATGACAATAACCTTTGAGCACCGCGAGGTGGTTTAAATTTTATCAAGGTTTTTCTTTTCGTCGTGTTGTCCGAATGTGGCGCGCCTATAACGAGGCTGATAAGCACGCTTAAGCTTATTCTCACGGGTCATCCATATCTGATCTTCAAGCATTAATCTTCTTACTGAGCTAAGAGAGACTTCTAAATGATGAACCTCCCTTAGCTTCTCCCAGGCTAAAGTAGGAGAGCATAAAAAAGTGTGGGGCAATTAGGGTTAATCTTTCCTTTGATGAGATTTTTGCTGATACTAAAGCAATATTTCGTTAATTGGTTGCCAGGATGAAACTCTACAGAATAAAGATTGCTTTACGAGGCATAAGCCCTATGGTGTGGCGCCGCCTTCAAATCCCTGGCAATACTTCTTTGGCTAACTTACATCACATCATTCAAATTGCAAATGGCTGGGAAGATGAATATTTGCATCAATTTCATATTTACGGAAAAGATTATGGAATTGCTTATGAAGGAGGCCTTATGTTTGTTGATAATGCCCATACTGTTTATATGGATGATTTTAAATTTGATATCGGTGATAAATTCACTTACGAGTATAATTTTTTCAAGCATTGGGTGGTCGACATTCGCATTGAGGGAATTGATGAAGCATCAACATCACAACCATCTGTTTATTGTATAAAAGGAAACGGGATGCCTGGTGCTAATAAATCTGATGAAATTGAATGCACATTAAACCTTCTCAAAGCTATTGCTCATGCAGATGATACAACAAAACTTAGCGACCTTCGTCTTTTTGTTGAGGCTTTAAATGCTGTTAGATTTAATCGGCGTCATATAAATAAGCGCCTACAAACAGAAATGGAATAATATTATCTCATCAACAATAAAAATGAGGTAAGAAGATGAGATTCAAAATCCAAGTTGTTATTGAGAACGAACATCAACAAGAACAGATACAAAATATTGTCTGCTTAGAGAAAGGCAGTCATCAAGGGCATTGCGCTGGGTTGTCTTTAATAGAGTCCAAATACATCCTGAAAGAGCTGCAACAAAGAATTATACTTCATCAAGCCGAAGATTATACGAATTCAAACATGGCCTGTCCCTGCTGCCAAAAGCAACGACGTATTAAGGGATATAATACGATGCAATACAAGACCTTATTTGGCACCGTTGTTATTCCTAGCCTACGTTTATATGAATGTGCTTGTAGTGAGGAGCCAGCTAAGATTTTTAGTGTTTTAAAGTCATGGCTTCCAGAACATATCAGTCCTGAATTACAATATATTGAGACGAAGTGGGCCTCTTACATATCATACGAGCGCACAGCGGCATTGATGCAAGATGTATTGCCAGTGCATGCAACCCAAAATGCTGTTACAGTTCGAAATCATTTACATAAAGTAGCTAAACGACAAGAAAGAGAATTAGAAGGAAAACCCTTGTGTTTATCAGGCTGTGCGAATGATTGGGCAAAGTTACCGAAGCCTGATAAGCCTCTAACAGTTGGAATTGATGGAGGATATGTCAGGAGCTGGAGAGACAAGCAGACTAACTTTGAAGTAATTGTTGGCAAATCATTTTCAAAAATAAAACCCTCTAAACGCTTTGGGTTTGTTCAAGTTCTTGATAGTAAACCCCAAAGGCGATTGTTACACCTGTTAAATGAGCAAGGCATGCAGGCCAACCAGCAAATTACTTTTCGCTGATACTGTGCGAGATTTACAGTACTTGATGCATCCTGAGTCAGAACATGTATTAGATTGGTTTCATGTCACCATGCGATTTACTGTGTTGAACCAATTTGCTAAAGGTTTTTCTAATTCTCATCCTGAAGATGGAAAAGAAATTCTCCAAAAATTAGAAAGTGCCAAATGGTATCTGTGGCATGGTAATGTAGGTAATGCTCTTGATTCTTTAGAGGATTGTTACTTGATCTGTGATGGAGAGGAAATCCACTATAAGAATCAAAAGAAGTTTTTGAGTTACCTAGAAGAATTGAGTACTTATGTTGAAAACAATCGTCATTTAATCCCTAATTATGGGGAAAAGTGGCGTTATGGTGAAGCTATCTCAAGTAGTTTTGTTGAATCAACAGTGAATGAAGTTGTGACTAAGCGTATGGTTAAAAAGCAGCAAATGCAATGGACACATACAGGAGCCCATTATCTTCTGCAGACCAGAACAGCGACACTCAATGATGATTTACCGAAGTACTTTGAACGCTGGTATCCAGGAGTGAATATTGGTGGGAAAGCTCAAACAGAATTAAAAAGAAAAAGGGTGGTGTGATTGATTATGCCCCACACTTTTTTATGCTCTCGTATATGCTTTGCCTTCATACATCGTATTGCCATCTTCTCTCATAATACATATAAATGTCTCTTTCATTGATACGTCTAATCCGGCATAGTACTTCATGGCATGTGTCCTTTTGTTTTTTGTTGTCAATTAAACTTGGAGCTTCTTGCTCCAGGAGACATTCTTACCTAGCCGGTTAGCTCACGCAATTACAGTATGTACCCTTATCAGAACCATAATATATCTAATTTATATAAGAAAAACTTATCACTGTTAATAATTTCTTAAATGTTAAACGTTAGAATTTATAATATAGAATTTTAAGGAGCTAAATAATGATTTATAAAAAACATCTTTTAACTGCTACATTTATTTCAAGTGTACTATTACCTTCATTTGTATGTAATGCGTCACATGCCACGATAGAAGATCTACCGCATGAATTGATGAATGAGATATTTAGAGGATTAACTCCAAATGACATAGAAAATACGCAATTGATCTCTCAACATTTTAAAGCGGCAAGCGATAAATTTTGTTTTAATGACCATAAAGTAAATAAGTTTTGTAAGTTAAGTGTAACGGGGCTTTGGACATCCCCTAAGATTGCAATAGAGGTTGCAAGAAAAGTAATATTATTGACAGATAACGATGTGGCAACAAGGCATGGTGAAGATCTTTTAATTGCCAAGGCAAAAGCTCATGCTTTTTTAGCTTACAGGGGTATAAATAAAGATAATAACATTGGTGAATTTGATAAAATTTATGGAAATAGTATTCCTGGTAGCGCTATATCATCCGAGTTAAAAACTTTCTCAATATTTCTTAGGAATGTCGCTGGAAAAATGATTCAAGGCAAGTGAAAACTGTCAGCTAGTTGATTATTTTAGATTCTGTTTGAGGTAAGGAAGTAGAGGACATAAAATCTTTTAAGCTACCAACTTAAAGGAGGTTTTATGGCCCCCTTAGAAGGAATATTCTGCTTTATTGATGACTTTTGCAAGCAATTTGAGGAGAAGAGTTCTATAAAACTTCTTTTTAATTCTAAACGTCAACGGCGGCGTTCTTGCAGTCTGAATCTCTCAGAGATTATGACCATTTTAGTATTATTTCAATTAAGCCACTATTGATCTTTCCAAGAAATTGTAGACACATTTTTACCGAACGGAGATGATAAATTTCTGTTTAAAAGAGGTAAAAATGAATTTAAGGAAACGATACGATCAAGAGTTCAAATTAAATACAGTACAGCTCATCATGGGAGGCACAACATCACTGGCAGCTGCGAGCCGTGATTTAGGAGTTAGTAAATCAACTCTTCATGAGTGGATGAAAGAATATAGAACTCACAAAGATAAAGCATTTATAAAGAGTGAGAGTTCATCTTCTCAAGACCAGGATATAAGACAACTCAAGCGAGAGAACGAGATTTTACGCCAGGAGCGCGACATCTTAAAAAACTTCCTAAAGAAAAGCTCTTTTCCCTCATAAAAGAAACTTTTTCACCCTACCTGTTATAGTTGAGCTGTCAAAGAGAGCGGCCGTCTGCTTATTGGTGGGCTACCCCGTTAAAAAACATGGTCCAGGGAGTACAACGAACCCAGTATTGGAGGTATTTAACCCCGTTTAGGAAAGTGATTTTATTCGTTACTCCCCTCTTTGATTTAACAAACGATCATAAGAGGTAGATAATGACTCAATCTAATAGGCACCCCAGTATGCCAATCGTTCATCCGAATGCCGCTGGGATTGATATTGGTTCCAAGTTTCATGTGGTTGCTGTAGGAAGTGATAAAGCAACAACACCAGTTCGTACGTTTCAAAGTTTTACCACGGATTTGCATGCTATGGCAAAATGGCTTAAAAGTTGTGAAGTAACCAGCATTGCTATGGAATCTACAAGCATATATTGGATTCCTGCTTTTGAGATCTTGGAGAGTTATGGTTTTGAAGTATTTTTAGTCAATCCCCGAGAAGCCAAAAATGTTCCAGGATGTAAAACAGACGTTAATGACGCTCAATGGATTCAACGTTTACATCAATTTGGTTTGTTACGTGCCAGCTTTAGACCAGAGAAGCAAATTACTGTGCTGAGAGCTTATATTAGGCAGCGTGAGCGTATGCTTGAATTTAAAGCCTCTCATATCCAACACATGCAAAAAGCTTTAATGCAGATGAACTTACAGCTGCATCATGTGGTATCAGATATAACAGGAGCAACTGGGATGAAGATTATTCGCGCCATCATTGATGGTGAGCGTTGCCCTACAGTATTGGCAGGATACCGAGATATACGCTGTAAGGAATCCCTTAAAACTATTGAGGAATCTTTGAAAGGGAATTACCAAGAAGAGCATTTGTTTTCTCTAACTCAAGCTGTTGAGTTGTTCGATTATTACACACAAAAAATTAATGAGTGCGATCATCGAATAGAAGAGGTATTAAACTTACTTGGAAAAGGTAATAAGTCACCTGATCAACCTATGCCTAAAGCCAGGTATCGTACTAAACAACCTAATAGCTTAAACTTTGATGTCAGAGCTTCGCTTTACCAAGTATTAGGCATGGACTTGACACAAATACACGGCATTGGACCGTCATTAGCCTTAAAATTAATATCAGAGTGTGGTACCGACATGTCTCGCTGGCCGAGCAGCAAGCACTTCACTTCTTGGCTATGTCTTTCTCCTGGGAATAAAATATCAGGAGGGAAAGTATTATCATCACGAACACGGCGTTCTTCAAATCGTGCAACCGCAGCATTAAGATTGGCTGCTGTTACAATTGGAAAGACAAATACGGCTCTTGGTGCATTTTATAGGCGACTCTCGGCTCGCATTGGTAAATCAAAGGCAGTTACTGCAACAGCTAGGAAAATAGCAGTCTTATTTTTTAATGCTCTACGTTATGGAATGCAATATGTTGACCCAGGTGCCAATTATTATGAAGCACGATATCAAAAGAGGGTTCTGGATAATTTATCAAAGAGGGCTGCTGCTTTAGGTTATATATTGCAAGAGAATAAAATGCAAAATCTGGCAAGTGAAGTTTCTTAGGAAGCGTTGGGCATATTCTCATCAGTCCGCAAATGAAGTTTGCTTTTATGAAGCACCATTCTCATCTTTTTACGATTGAGCGGATGCCCAGGGTCTTTAAAGTATCCAGAAGCGGCTATTACTCCTATACAAAAGGAAAGATAAGCAAGAGAGCCCGTGAGAATGCTCAATTGCTTGAAGCTATTAAGACAGCCTATGAAGAGAGCCGGGGGATTTATGGCAGCCCTCGCATTCATGCGACACTCATTTTACAAGGCATCTCTTGCAGCCGTCATCGTGTGGCAAAACTGATGCGAGCGCATAGAATTGTCGCTAAAATGCAGAAGAGATTTAAGGTTAAAAGCAAGGTTAATGCTGGAACTATATTAGCAGAGAACCGTCTTGAGAGAAACTTTAAGGTTGAGGCTCCTGATCAAGTGTGGGTATCTGACATAAGCCAGATTAAAACCTTAGAAGGATGGCTATATCTTGCTGTTGTTCTTGATCTTTTCTCAAGAAAAGTCATTGGTATGGTTATGGCAGATCGAATGACGCAGCAGCTTGTCATTAATGCTTTTAATCAAACTGCAGGAAAAAGGGATATTAAGGGGGGTCTTGTGCATCATTCTGATCAAGGGAGCCAACATACAAGCTTAGCTTTTCAACAATGCTTAAGCCGTTATGGTGTTCTTTGTAGTATGAGTCGAAAAGGAAACTGTTATGATAATGCAGTGGTAGAGAGCTTCTTTCATACCCTCAAAACTGAGCTTATTTATAACAACCATTATGAAACGCGCCAACAAGCAAAGGAGGAGATATTTGAATATATAGAAATATTTTATAATAATAAAAGGATGCATTCTTATCTAGGCTATATGGCGCCTAATGAGTTTGAAAAAAAATGCTGTCCGGTAAAAGAGTGTCCGTAAAATCCTGGAAAGATCAATTATTACTCTCTATAAAACCCGGCAAGATGAGGAACGGGATAACTTAGTAATTAGGAATGGAGAGAAAATGCTCTTTCTTTATAAGATGAGCGATCAACCGATAATAAAATATCGGTCACGAAAACTTTCCAATCCCTACATCAAAGACGAATGGGTAACAGGCCCTGTGAACGTTGAAACGCCATTGCCTACTTATGTTTGGCTAGGTAATGCCGAGAACAACGAAGTGTGGCGTGAAATAAAAGCTGAGGTAAAGGCAGAGCGAGGAGAGAATTGTGAAATGTGCAGGAGTAAGAAGCAACTCGAACTTCATCACATTAAAGCTCGACGTTACGGAGGGCAAAACATTAAAGAAAATGCACAACTACTCTGCAAGCTCTGCCATCTCAAGACATCGTCTTATGGTGATCGAAGCCGATTACAATGATGGAAAGCCGTGTGCGGTGAAAGTCGCATGCACGGTTTGGGAAGAGGGATAGGGAAACACACACAGCGTGAGCTATGGAGGTGCGCCCCGTCCCTACTTCATTCTCTCCTCTTCTGGCGAATATGGCTCTTGATGGACTTGAAAACCTTCTCTCTATGTTATTTAAACGAAAGAGAGTTAAAGGAAAATTGTTTGCTCCGGGAGTTAACTATATTCGCTATGCGGATGACTTCATTATTACTGGTAAAACGCAAGAAATACTAAAGGATGAGGTCAAACCTCTTGTTGAGGAATTTCTGAAAGAAAGAGGGCTAGAACTCTCTCAAGAAAAAACAAGAATTACGCATATTGATAAAGGCTTCGACTTTTTAGGCCAGAATCTAAGGCGGTATGAAGGTAAATTACTTATTAAGCCCTCGAAGATGAATACAAAAGCCTTTCTAGATAAGGTTAAGAAGTTGATTAAAGCTCATAAGGCATCAACACAAAAAGATCTGATAGCTATTCTCAATCCTCTCTTACGAGGATGGGCGAACTATCATCAACATGTAGTTGCTAAAAGAGCGTTCTCAAGAGCAAATTATGAGATTTGGAAAAAGCTATGGCAGTGGGCTAAACGTCGGCATCCAAGCAAAGGACGCAACTGGGTTAAGAAAAGATATTTTGTTAACTCAGGAAGTCGCAATTGGGTATTTTCTTGCATAAGTAAGAACCGCACGGGGAATCCCACACTTGCTAAGCTAATAAATTTAGCGGACACAAGAATTACAAGGCACGTTAAAATCAAAGCTCAAGCAAACCCTTTTGATCCAGAATGGGAGTCTTATTTTGATAAGCGTCTACATCTCAAAATGGAATCTCACTTCAAAGGAAAAGAAAAACTGCTTAAGCTTTGGTCAAATCAAAAAGGGCGTTGTCCTCAATGCCAACAAAAGCTCTCCTTAGAGAGAAAATGGCATATCCATCACATTCAACCAAAATGTAAGGGAGGAAAGGATACAATGTCTAACTTAGCGATGCTTCATCCTAATTGCCATAGGCAAGTTCATAACCAGCTAGAGCCGCGTCTTTTGAAAGGTGTTCAAGAGGCTTGAGCCGAATGCGGGGAAACTCGCCTGTTCGGTTCTTAGGGGAGGGAACGGCAGTAATGCCATTCTCTTACCCGACGCAATTGCAAGATCAAATGAAGCCAAAGAGCTTGGTATTAAAATGGGCGAGCCTTATTTTAAATATATTAGTGAAAATAACCTTTTTTTAATAAGTTCTAATATAGAGTGCATTACAGAGTTATTATTAAGGGGAGATAATACTTCGATGTATTTTAGTGTCAATTTTTGTTCCATATTTCTTAATTAAATTTTTAAGGCAATCTTAGAATGCTCTCTCAATTTTTGAGTTACCTTGTAGATGACCTTAAAGAAAAATTTAAAGAAGTTGATGCTTGTACCTCTTATCATGCCCTAGTGCCGGATGATGTTCTCTCAAAAAGAACAGCTTTATATGTTAACCTACCTGCCATTAAAAGAGCAGAAATATTATCTGACGGCAATAAGAAGATCACGGCACAAATAATAGTTTATATTAGAATTATAACGACTTCCTACGAAGCTAAAAATATAAGAGGAGCAGATATTGCTGCAGATCTTCTTGGTTATATTTCTACTAAAAGATGGGCAGTGCCCTATGCTTTTTCTGCTCAGAATGTTCAAGCTGATGATTGCTATGGTTTTAACAAAGATAATATCCAAATTATCTTAGGAGACAACAGTCATTGGACTCCAAGTATTTTAGCACAGGTACAACGTCTGTATGATGTAAGTCATGGGGAAGGTGATGTATCTGTATGGATGGTAAGTTGGGAACAACCATTACAATTTAATCAAGTTGAGTAATTAACTAATGGATAACAATTTTTTACTTATTGAACATGATCGTATGCTTAGTAATATGGTGCGCATTGGATTAGTCGAAGAGGTAAATTATAAAAAAGCTCGAGCTAAGATAAAGCTAGAGGATGATTTTGCAACATATTGGTTGCCATGGTTGACACGCAAAGCCGGTGCTTCTTATGAGTATTGGGCTTTAGAAAAGGAGGAACAAGTTGTTGTTGTTTTTCCTTCAGGAGACTTAAATCAAGGAATCATCATAGGGTCTATTTGTAAAGGGGATCCTGATAATAAATTAATTCCCAATTCAACTAGCTCTAAAGAAGATCAAGCTTCAAAACTACAGACTTTGCATAAGGTAGTTTATAAAGATGAGTCATCTTTTTCTTACGACTGTAATAAAGACGCGCATAATTTTTTTCTTGAAATAAGAGATAATAGTAATAAAGCGGCCATAGAAATCAATGCAGATCCGCAAAAAGGAATTTCTATCAATATAAAGGGTAGCGGGGAACTTAATTTTATAAGTGAGGGCGAGATAAATATTAAAAGCTCTCAAGCTATAAAAATTAAAGGTAAATCCCTGGATATTGAAGTAGATGAAGTAGTTCAAGTGAGATGAGGAAAATAATATAATGGCAGGGATGGATGCAGAAACAGGGAAGCTTATTGAAGGACTTGATCATTTAAAGCAATCAATTTTGGATATTCTTAAAACACCTTTAGGTTCACGTGTTATGCGTCGTGATTATGGGTCTAGAATTTTCTCAATGTTAGATCAGCCAATTAATCAGGAGCTTATTTTACAATTGCAAGCATCTGTTGCAGAAGCCTTGACTACTTATGAACCACGTTTACGTCTTTCCAGGGTTAAAGTAGACAGCCGAGGACCTGGGGAAATTTTAATAAAAATAGAAGGCTATCATGCCGTTGATGGCCAGCCCATAAATTTAAGTGAACGAATTGAAATGATGAATTAATAACTGCTGTAATCGGGCGTACAAGGGGGAGGAAGTTTTGGGGTTTAAAACTGATTTTGAGACACTAGACTTTGAGACTATTGTCCAAGAAATGAAGCAATCATTAATTAAAAAATGGAAAAGCATCAATGTTCATGTTGATGAACTTCTCGAAAGTGATCCTGCGGTTAAAATTATTGAGATTGCAGCATATCAAGAATTGTATGCACGTCAAAGTATTAAAGAATCAATAAAAAAAGTTTTTGTGCAAAGTGCTCAAGATAAAGATTTAGAAAATCTTGCAACTCTATTTAATCTCAAACGACTTAAGAATGAAGATGACAATAAGTTTCGAGAAAGGATTATGTCTTCGCGCTATTTAGAGCAATCTGCAGGAACTAAAGCAGCTTATGAGCAATGTGTTCTTAGTCATTCCTATGTTCAAGATGCAAAAGCACTGTGTAATGAAGATTCAAAAATAGAAATAATTGTTTTGTTGCAAGTACATGAAGAACAATTATTCTCCACACTTGAAAAGGAGATAGGAAGGCATATTGAAGAAAGGCGTGTCATTACTGATTATGTAGTTCTAAAACCTGCGTATATCCATTCTTATCAACTTTCTGCAGAATTATACCTTCGACCTGGCCCAGGCATTTTTGAAGTAGGACAACAAGCGAAGAGGCGTCTAATAGACTATATTAAAATAAATTATAAGCTTGGACATACAATAAGTTTAGCAGGAATTTATAATTCTCTTACCTTGCCAGGAGTATACAAAATTGAACTCAAATCACCTCTGGAAGATATTTATGCAAAAGACCATGAAGCGTCTAGATGCGAGCAAATTGATTTAAAGCTTATAACCCCTACAGGATCTATTTCATTACCTCTTTTAGGTAAGGAGGAGATCTATGCCTAATAATAAGATGCCTACTAGCTTTGGGTATAAGTCAATTATGTCTCCTTTGCTGATTGACTTAGCAAGCCTAGAGGTTCCTTTTTTCGTACCTTTAAGGCCTCGGAAAGATCTACTAAAAGAGTTGTCTGAGAAGATTTCCAATGAACCGATGGTTTTAAAACTGTTAGAAGTTATTGTTGAGCGTGAAGAAAGTCTTCGACAGTGGATTAATGAGATGTCTCGAGATGTTCTGTTAGCTACAGCTAAAGGAGATTATCTAGATCAAATTGTTTCTCTATATGGAGTTAAGCGTTTAACAAAAGAAGATGATGAAATTTTGCGACAACGTACGCTTTTATCTCTTTATGGTTATGGTGCTTCAGGATCAAAAGAAAATTACTTATTCCATATTTATTCCTTAAACCAAGATAACGCTATTCAAGATGTGAACATTCATTCTCTAGATCCTGGTAAGGTTTTAGTCACCTTATTACCGACTATAATTTCTCCAGACAAACCTGTATTTACACCTGAAAAATTAACTGAAAAAGTGTCTTCTTACCTTAAGGTTCATGCACCCCTTACTGATAAAATTGAAGTAAAATTTGCTGAAATTTTTTCTTATGTTATTCAAGTTAATTTAGTGCTTTATAATGATGAAAATTTAGAACAAATAAGACAAGAAGTTGAAACACGATTACAAAGTTTTGCTAAGATTAATTACATATTAGGGCAATCTATTGAAACCAGTGCTTTACAGGCTGCAATCTACCATCCAGACATCAAGGCTAATAAGGTCAGAATAGAAGGATGCTTTCTCAAAGAGGGAACTAAAAAAACATATGATATGAAAATTCAAAACCTAATTGGACTCAGTTTTAATCAAGCTCCTTATTGCAATTATCAAAAGCAACAAGAAGAAACTCCACTAGATCCTTCTCATCCTGAACTTTATGGAATTCAAGTTTCAATTACTAAACATTTAGATTAAAAAATGACGACATTAACTCCTTTACTTCCTCCTCATGCGACACAACTTGAAAAAACCTTATGCCAAGCCACAGAACGTTTGAATGAAATTCTGTTAATACACACAACTGAAGGTAATGATTTAAAACCTTCTGTAAGAATTAATATTAATCAGTTATGGGATGTGGATCATTGTCCAGAAAAATTTCTTCCTTGGCTTGCTTGGGCTTTGGCCGTCAACGTTTGGGATGAAGGATGGTCAGAGGAAAAAAAACGAGCGGTCATTAAAAACAGTGCTTTAGTACATAGCAAAAAAGGAACAATTTCGGCGATTAAAGAAGCCGTAAAACCCTTTGGAGTTTCAGCCCATGTGACAGAATGGTGGGAAAAGAAAGTTCCTATAGAAAGGCGTAAACCTTACCATTTTTACATAGATATATTCGTTGATACAAATCTTTCTCAAAAAGATTTCCCTGAGATAAATGAGACCTTTATCGCAAACCTGCGACAAGTCATTGATACTGTCAAACCTTTAAGGAGTACTTACAAAATAGCAATAGGAATTACTCTTCGTCTTGAGAGTAAACTAAATATGGTTTGTCGTATGAGTGCTTTACCCCTTTTACGTTCAACATTTTTATTAGAAAAAAGAGAGCAATAAATATGAGTAATATATTTAAACCTGTCATTACAAATAAAGGCCTAGAAGTTATAAGTAAATTACAAGCAGTAAATAAACCTTGCCAGATCACGCATGTTGCTCTTGGGTCAGGTGCATCCTATATAGCAACAGGGCAAGAAAGCAGCCTAAAAGAAGAAAAACAACGCGTTCCTATATCCGATTGTCAATGGATTGAAAATGGTCAAAATGGGCAGATTCATCTAAAAGCTGTGGCAGATGATCAGCATGCTGAGCCTTATGATATTTTTGAAGTCGGATTTATTATAAAAGGGGTGAATGGAGAGCAAGTTTTATTTGCCCTTTACACGACAGGAAATGCAACTAAGCTTGTCTATAAAAGCAAAGAAGCCGATGTTTTATTAGCGTTTGATCTCGTTTTGGGGTTATCTGACCAAGAAATAAGATTATTGATTCCATCCACCAAATCTGGAGAGGGATTTTCCTATCCTGTTGCAACAGTCGAAAAACCAGGAATTGTTTCTCTTGCAACTGCTGAGCAAGTCAAAGATGGTAAAGACAGTAGCTCGGTTATTACCTCTGCAACACTAGCCCCCCTCTTGGAAGAAATTAAAAATCTCCAAGCAAAATTTAATACAAGATTAGATTCATTTGGGCAAATTCCAGTTGGAACTATTATCGATTGGTGGAGACCTGAAGAGAATGAACGGTATCTTTTTCCTGTAGGGTTTGTGATCTGCGATGGACGTATCATTGATGATTCTCAAAGCGTCTACCATGGTAAGGCAGTCCCAAATCTAATTGATAAATTTATTAGAGCTGTTCCTATAAATAGATTAGGTGAAGTGGGCGGGAAAAGCGAGTGGAATGCGCAACAAGACCCAACTCTTTTAACTGATGCGATAGGAAGCCATAGTCATAATTATAAAGATCTAAAATCTTTAACGGGTTGGGTAGTACCAATTGCTAACTATCCTAAAAAAGAAGATAAACCTTGGGCTTGTGGCGTATATAACTCGGATGGGAAGCTTGAAGATGCCATGTTTAGAACTAGAGGGAAGAATGATTCTACTGACCATAATGAAGGGCAGCATCGACATTCCCTTCCAGACCTTAATTCTGATGGAAACCATACACATAAAATTGTTGAAGGAAAGATTGCAACGATTCCCCCTTATTTTGGTCTCTTAAAACTGATTAGAATTAAGTAAAAAATTTAAAAATTCTATAAATAAAGAGGCAAGATATTAAAGTAAAATTAATCTTTTTATATTTAAATTAACCTATCAATATTTAACATCCTTAGGGAAGAAAGGTGATTATGTCAGAAGATTTTTTACATGGAATTGAAATTCAAGAACAAGATATAGGGCCTCGTTCAATAGGACTAATAGATTCATCTGTTATTGGACTTGTGGGAACAGCAACAGGGATTGAAAAAAATAGACCCATATTAATTAAAGGATCAAAAGATCCTCTTTTAGAAAAATTAGGAAAAGCAGGAACAATTCCAACCGCACTCGCTGGTATTTTTGATCAAACAGAAGCCCAAGTTGTTGTTGTTAATATAGGTGAAGGAACTGCAGATGATGAAGCTGGAGAAGACACGGCAGGAAATGGTGGTAAGCCAAAACTAAAAGGGACTTCTAATTTAAAAACTGCGGCTGAGAGCCTTTTAAATGCTGAAAGTGTTGTTCACAAAACCCCCCGTATTCTTATTGCTCCAGGTTTTTCCAATAAAAAAGAAGCCATAGAAAGCTTATTATCTGTTGCTCAACGTCTTAGAAGTGTCGTGATTGCTGAGTGCCCAGAAGATGAAAATATTGATAGTTTAGGAATTGCGCATAATGATCGTCTTTATTTTATTCATCCAAGTTTCATTGTGGGAGAAAATAAACCTGAACCAGCTTCAGCACGTATAGCAGGGGTGATTGTAAGGTCAGATAATGAGCGTGGTTTTTGGTTTAGCCCTTCAAATCAACCGATCATGGGTATTAGAGGAACTAAAACACCGATTCCTTTTGCTCTTGGAGATAAAAATGCCAAAGCAAACGAATTGAATGCGAAAGGTATTGCAACGGTTATTCATCAAAATGGGTATCGCCTATGGGGAAATCGTAGCTATTCTGACAACTCAAAATGGCAATTTCTGAGTGTAAGACGAACAGCAGATGCAATTAACGATTCACTTCTTCAAGCACACTTTTGGGCGATTGATCGGAATATCACAAAAACTTACGTCACAGATGTTATTGAAGGCGTAAATGTTTTCTTAAGAAGCTTAAAAGCAAAAGGAGCGATCCTCGGCGGTAAGTGCTGGGCCAATCCCGAAGATAATACTCCTGATAAAATCCAATCAGGTCAAATTGCTTTTAATTTTGACTTTACACCCCCTTATCCGGCTGAGCGCATTACATTTAAAAGCGCAATTGTTGATAACTACCTTAAGGAACTCTTCTCATGATACCCAAGACACTCAAAAACTTTAATCTTTACATTGACGGCCGCGGTTATGCAGGTCGTGTTGAAGAAATCAATTTACCAAAGTTATCTATTAAAACTGAAGAGTATCGTGCTGGCGGGATGGACATGCCTGTGGAAATTGATATGGGAATGCAAAAACTCGAAAGCAGTATCACGTTGAGTGAATATGACGATGAAGTTCTAAAGCTTTTTGGAACGCATGATAATAAGCCTAATGTTAATTTTAGAGGCGCTATGGAGGATGGCTCTGGCAAAGTAACACCAGTTCTCATCGCTCTTAATGGCAAATGGCGCGACCTTGATTTTGGGAATTGGAGAAGCGGTGATAAAGCCACTTTAAAGATTGAAGTCATAGCTCATTATTATCGTCTTGAGATTGATGGCAAGGAATTAATTGAAATTGATATTGAGAACATGGTCCGAAAAATTAATGGGGAAGACCAATTAAAACCTATTCGGGATGCCCTTGGGATCTAATAAATTAAGTAAATAATGAACCTAAAAGGAGTAGGGCTTAACCCTATACCTTTCTTTTGAAAAGGAAAGATAATGAGTACACAAATTGATCTTAAATACCCTATCATGGCAGAAGGCCGGGAAATAACAAGCTTGACGTTACGCCGTCCTACGGTTCGGGATCGACTAATAGCAGAAAGAACGAATGGGACAAACTTTGAAAAAGAAATTCGACTTGTTGCAGCTCTATGTGATCTTGCTCCAAATATTATTGAATCCTTAGATATGGCGGATTATAGCGAGCTTCAAGATGCCTTATCTGATTTTTTATCCTAAGTCCTGATGATCTTTATAAAGCGGTTATAGAGCTTAATTCTTATACTCAATGGGGATTAAATGAATTGTTGGGACTTGAGGAACAAGAAATTCTTAAGTGGAATCAGGTTGCTAAAAAGGCCTATGGGAAGAGCTATTAAAAATAGTTGAGGGAAGAATAAGTGCCTAGAAGTAAAGGGAAAAATCAGAAAAAATCTTCAACTAATAAGACACGTAATGGTGGTATTAAAAAAAACAGGATACAAGAAAATAAAATATTAAATCCATTAACAAAAAAACAAAAAAACAACTATGTTTTTTATTTAGAGAGATTTAAAGAAGCGCTTAAAAATGATGCTTTTAGAGAAAGTTACGAAGAGAATTTAAAGGGTAAATTTTATAAAGAAATGGGATGTCCTGAATTTCAGGAGTTAAAAAAATGTTCAGAAAATCATTCAAAATGGGATTTGGGGTGGCCACTTGAGCCTCTTGCTAATCTATTTAATAATATAGCTAAAGATATAAATAATGCTGCGACCAACGTGCAGAAGAAAAAAGAGAAAGAAGAATTAAATAAAAAAATTCAAGAAGCCGAAGCGGAAGAGCGTAAAAAAGTTCGTGAAGAGGCCCAAGCAAGGGGAACATTTGGCTCGCTTCAAAATAAATATGAAAAGAGAGCTGATATTACAGAAAGTCAATATTTAGATCTAACAGCTGCTAAATTAAACTTAAACGAAACACAGATGACCTTATCTTTTAAACGAAATGATAGGGTTGAGAAAACTTGGCATTATAAACATTTTCATAAAAATTTACAGAATGTAAAGCGCCTAAGGACAGAAGTAGGAAAACCAGCATTAGGTAAACAAGAAAGTTTTGAATTTGTAAGAGGAGAAGGGGCTAAAACTACTTCTTTAGGGCATGTAAATATTTTGAGCATTGAAGATGTTTACAAGACAAGAGAGGCTTTGAAGGCGATATATCTGCAAAAAAACAAAAATTATATTACAACTTCTATTACTCTCCCTCAGGATATACTAAAGAAGGGTAAATTTCGGTATGAATTTGCGGAAGGAACAGATATAGGCCTTTATCCTACTCATATTGTAAGTGAAGAAAAAGATCTTCAGCTTAAAATTCAGCGTACTAGTCAAGCGCCCGCGTATAAAGAGCTAGCTAAGATGCTTGATTCAGGGTTAGGTGAGTTGATAAAGAAAGTACTGAGTGAAGATGGAGAAAAAGTTTGGGGAGACACTAAGACAGATCTCACTGAATCTGTATCAGCATTAAAGAATGATGACCAAAAAGAAACAGAACTAAAAAAACTTTTAACCAGAGGCATATTAAGAGAAGCAAAACGGCTTACGCGCTTCAAAAAACCTAAAAATGAATGGTTAATTTCCAACAATGATACTCTTGATGCTCTTGTCGAATTAGCGATGCTTGCAGAACTAGCGGAATACCATCGTTCAGGGGGGCATATTTTAGCCAGGCTGGCCTTGAAAATAGGAGGAGATTCTTTTCAAGAAGTTTACACAGGAAGCCATCCCTTATTTATTGGAGCTAAAGCTGAAAAGGCTGGAGCTGATGAAGGAGGCGCACAGGCCATGAAAAGAATCTTTGAAAATACTGCCAATGAGCCCGATCAAAAAAATTTATTTAAACTTGTAAGCAGCCTTCTAATAAATCGATATAACAAAATGACAACTACGGAAGGTCGTGGCATTTATGCTAGAAATTTAGAGGAGTTTGAAGACTGGATGCAACAAGCTCTAAGAAAAAGCTTAGGGGACGTTCCTGTAAAAAATTCACTCTTAGAAACTCCCTTAATTGAAAATTTGTGGTTAAGTTCTCGGGCAGCATTTCTTTTCCTGAATGAGAACTATAATGAAACTTTTTTTTGGAAAGATATTTTTTTTAAGAAATGGTTGCCAGAAAATAGTAGAATTCTAGATGAACCACAACAAATTAAACATAAAAAAGTTATTGATTTTGAAGAAAAAAGTATGGCCTTAGAAGGGAGCCAAGCAAGACTTTTAGAGGCAATTAAAATTGTAGGAAAGCTTAGAGCTGTTAGTAAAATTTTTAGCAGTAACAATTATTTAACGGTTGATAGCGAACTTCCTTCGGACTATTTTCAGGATCATTTTTTTCCGTGGCTTGATGGCACCATAAACTTCAACTCTAGATTTGTAACCCAGGAATATCTAAATTTAAGAAGGAAAGGTATGGACAAAGATGCAGCGGTTAAAACTATAGTTTATTATGAGAAAGGAAGAAAACTTGATTTTCAAGAGGAAGCTTTGGAGAAATATGTAGATACTATCGAAAATGAAAGTGAATCAGGAAAAACAACAAATACATCGAAAAGACCTCTAGACCCTGACAGCGAACATGAACCACCAAATAAAAGATTCAAACAAGATAAAATGTTTGAGGATGAACGTGCTACAATACAAGCTAACACCGAATTTGAAAAGGAAGGAAAAATTTCTGGGGTGGAGGCTGATGATTTAAGTAGTTATGTAGAGTTAAGAGCAAATGGAGTAGATAAAGAAGTGGCTATTCTGTTCATACAGCAAAATAAATCTTCTTCTTCTTTTAGTGATCAATTTTAGAAGAGAAAGGGAATAACACATGAGTGTAATGTTAATGTTAGGACCTTATATGTTTTCGGTGTCAACGGCGGCTTATCAAGATTTAAAGCGGTCAACGGAATACAATTGGACAGAGAAAAAAACCATTAAGCCCGCAAAGGTTAATGCCTCAAAATCATTACTTAGGTATAGCGGACTTGGAAGAGAAACAGTTTCCTTAAACGGGATCATTTATCCTGCTTATAAAGGGGGGATTTACCAACTTCCATTAATGCGGGAAACCGCAGGTTTAGGACTTCCTCTTCCTTTAATTGGGTTGAGTGGATTTATTTTGGGAAGATGGATTATTGAAAGTATAGATGAAAATCAATCCACATTTCATCAATATGGTATTCCTCGAAAAATAGATTTCCATTTAAGTCTTCGACGATATTATGAATAAGGCAAAATATCATGGCAAGAATTTATATAACCAAGCAAGGGGATATGCTGGATTGGATCTGCTGGCGGTACTATAGTTACCTCCATCGTATACAAAACCTGGCTGTGGGAGATTATGCGCATATTCCTCATCATGATCTTATGGATCAAGAGCCTCTTTTCCCCGTTTCTGGAGGAGCAAAACAGTTCCAAGAAGGTTTTTTAAGAGGCGCAGTGGAGGCTGTTTTGGAAGCTAACCCTGGACTTGTAGACCAAGGCGTTATTCTCCCTGCAGGTATTAAGGTTACCTTACCTAATTTTGATCCCACTATTATTAAAAATGTTCCGCGTTTGTGGGATTGATTATGGCACTAGCAATTAATTATAAAATCCAGATTGAAAATAAAGAACTTACGTCTTATTTTCATGAACGTTTTTTGTCTCTTACAATTAAAGATTGGGGGGGAAAACAAAGTGATGAAGCCATTCTTATCTTTGATGATCGACCTTATCCCACTCCTGATACATCGCTCAGTGTTCCTGGATGCGGTGCTTCCTTAGATGTTTTTTTAGGACACAGAAATGAGCTCATCGGCATGGGTCAATATATTATCGATGATCGTGTTTTAATTGGACAACCAGACGGCCAATTTTTGAAAATTTATGCAAAAGGCCTTAATGTTGTCTCTTCTTTCTTAAGCCTTAAAACTCGGTCTTGGGTGAGCCAAGAAGGGGGGCCACCCATGACCTTAGGAACAATCATTTCACAAATTGCACAAGAACATTCAATGATTCCCAAGGTGAGCGAAAAACTTAGCCAAATTTCTATTATTCAAGAAAATCAGACACGAGAATCAGATAGTAACTTCCTTATGCGGTTGGCTAAAAAATATGGAGCATTATTTAAACCTCGTGGAAAGAATCTTGTTTTTGCATCTTTTACAGAAAGCATGAGTATTGAAGGAAAAAAATTTCCCACATCACTGTTAGGTCCTGCCAATGTTTATAATTGGCGTGTTACTTTTGCTGAACGGAACAAATTTACTCAAGTTCAAGCCTTTTGGTATGATTATCAAGAAAATAAATTAAAAATGATTAAGGTGGGAACGGAAGGAAAAGTTTTCCAACTTCGTCATCAATATTCTTGCGAAAATGAGACTTTATATGCTGCAGAATCCTACTTAAAAAAATTAAGTATGCAGACTGAACATCTTGAATGTCGTATCCCAGGTAATCCTGAACTCCTTGCAGAACACCAAGTATCTTTGGCCGGGTTTAAAGAAATAGTGAATGGAAGGTGGACTTTAAGCTCAGTGACTCACAAGGTTAATAGTAAAGATTATGTAACAACTTTTCAAGCTTATAGATAATAGTTAAAGGAGAAAGAGATGAATCAAGGAGAGTCCGTTGCAACTCAACAAGATGTTAAGATGACACTGGCAACAGCTGCCCAAGTGCCATCAGGAGCTATGCCTAGTTCAGGAGGTCAATGGCAAGCCGGTACAGTGAGCTGTAAATTCCATCAAAAAATTAAAGTAGATGGACAGCCAGTTATTTATGAAGCTCAATGTATATTCACATATAGCGGAGGAAAGACAGCCGATGGAATCGCAGATTTTCCAACTCCATTTCTGGATACCGTCGTATTAAAGCCAAAGATAGGAAAATTAAAAGAAAAAAATATTGATGTCTTATTAAATGGCGATGCTTACACAAGTCCATATGGAAATACGTTAGAAATAAAGTCTCACAGGAAGCTTAAATTAAACTAGATAAAATTCATTTTCGCCTCGCAAAAATAAGCCTGTTCCTTAGAAATTTGATATATATATGTTATTCATCTAGAAATCTAGCAAGTTCTTCTAACTGTGTATCGTACTGTTCAATAACTGCCAATGCGTATGCTTCGAGAGCAGCTATATTTTCAGGGCTTCCATTGTCCATGTCTGCATGATGTTGCTGAAGAGTTGGCTGAAATCGATAATATTTTCTTCTAAATTTTGTTTTATGAACATCGTAAAAAAATAAATCTTTCATTTGCTGATGAACCGTGTCACTCCCTGCATTGAAAACAACATCTACAATATCAGCTGCCCAATCAAGCTTCCCTCCTTTGCCAAATTGTGAGCTATCAAAAGAATCAATAGTTGCTTCATCATAAAGAGATCCTGTACCTAAAGACAAAATTAAGAAATCATTATCATGGCCATAAATTTCAAATGCATGAAGACATGCTGAAAGGGTAGGATTATTAGCAGCAACGCCTCCATCAATTAGGGTACGAATTTCTGTTTCATTAAGATTCTTGATTATTGCTGGTGTAAAATATGTAGGAGCTGCAGAAGTTGCGCGAGCAACGTCTTTCATATAATAATTTTTATATGGATCATTTTGAGAATCATACTTTTTAAAAAAGACTGTTTGATGAGTATTAACATCATAAGCAGGAATGATGACATTTGTGAGCGAGTCTTTAATTTGTGTATCACCTAGATAAAGATAAAGAAATTTTTCTAAATTTTCTTGTAAGTATTTCTCATCTAGCCATCCATTAAGGCTAAATATGAAATGAAAGATTGATTGATCAAAAATATTTTCGCCTAAAGTTTTATAAAGCTGTGCAATAAAATTTGCACGATATCGGGGATAGCCAGAAGCGTTAGGCTTACTGAGCATTAAAGCAATAATTCCGCCTGTTGAAGTTCCTGCCATGATATCAAAACATTCACTTAAGTGTTTTTTTTTCTTAAGGCGTGCTTCTAAATTTTCCAGAATTTTGGCTGGAATTATTCCCCGAACACCACCACCATCAATAGCCAGTATCTTAATTACCTTTTTATTAGGTTTTGAAGGAGAGCTATTAAATAAAGCTGCTGAAGAATTGAAAGAAATACAAACAGACAATAGAATATTTGAGATGTAACTATTTATTTTTGAAAAATTAAACATTTTTATTATTATAGTCCTAATAGAAATTTTTATATGGAACATGTTTTATCATAATAAAATTTATCTGCCACCAACAATTTAAGTAATTCAGCTTAAGAAAAGTCATTTTACGGAGATTTTCATGGAAAAGAGGTGGACCAAAGACAGAATATTTTTTGCAAATAATTGCTTTAATATTTTGTTTAGAAATTTAGTTATTTCTGGGTTTACCAGGCTGGCTCCTTGGGGACCATTCACCCAATAGCTTGCTAGTAATCTCTCAATTTGTCGTGTACTAATATGAAGAATTTCTGCAGCTTGAACTTGACTTAGACGTTTTTCACTTACTTTCTTAATAATTTCAAGGCGATGAAGTTCTTTCTCACTCATAATGACCAGTTTCTCCATCTTAAAGCTCCTTGATAAATAGCAGATGAGCTACCAACCATACCTTAAGCGGACATTTCTATTTTGCTTAAACTGGACATTATAACTTTGCTGCTACAGTTGTTAAACGCATAATGTTAATTATGGAAAATGGTATTAATCAAGTGATTGATTTAAAAACAATTCTTATGAAATTAATTTTTATTTTATTCTTTCAGGCTATGCTGTTTGAAATCTTTAATTTCTCTCTTAAGTTCAGCTTCTAATTCAGCTTCTGTCGGTAGATGAAATTGATATGAACTTGCAAATATCTGTTTAGTTTTCTCTCCAAGGGTATATCTAACCATAGCATCGCTCTTGTCTGTACATAACACAAGACCAATAGTTGGATTGTCATTTTCTGTTTTGATCTCTTGATCGAAATAATTTACGTAGAATTGTATTTGACCCAAATCAGCATGTGTAAGCCGTTTTGTCTTGATATCTATAATGACGTAACATTTTAAAATAACATGATAAAAAACAAGATCCGCATAAAAATGCTCGTTATCTAGTGTCAAGCGCTTCTGCCTTGCAATAAAGGCAAATCCTTTGCCTAATTCTAATAGAAATCGTTGCAGATTAGTGATAATTGCTTCTTCAAGTTTAGATTCAACATATTGATGCTCTTCAGGTAAACCTAAAAACTCTAATATTAAAGGTTCTTTAATAGCATCTTCAGGTTTAATTATTTCTTGACCCTTATATGAAAGAGCCAAAAGCCCTTCTTTATCTTTGCTTTTAGCCAAACGATCATAAAGCAAACTTCCTATTTGCCTTTGTAATTCACGAGCTGACCAATTGTTCCTTGAAGCTTCAATCTCATAAAAGGCTCGCGCGTTAAGTCTTTTAACCCTCATCAATTCTCGATAATGGCTCCATCCTAAATTCGAAGTAAATTCAGGAGCCTGAGATTCGCTACACACTGTGTAGTGAATTGGATATTCGCTTTTAAGTAAGTCATATTCTAAATAAAATTGCCTCATATTGCGCACATTAGATATTGAAAAACCTCGACCATAATTTTCACAAAGCTTACGAGAAATGTTAGCAATTAGTTCTTGACCATATTTAGCTCTATTAGAGCCTTGTTGCTCAGCATCAATGATGTCTTTGCCTATCTTCCAATAGGTTTTAAGCATTTCTCTATCAATAGTTGTAACGACATTAAAGCGTGCTTTATCTATGTAAGTCGATATACGCTGATACAAATCATCTAAGTGAGATTTATCTTCACTTAAAACTGATTCACGAGATGGGATTAATTTATTATTCATAAAATAACTGACACTTTAGTCTTATTGATAAATATAAAGTCTTCCTTAAGAATTAACATAAAAATGAAGCATTTTAGATTTTTTTTAATTTTCTCAGTTATAACAGTTTTTCATTTAAGAAATGCCTTATCTTCTGTTTATTAAAAGCCTTTCAAAATAGGAAAAATCCACCTTGCTTCACAACATTTTCTCTTGATATGGTAGCCCAAATCTTACAAAGGAGAGGTGGTCGTGTTTAATTTTCTAATTGGGGCTTTTGTAACCTTTATTGTGATTATTAATCCCTCTGGCATTATTCCAATTTTTATCTCTCTTACCCGTGTTAATTCAGCAGCACAACGAGCTAAAATTGCACGGAAGGCCACAATTATTTCCCTTATTCTGTTGCCTATTTTTACTTTTGTTGGTGATTATCTGCTTGATTCCTTAGGGATATCAATCTCGTCCTTTCGTATTGCAGGCGGTATTCTGCTCTTGCTAGCAGCCATTGATATGGTGGTTGCTCGCCATTCAGGGATAAGTTCAACTACCCCAGATGAGCAACAGGAGGCCCTTCAACGCGATGATATTTCAGTTTTTCCTTTGGCTATTCCTTTAATTGCTGGCCCTGGTGCTCTTGTTTCTGCGGTCATCTTGATGCGTGAAGTTGAAGGGGATATTATAATGCAATTGGGGCTTATTGCTGTCTTGGTAATTGTTGTCATGATTATGTATATCTGTTTATTATTGGCAGAACCCATTAGTAAGTTCTTAGGGGTAACAGGCAGTAATGTTTTAGGGCGTGTGTTTGGAATCATTTTGGTGGCTCTTGCCGTTCAATTCATCATTGATGGACTTGGCCAGAGTGTTGGCCATATTTTCAAACCGTCGCCTTCTATACAAGCGCCTGGAAAGACTCCCCTATTTGGCTCTGATACCAGCAATCTTTAATAGGTTAGACCTTAAAAGGTTCTGACACTGTATTAAAGATCAAGGATTATTTGCTCAAAAACTAGTGTCCTGTATTAAATTCGCTCAAAATTGATTAAAAATTATATTAAATTGCCATATGCCTTTTTGGCAGTTATAAGTAGAAATTATTTCATTCAAAATAGGTAATAGCAATGAAGCATAAAATGTATTTTTTCACATCCATAATAAGTCTTGTTCTTTTTTTCTCAACTGTCTTGCCGAGCTATGCAAGCCTTATGGCTGAAGAGCAAGATTTATCTGCTCTACCAAAAACAATCTCTTTAAATAAAAGAAAGAGTATTTCCTCTGAAGCTGATAAAGAAAACCAACAAAACATGAGCGATCATTCTAAAAAGCAAAAGCCCTCAAAATTTAAAAAGCAATCTTCAAAATTGAAACCTAAGCCCTCTCCTCTTCTTAAACTTAAAAAAGAAATTGAGTCCTTAACAAGAAAAATTGAAGAAGCTTATTCAACAGCTTCAAGGTTGGATCTTTTCCAAAGCTATAAATCTTTTAAGAAGCTAAGCTATCCTGAAGAAGTCTGGCATACCTTAGGGCAACAAATAAAGGCAGAGCAGTGGCCTTCACAAAAAAGCTGGAAAGAAATCATTGGTGGCCAGCTCTTTTTTCCAGCTTCTCGACTTCATGAATGGCAGGAATCCCCTTATACAAAGTATTTATTACAACGCTCTGATGTCCTCCATGGCTGTATCTTTGCAGCTTCCTTTCGGCACTCTTTAGGTCTTTTTTATACCACCCATATTTTATGGATGATAAATCGCTTCGATGATGACCTTGAAAATGATAGGGAGCTCAATAAGCCTAATTTTTATACCCGCATGATGCAAAAAGCATGCTTTGAGCTAGAGCAATGCTTGGATCGGTCAGATGTCTGTTATGCTTTAGGACAAGGATATATTCTGCCCACATCTCTATCAGATAACTACGTTAAGTTGAATGCTATTGAACTTTATGGGAAAGGAAGCGACCTTAAAAACCAATGTGCTGCTTTAGGCTTAAAAACATCAAGGAGAGGATATACAGGATCGCCTATTGAGACTTTCTTGGCTTTAGCTCGTCAAGGATACTTGCCCGCCTATATAGAAGCTGCTGAGCATGCTCAAAAAGCAAAACAAAAAGAAGTAGAAAAGCTTATTTTAGAAAAAGCAATAGAACAAGACTATCCCTTGGCATGGATTGATCTTGCTTATTGGTATAATAAGCATGGTCAAAAAGAAGAGTCCTTAATATGCTTAAAAAAAGCTGCTCAAGATAAAGTTTCTTATGCTTTTATAAAACTAGGATTTAAGCTAGCTGGGGATCATTTTCACCGCTTGGATATGGAAAAATTACAAAAAGCTTCTCCCTTTGAGTTAGAACAAGCTTCTAATTATTTTAAAGAAGCTGGTGAACTTCATGACCCTCAAGGATATGAGTATTTAACAGACCTTAAGTTAGCTCTTTCTAGGCTTAGCCAAGATAAAGAAAAAGCATTGTCCTTAAAAGCTGAGGCCTTAGAGGCTGCTAAGCAAGGATGTGCTTTAGGATGGAAAATGGCCTATTGTAAGCTTGCCAGGCTTACATCAGAAGAAGAATATCTAACGGCTCTTAAAGTATATGGCCCTCCTCCTCATGAATTACCCGCTGCTGTTGAAGCCTTCCTCAATAAAGAAATTGGAAGTGGGTTACCAAGGAAAGAAAGTTAAAGGTTTCTCTAAGACCAATAGACATTAAGAGCTTCGCAAGAAGTGCTTTAATTTAACCGTAAAGTTAAGCATTTCTTGCAAATTAAATGCTCTCTTAATCATTCTTGTCCTTTTTCCCTCTTACACGTAAGCGTTTTGTACCTTTCTTTCTTGCGGGTTTCTTCTCAGAGGCTTTTTCAGGTTTTTCTCTTGTCTCCTCTTCTTCAAGACGAAGTTTTTTTGAAACTCTTGCAGTTTTTAAGGTATCTTTTCCCTTTCGTTCAGAACTTAAAGTGCTAGCACTGTCACTACCTTTCTCAAGCTCTCGCTTTGTCCCTTTAACTTTTTCAAGCCTCTTGCGACTTTTAGCTCTATGGCGAGGTTCTTGATAAGGAGATAAAGTTGATGATTGAGGTGCTGCTGCCTGCTGGAAGCTTTCAAGGCTAAAAGATTGCTCAAGATTTTCTATTTCTTCTTCTTCAAGTATTATCTCTTTAACCTCTTCTTCAAGAGAGGCTAGTTCCTTTTCTTCTTCCTTAGATATTGTATATTCTCTCTTAGGGTTTAATTCTTTTGACTTTAAATTTAGAAGTTGACTTTCAAGCTTAATCTCGCCTGGCATGGGGAGGGTAAAACTTAACGTCCCACTATTAAATGTAGAAAAGAGAGAGTGGTATGTTTTATGTACAATGGCTTTTCGGCCCTTAGACTGTGATTCTAAGGCATTATCTTCTTTTTTATCTGAGACTTGCCATACCCAAATATCATGGGCCTCAGTTTCAGCAAAGGCAGACGATTGTTTAAAATTCTTATAAGCTTGTAATGAGGGATGACCATGCATTGTGCCACAACTAAAAATAACATGCTGAGGCGCCGTTGCTTTTATCCATCTTAAATTATTGCTCCCATGCGTTTTAGCCCCATGATGATCTGCTGTGAGGATCGTACACTTCAAAAAATCAAGATTGTCTTCATAGTTTCCAAGAATACGATCCGTTGTTATATTTGTTGCATCACCGGTTATAATGATAGACTTCTCCTCTTTGTTCTCCCCTATTTGTAACTTGAGAACTAAGCTATCACTGTTGTCATCATCTTCAAGACAAGACCGCTGAACTCTCTCTTTCCCCCCTTCTTGCCAATGGGTTGGATTAACAGAAAGAAGGTAGGTTTTAATATGCGGGCCAAGTGGTAAGGCTTGCTCAAAGTCTTTTAAATGCTCTTTAGGTTTCCACCCTTCTTCAGGATCTGAGAACATTTGAGGTGCATAAGTACATGTACACGTATCAGCAAGAGACTCAGAAACTAGATCATCAATTAACACTATAGGTTGTTGAGTTAAAAGAGCAGGGAAATAAACTCTTGTTTCTTTCTTATCAATTTGCTTTTGGAGCCAATTCCTGAATGATAGGCTATATTTTTCTGGTAGTCCCCCTAAGATAATATTGTGTACTTTATCTTTATCATTTTTAAAAATATCTTTTGCTAGATTATAGTGGTCTGAGTCAGGATGAGAGATAAAAAATGTTAAAATATTAATAGCTTTCTCAGGATCATCCGTACCTAAAGATCGCCTAATATTATTTATTATCTTTTGTTTAACTTCTTCATATGAGCTTCCCTTTTGACTTCTTCTAAAAGCTTGTGACTCTCCTGGAGAAGGATGGCGGAGTATACTTTGCGGAATTGTAGAAGAGGAAGAAGAGGAGCTGGGCAGAGGTGAGCTAGGTATAACTTCCTTCTCCCCTTCTTTTAAACTTTCTTCTAAAACCATTTTTTCTGCTTTACGCATAAAATATTCTTGGCAAAAGAGCTCTTTTTTATAAGCAGAAGAACCAGCATCAATTAATACATAAATGGGCTCTTCATACTCAGGGCTATATAACTCAGCCGTCGTACAGCTACCTTGCCCTACATTATGAGCAGTTACTTTCATATAAGGTTTTGCTTGCTCTTCTGTTACAGAAGCAAAAGCAAAAGAATTTATAAATAAGAGCAATAAAAATTGCACAGAAGCCATTATACGCATAGCATTTTCCTATTTGATAATATTTATTTTTATATAAGGAGGCTAAGGAGAAATTACAAGCACTCAATTATGGAGTGCTCCCTATTAAGACCGGACAAGTAGATTAGCTTGTTTAGTTATACCTTAGTTGTTTAAGGGGTTGTGTTGCAACTTTGAGCTAAAGGTAGAATTAAGCTAAGGAAATAAAGAGCTTTCTAAATTTTGGACAGAGTTGGGGTATAGATATTAAATATAAGGGTATCAGGAAGAATCGTCCGTAAATATCCGATAAGCGATAAATTAAAGATCTAATCCGTTGAATTTATTGAGAAGAAAAAAAGAAAAAGGACCCATTTTTAACTGGCTCTCACTTTTTTATTCAATTTTCAAGCCATTGATTTTACATAATTTATTCTTCTTATCGGATATTTACGGACGATTCTTCCTGATACCCTATTTTGCAAAACTTTATGGATTTATGCCACGACTATGTCGTCCTTATCGAGCCAAGACGAAAGGCAAGATTGAGCGTTTTAACCGTTATGTGCGTCATAGCTTTTATAATCCTCTTGCAAGTCGCTTAAAGGGGATGAACTTAAAACTTGATAAAGAGCTTGCTAATTATGAAGTTAAAAAGTGGCTGAGAGATATTGCTAATTGTAGAGTCCACGCCACAACAGGCAAGATCCCTATTGAATTACTAGAAGAAGAGAAGCCTTACCTTTTGCTACTTCCCCGCCATTATCAAGCTCAGCCTATAACCACAACTTTGAATGAGGAAAAGATCTCTTTCCAACATCCCTTAAGTGTTTATCAAGCTCTTCTTGAGGAGATAAGAGGATGATGGAACAAGAGAGAATCCAACAGTTATGTGAAGCCTTGCAGCTTGAATTTATCAAATTTCACTATGACACTTTTGCTCAAGAGGCCGCAAAAAAAGAATCAAGTTATAGTGAGTATCTAGAGGCACTTCTTAAAGAAGAACACCATGGTCGCCAATTAAGAAGCCAGCAAATGCTGACCAAACTTGCAACGTTCCCAGCTTTTAAAAGCTTAGAAACCTATGACTTCAAGTTTGCTATAGGCGCCCCCAAGGCTCTGATTCAAGAATTATCTTCTCTGAGCTTTATTGAAAGAGGAGAAAATGTTGTCTTGCTTGGTCCCTCGGGCGTTGGAAAGACCCATTTAGCAATAGCTCTTGGCTATTTAGCCACACAAAAGCTCATGAAGACAAAGTTTATAAGTGCAGCTGATCTTATGATCCAACTCTCAGCAGCATCCCGCCAGTCAAGACTTCAAGAGTATATGAAGCGGATTATTATGAGCCCTCGGTTGCTGATTATTGATGAGATTGGGTATCTGCCTTTTGGGAGAGAGGAAGCCAATCACTTCTTCCATGTTATTGCTAAGCGCTATGAGAGAGGGTCAATCATTGTAACATCTAATCTTCCTTTTGGCCAATGGCATGAGGCATTTGCAGGTGATACCACATTAACGGCAGCGTTGCTGGATCGCCTTTTGCATCACTCCCATCTGATTCAAATTAAAGGAGAGAGTTATCGGTTAAGAGAAAAAAGAAAGGCAGGTATGGTGCCTTCCTTAATAAAAGAAGAGGCAAGTTAAATGGAGAGAGGTGGGTCAATTTTAGACCGTTGAAATCTCTAAAAGTGGGTCAGTTTTAAACCGTTGTTGACAAATAAGCAAAAACCGATATCTTTGAATACATATTCACATTTTATAACTCTAAAAGGAGGCACTCGACACTCAACTATCAAAGTCCAAATCAGTGGGAATACAATCATTACAAAAATCAAACCATCTCAGTTCACAATGTCTAAATTTTTGTAGCAAGATCACGATCTTTAGCACTACCCCTATAAGCCTAAAGAGCCTGCTTTAAAAGAACTCAGAGCTCTTTATCGATGCTTGAAAAACTTGAAGCAACAACAGACTCAAGTTGGAAACTTTTTAGAAAACAAAGACTGCTTCCCAAAAAGTGTTGAGAAAGTTTATCAAAACCTCCTCAAGCCTATAGAGAAGCAGATTAACACCATCAGTGTTGCTATGGGCCAATTAATATCTTCAAAAGAGAGTTTAATCCAAGATTGCAAGAATCTTCAAAGTATTCCAGGCATTGGCAAAATAACAGCCATAGTTATTCTTGCAGAAATGCCAGATTTTTCTTCCTTAGAAAATGCTAGGCAATTGGCTGCTTATGCGGGGCTTACACCGTCCCATAGGACCTCAGGAACTTCTCTTAAAGGTAGGTCTTGTCTTTCCAAAATAGGTTCTCCTTCTTTAAGGAAAGCTCTTTACTTTCCAGCCATTGCAGCTAAAAATTACAATCCTCTTCTTCAACCTTTTGTAAAAAAATTAGAGAAAAAAGGCAAACATACTATGGTGATTATAGGCGCTATTATGAGAAAGCTTCTTCATATATGCTTTGGTGTCCTCAAATATAAAACAGTCTTTAATCCCAAAATCCTTAAAAATAATCCTTGATCCTTAACACAGTATCAGAACCATATTTTTAACATCTACACTTCAACGATGTCTAACATTTAAAAAGTTAATTATTTCTTCAGTTGGAGTGGACTCTTAGCTCAAACTTGCAACAACACCCTTAAAATAATCCTCGATTTCTAACACAGTATTAGAGCCCCTAATAAGGCCTAGGTGAAGGAATTCTATAAACGAGCTGAGGCATGAGCCTCGCACCATTATTTGGCATAAGTAACTCATTAATAGCAACACGGGCTTGCAGGCATCCTTGATTAGCGGCTTCATTATACCACTCAAAGGCCTTCCTTCTATCTTTTAGAATTATTCCAGGAATCCCTTGCTCATATATCTCCCCAAGCTTAAATTGAGCTTCTGGAAACCCTTGGTTAACAGACTTAGCAAGCCATTTGAGGCCTTCCTTCTCATTCTTTCTAACTCCGAGTATCCCATATAAGTACGCCTGGGCAACCATGAGTTGGGCCTCCGGATCACCTTGAACTGCAGCCTGCCCAAATAAAAATAGGATGCGATTATACTTATTAAGGTTTGGCAGCTGTTTAAAATACTCAAGGCCTAAACTACGTTGAGCTTTAATATAATTTTGTGATGCAGACTTATTAAACCACATAATTGCTTTTGAGCTATCTTCTATATTAATTTCTTCTGCTTTTCCCTTAAGGTACATTTTTCCTAACTTATATTGTGCTTTCCGGTCTCCTTGGCCTTTTTCGTTTCCAGCTCTCTCAAGCCATTCCCATGAGCTAAGACCTTCTTGAAGGGTATCAGTATCAGTAAAAGCGACCTTTTGGCCATTAAGAATAAGATTTCCTTCTCCAAGGATATTTCCTTCAATTCTTACAAAAGCAGCATTTAGGTTAAGGGTAGATTCTGAGCTTAGAGTTACATCCCCCTTAATTTTTAAAATTGCAGTAGTGATATCTATTGTAGAACCTGAAGCTAAAGAGACGTCTTCGTCACAAAGGATTATATGGGCACTTAATAGAAAATTCCTGCTTTGAAGAGAGGAAATATTTTGAAAGTGGAAAATAAAGCTACTATATTCTTCAATATGATACCAGCCTTTGAGGATGGCTGTATCTAAATAATTTTTAAGCACATACCCTTCTGGTAAATAGTGCTCTGTCCCAGAATTATAAGGAGAGAAGTATATCTCATACTTACCGTTTTCAATATTTTTGAGTAGTGAAAAGATTTTTCCAATATGAAATGCAGCCTTAGATTCCAGCTTACATGTTTTCTGTGCAAGACTTATATTTGTCTTGGTATTTTCTATGTTTCCTTCTAGCCCATTTGGTGTCTTACTGTTGCCTTGAGCCAAAGCTTTAAGTGTCTGATATGCTTTCAAAAAATTACTTGAATCCGTTCCACCCCATATTTCCTTTGCAGAAGCATTATTAGTGAGCTTAAAGAAGTAATATTGAATTTCTGGTAGCATACTTGAAATATCTTGTGAAATCCAAGGAGCCAAGATTTCCTTAATCTTATTTAATTGCCGGCTTTGTAGAGATAGCCTTGTTAAGAATTTAGCTACAATGAAGCTTTCTAAGTAAGGTTTTAAATCAGAATAAGAATGATGTTCCTGCAGCCAACTTTTATAGAGTTGTTCTTCTCTTTTGGGGTGAAGTTGATGAAAATTAACAAAATTAAAATATTGTGAACGCAAACGCCAAAGATCTTTAGAACTCACCTCTCCACGAAAATAAAGTGCTGCTCTATGGCGGACAAATTGTTGAAGAATAATTTGATCCAGTTGATTATTATGAAGATGCTTAAGGTCTTTGGCTGCCTCGTAAGCTTTTCTGATGGCTTTATAAGTTTTATGGCTTTTCAAAGGAAAAACATATGCCTCTTGTTTAAGCTTAATCTCAAAATGATCAGAAGCATAGCGTGCTTTAAGATAGTATTCTATTATTGCCTTAGTGGAGTGATTTACCCCCAATAATGCAATAAGGCTTTCTTCAGGGAGGAAAGAAAAAACATGCTGCTTTATTTCATTAGGAAGATTTTCTAAAGGAAAGGCAGGAATATGAAGAGACGGAGGAAGCCCTTGCGTTCCCTCCTCAAATAAAAAACTGCTTCCATGCGCCATGAGTGAATAGAAGCTGATACTTAATGTTTGTATTGTTATAAGCAGAAGACGACTTATTTTCATTGGAGAACCTCAGCAGTTAGTAAACATGGTTTTAAGAAAAATGGATGCACTTTTTATAAGCTAAATAAGCAGGAGTTATGCTTCCTTGTATACTCCCATACCATTCTGCCTTACTACATCCCTACTATAACGACTTGTCTGCTTTTTCGAGGGGTTAAATTAATATATTCCTCAGCAAAAGCTTTTCCTTCTTCACCAGCTTGCTTAATTAAATTCGTGATGATGGGTAAATCATCTTTTATAAACTGTGCTTTCCTGCCAGCAGTACCATTGTAATAGGTATATACTTTTAAGTATTGTAAGCTTTCCTCAGCATCTAACTCATCATAAGTTGCATCAAGCTCTGCTCTAAAAGACTCAAAAACTTGGCTCTTTTTCTTTTGTTGTTTTTTAAGGCCAGGAGTCTGATCATAAAACATTTTGAAGTAGGCTATGGCATCTTCAAAGTTCTTATACTCAAGAACTTTATTCATTAATGTTATAGCTTTTTGAGGGTTTTCTTCAGCATTTAGAGCTAACTCATCTTCCATTTCTTTTTCTAATAATATTGTAGTCGTTTTTGTGAATTCCTCTTCTTTATCTTCTTTTCTTTTAACTTTTACCTGAGTATTTTTTTGCTCGTTTAATTTTCTCTTTTTAGATTGATCTGAAAATGAATTTTTCTTTTTCTTTTTGTTAACTTCCCAAGCTTCTTTATCAGCCTCTTCTCGTTCTCGCTTTCCATCATAATCTAGCATTACATTTCCTTCATCATTAAAAGCCAATTTTTGCTCTCTTCTTTTAAGATCTTCTACGAAATCTTCCATCATGCGAAGTGATGTTGGAGATTTTCCTTTAGAATCATGCTTAATAGAATAAGAAAAAAACTTAGCATCAAGATTATTGTTATTTTTTAACGCTGGGATAACCCACGCTTGGTTCTTTCTTGTAAGGTTTCGTATTTCAATTTTAGGGCTTTCTAATAAAGCTTCAATCTCGGTTCCTATGCTCTTTTCTGTATGGCGTTTCATATCAAGCACATAAGTATCTCCTGACAAAGGTTTTTCAATCTCAAGAGGATCCAAGCCTTTTCTTCTTGCTCTCTCGCTTTTCTCAAGTAATTGTGCCTGCCCTTCTTCAGAAACTGATGCTTGATTTGATGCAAAAGAAATATCTTCTCCAATGTATAAAAGTTCAATACTATTCTTTTCTGTAAAACTTTGTAAAAAGTTTTCGAATGCTTTATATTTTCCATTTACATTTAATGAATAATTAATTTTTTTATACCGCTCGGTACTAATGAGGTTCTTAAGCCATTTCTCTTGACCTGAGGCGCCATAAAGTAGAGTAAGAGTCTGAGCTTGAAGAATTTTAGTTGAGGATTCATTAAGCCGTTGTTCACTAAGGTACCTAAAATCAATTTCTACATGGTCTCCATCCTCATGTACTTTAATTGATTGATTTATACGATCAGCCACATTAATTAAAAAAAGGCGATATGCAATAGAATTTCTTGACTCTTCAGATGATGTATAAGACTTAATTTCTTCATAATACTTTTTTTTAAGGATTTTCCGTTTATCAAATTCTGGATTCTCCCTATCGTATAGCTCTGTATAAGGCCAACATCCATTATACTCATTTCTAATAATTTTTTCTATTGTTTGCCAGGGCCTATCCATATGCGTTAACTCAACAAGCCATAAAGGGTTTCCAGAGAAAAATTCAGTGGATTCTTCATAAAAAGAATCTACAAGAAGAGCTGTAGCCCTTGGTAACCTTCTAGGCTCTTGGCCATTAGGTTTCCAATTACGAAGGCTATCATATACTGGGCCTGCTGCCATAGCTTCAGATTTTGCTATTACAAGCCCATCTTTGCCTAACAGTTCATTTTTATTTATGCAATTTAAGGTTCTTACACTAGTGTCTAAAAAATAAGCATATTTATGGCATGAATTATAATAAGCATAATTATGAGAGCCTTTTAGTTCTGACTGTGATAACCCTCCATAGCCAGGAGTTTCGCTTATTATTTTACGTAATCCTAAGGTTTCTGAAGCATAGCCATGAATTTGAGTAACATATGTTTTTTTAAGTTTTTCCTCCTTTACAAAAGAAATGGCCTCTATTTCTTTTAAGGTTTTCTTCTCTAATTCTGCTACTAATAATTCATTGTTTAATGTAGGGAGTACAGCTAAAAAAAATAACTTTAAACTATCTTGAAGTTGAGAGGGATAAGCTTTCCTACCTGCGAATTTCCCCATCAGCCAACTTTCAATTTCAACCTTTGATAATGAACTTATTATATGGTTTAAATTAAAAGGCTGAAGCATTGCTTCATTGTTTGGGTCTCTCTCAATTGTGATCTGCCCAGCTCTTTCATTGAGGCTATTCACGTATTTAATTGCCATTGGTACTCCTTGGGAAGCGGCCATAAGCATTAAATCTGCTGCTTTATAAATGTCAGCTTTAATTTGAGAAGATTTTGCAAGATACGTAGCGTCTAATAAGCTAAGTGCAATACTATATTTTCTTTCTAAACTTTCTAAGCTCTCTTCATTACCGCACATTAAGCACTGTTGAAAACGTTCTCCTAATACCTTATAAGAAGTTAGCCATCCTTTAGAGCATTTATCGCATTTACCTTCACTTTTTAATGTTGAATTAGATGCGCCATAGGTTTTCTCTAAGAATTTTTCTTGAGGATCTTGATCAAGTTGTTCTATTATTTTGGTAAATTTAAGAATATTGTCATCAATTATGGGCACAATTATCTGTTGAACTTCAACAAGAGCATTTATATAATATTCACGGATCGCTTGATAATAGATGATGTCTTTATCGTTATCAAGCTTAAGGTCTTTTAACGATTCTATAGCATTATTCAAGTCCTTATTAAGTTGTTCATCTTTTGAAACTTTAGGATAATTTTCTTCAATATCATCAAGGAATCCAGAAAACCTAGACCTTAATTTCTCTAAGTTTGTAGTGGCAGAGGTATCACCAAGTTTTACCAACAAAGGATGAAATATTGTCATGCAAGAAAAACGAGCGTTATCAACAGCAGTTATTATCTCTTCGTTTTCTAAAGATGAAAATGCTGCTTGTCCTGTAAGCTGAACAATAAAAAATATTCTAATTATGAATAAAAAACTTCTTGGTATCATAATGTTAACCTCATTATAGTCCATAGCTTAAAAATACATTACGTTTTAATTCATCTTCGTTATTAGAAGCCATCCACAGCATAAAAAGCCTCTTTTTGACGTCTATTTCATTCGCTTCGATCTTATCATTCCCTAAGATTGCTCTAAACATTCTTAGCTTAAAAAATACTGCATTAGCCTTTATTAAATCTTTATCAAATATCGCCTTTTCCAGATAATGATCGATGAACTCATTTTCCCATCTTAATAATGTCTCGTAACCTTCTTTTAAAGTTGGATATAGGGTAGAATTTCTTACGATTATTTGCCATAATCCTCCTAAGAAACGCCCAACATCTTCTGCTGGATCTCCGCAATTATTATGCGTCCTAACCATAGTTTCATAGTCAATCATGGTTACTCTTTGATGATCCATAACTTCATGAAGGCCTTCTGTTTCATAAAAAAAGTTTCCCGCATGCGCATCTCCATGAGTGACTGTTAGTTTTAAACTTGAGGCCCTTGTATTTCTATCTCGGTAATTCTCCGATGCTTGCCTGATAGATGTTTTAAAAGCGCTCCAATCTAATAGAGGCTTTTCTGGCTCTTCTTGATATTTTTCTAAGTATGTCTTCTTATATTTTTCATTATAAACTTCTTTTAAAGAATTAAAAATCTCTTTAAATCTTATACAGCAATCGTCCTTTTCACGAGCTAAAGCTCCTAAAGCCTTAACATGCTGAGGTATGTATATGGTCTTAAATGAATTAAGAGCTTCTGTTGTTGTGCCTTTAGAAAGTTTGTTGTGTAAAAGCGAGAGATAACAAGCAACTCCCTTAATGCAAGGGAGCATATTTTCCTGGAAAGGTCCCTGCGAAAGTATTTGGCTTAAATCATGGCCTGGAGCAGCATCATATATAATATAGATTCCTTGATTAGTTTCTTGTTGGGCCATACGACGTGCAAGAACGATCTCAGCCATATTTAAGTCTTTTTTAACCGAGATCATTAGTTTAGAAGCAAGCAAAGAATTTGCAAGTTCCGATGCTCCACTAGCAGAAACTTGTTCTCCAAATACTTTTACAGCACAAAAATTTGTAGAATCTTGGTTTTCTCTTAAAAGATAAATGGATCCCTTCCCATGGGAAGATGTTGGGGGGCCAAAGCTTTTAATCTCTTCCGCTTCATTATGAATTTTTCTTTGTTTGTATTGTTGCAGCCAAGGCTCGTCACTGTTTAAATGATGTTCACAAGAAGGTAATAATTTTATTATTGACTCTATTTTTTCTTCATTCAATGCACTCTCATTTAATGAAGATTCTCTAACACCAATTATTTTATTGAAGCACTCAAAAGATTCCTTAAACACCTCAAAATTTTTAACTCTGTTTGCTTCTTTTAAAGGGTGGTGCCCCCAAAATTCTTCACAGGCCTCCGAAGACACTAGAGGATAATTAAAGAAAAAGAGTTCTAACCCTAAAATAATTAAAATCTTGAATATATTTTGCATATTATTTTTATTCTATGGTAGTCGCTTTAAAGCTGGTTAAAGACAATGCTCTATAAGATATAAAACTATTATAAATTTTCTTCTCAAAAGCAACACTTCTCCTTGTAACGCAGGTGTTCTTATAAAACTTACCTCCATTAAGATTCTATCTCATATCCCATAAGAAATAGTTTTACTCCCCATCTTTATTTTTTGACAAAATGCCTTTTTCAAGCAAATTTTGCATAGTCACATAGTAAAAAACTTAAAAGGTTAAATTCAGGCAATTATTAGTTAGATAAGATAGCATCTTTATCTTTAATTAGAAGCTTCTTCAAATTGCTTGCATTTAAAAGTATTTTATTCTTAAGCTTCTGATTTTGTGTGGTCATTCATTGGCCTTATAAGGAAGGTACTATTATGGCGCCTCAAAATAATAACTCAATTTTCTTACCATGGGAGGATTCTCACCCCTTAATCATCATTCAAGGGATTAAATTCACTTCTCGAGAACTAGATATTATTGCTTGTCTTATGTGTGGCAGAGCCACAAAAACAATCGCTTCCTTTTTATCAATTGCCCCTAAAACCATTGAAACCCATATCCGTAATATCTTGTTAAAAGTAGGCGGGAGCACACGCGAGAATATTATTGATTTTATTGAAAGAGCTGGGAAAGGATCTTTGCTAAGGAAGCATTATCAATTCCTCTTACTGCAAGCAGGCTTTAAGAAATCCCTTAAAGAAATTTCAGCTCTTATGCGACAGGAACCTCCCATAAGTTGTGTTGTTTATGACGCCGAAGGCAACAAAGTCATTGATCACTTAATAAAAGATCTTCAATTGTTGAGTATTGAATCAACTATTATGACCCAAGAAAAAGAGGTAGAAAGGCTTATTGCTCAAACCAAGCAAGCAAACCTTATTAAGCCTCTTCTTTATGTAGTCTCCCACATCCATGCAGAAAAGTTGCAAGAAAGCCAAAACCAAGAAAACTTAAAACTTGAAGAACTTATCCCTAAAGCATTTGAAGATTCAACTTCTATTATTTTCCTTTTTCTCCATAAAAATGAATTAAATATAGGCTTGAAAAATAAGAAATTAAGCTATGTTAGTTTAAGTGAGCAAGGAAACTATTACTTTTTTTTAATGGAACTCTTAAGGGAACTTTTGCCTGATATTAAGCTTGATAAAATTATCGCAGATTTTAGAGATTACTACACCCTGATTAATCAAGCTGCTACAAAAAAGTTTGCTCACCTAGATCCCGAGGCTAACATCCCTTCAAAAAGAAACTCTTCTAATGCTTTTATGAAGCGCTTTTTAATGAGTAAAAAACACAAAGCCATAAGTTTTCTTATCATTAGTATAGGCGCTTTAATCTTCTTTAAATTAAAAGAAGATAAAGGAAAAAAACCAGTAGAAAGCCTTCTTCACCATAAGGCCCCTTGTATTCGCTCAGATCTTGTCACCCCTACTGAGACCACCTTATTAAATCGACCGGCATTAATTGCTGAGATCGACTATAAGTTAAAAGGGCAGAGCGGCATTCAAATATTAGCTCTCATCGGTATGGGAGGAGCAGGGAAAACAACTTTAGCCCGTCAATATGCCAAAATTCAGCATGCCTCGGTTGTTTGGGAAATTAATGCAGAAACTAAAGCAAGCCTTATTAATTCATTTGAGAACTTTGCGTATGTTTTATCTCAAACTGAGGAGGAAAGAAAATTACTGAAGGACCTTCGAGATATTACTAACCCTCAAGAACGAGAAGATAAAATCTTGCTGTTTATTAAAGATCACTTAAGGTATCAGCCTAATTGGTTTTTAATCTACGATAATGTTGAGAAGTTTACAGATATTCAAAAATACTTTCCTCAAGACTTTGACGCTTGGGGAAAAGGAAAAATTATTGTCACCACCCGCGATAGCACCCTTCAAAATAACAGCTATATTAACAAGATTCTTTATATAAGTGATCTTTCTTCCCAAGAAAAATTAACTCTCTTTATGAAGATTATGGGATATAGTGAATGTCATCAATTTACGCTTGCTCAAAGGCAACAAGCAGAGAAGTTTTTAACCCACATTCCGCCCTTTCCTTTAGATGTCTCTATTGCTGCTTATTACTTAAAAGTAACAAATGTGTCTTATGAAGATTACCTGAAGCATTTAAAGGCTTACAGTAAAGAGTTCATAAACATTCAAGAAAATATTTTAAAAGAAGCGAGTGCTTATGCAAAAACCCGCTATGGCATTGTAATTTTATCCTTACAAAATCTTACAAGGCTTCATAAAGAGTTTAAAGAACTTTTATTATTCATTAGCTTGATTAACTCTTACTATATTCCAAGAGATTTATTAAATGGATATAAAAATAATGCCATTGTTGATACTTTCATTTACAACTTAAAGAAATATTCGCTCATCACAAATGAATTATCTTTACAAACTGGTCCCGTATTTTCCATTCATAAAAGCACACAAGCTACAACCTTATCTTATTTAATAAGCGGCTTAAGCTTAGATAAAGAAAACGTCCTTTTCTCATCAATTGCCACTACCTTAAGAAATTACATGGTTCATGTGATTGAGAAGGAAGATTTTGCAAGGATGAACTTACTGGTAGGCCATGGGGAAGCTTTTTTAAACCATGCTAATTTATTTAATGAGAGCGTTATAGGCTCCATAAAGGGAAAGTTAGGACGTATTTACTCTTACTTGGGATATTACAAAGAGGCAAAACAGCTTCTTAAGGAAAGCCTAATAAGTTTAAAAAAGGATAAAAACTACTTAGAAAATGCTCAAGCTCTAGGATATTTAGGCCTGGTTTACCGAAGCTTAGGCAATTATCAAAAAACTCAAGATTTATTCGAGCAAAGTTTTAATATTTATAAAAGGTATCTTCCGGGTGATCTCTTAGGGACTGCTGAGGCATTAGCCAATTTAGGCATTATCTATAGGGATTTAGGAAAATATGAAAAAGCTAAAGAGATGCTGGAGAGCTCTTTAGCTCTTTATCATAAGAGGCGTTCTTCTGGAAAACTTTTAGGGATGGCTTGGGCTTTGGCTCATTTGGGGATTACATATAGAGACTTGGGCAATTATGAAAAAGCTAAAGAAGTCCTTGAAGAGTGTCTTGCAGTTTATAAAAAAGAGTTCCCCCACAATCAAGTGCGAACAAGTTGGGTTCTCGTGCATTTAGGTAATATTTATAAAAGCTTAGGCAACCAAGAAAAAGCTAAAGAGATTCTTGAGCAAAATTTAAAAATTTACAAGGAACTTTATGGCAACGTTCATATCAGGACAGCTTGGGTTTTAACAATATTAGGGCAAGCGTATCAATCTTTAGGCCAGTATGAAAAGTCAGAAAACTCATTTAAAGAAGCCCTAAATATCTATGAAAATAATTATAGCAAGGATCACGTAAAAGTTGCCTTTTCTCTAAGGAGCCTTGGCCATCTTTACCTTCTTCAGGATAATTTAAAATCTGCTGAGGATTTCCTCAAAAGGTCCTCAAAAATCTTACAAAAAGAAAACCGTCCTGATGCTTACATTGCCCTAGAACTTTTAGCAGACTTATTTTTAAAAAAGGCTTCAGAGGCAAAAGATAAAGGGGAGACTCAACACTCTAAGTATTTTAAGGATCAAGCTATTGATTGCTTAGCACAAGCATTAAAAGCTGTAAGAGATCATTTTCCTGCCGGATCTCCCCACATAGCAAGAATTCAAGCAAAACATGAGCATGCAAGGGATAACATTTAACTACCCAGGTAACTTAGTTTCTTTCTTAAGAAATATCCAATAATTCTTGAAAGGCAAGTGCTTTAAGCAAGGTTTTTCTATTTATACGCCCCTGCTACATTTAGTTCCCAGCTTCTTATTCTTATTTTAAAACAATTAACCTTAAATCTCATAAAGGTGTAAGGGTATTTCCCTTAAGGGTTCATCTTACAGTTATTTCCTGGATAGGTATGCTTGAAAGCTTAAGGTAGGTTTGCAGTGTTAGCCCGCAGAACATTTCTAAAGGTTAACAAGAATGAAAGGATTTAATAAATTCTTTCATGAAAAAGCCTAAGAAAGGTAGCAGCCTTCCTTAGGATTATAACAAACAGTTACATATAGGAGATTAAAATGATTGATAATTATAATCAAGCTTTAAAGAAGAGCCCCTGTCTTTATTTAACTCTTACAGCACTTTTACTGAGCTCAGGAAGTTATGGTAGTGATCTTTCCTTACGTGAAGATGGAAACCATTCTTTGAAAGAACGGTTAACCCTGTCTTCTATTAAAGATAATAGGGCAGAGGAGCTTGAGAGGAAGCCAAGGTATGCTTTCGGAATCACAGAAGATGAAGTTCAGAAGGATATAAAGCAACCTCCTCAAGAGAAGAGCTTTTTAAAGAAGCAGGCTAAAAAAGCAGCTAAGCAAGCAGCAGCACAAGCAGCTAAGGAGAAAGTTTACAGTATGTCAGAAAACGAGACAGAAGCTAAGCTTATTATCAAATCTATTATGGAGAGGAAGAAACTCAAGGACAAGGAAAAGAAAAATGAGAATCATCTTTTTCATCTTACTCAGAACATGGCCATGAATGCTGCAAGGCAAGCTGCTCTAGAAGCTGCAGTTAATATATTGCATGATGAAGAAGAGGCAGGAAAGGTTGTAGCTAAGCTTAAGCTAGATCACTATGCAAAAAAGGAAAACAAGAATGGAGGTAAAGTTAAAAGGTCAAAACCCACTACTTCAAAGGTTACAACGCTTCAAGATTTGAAGTTAGACCAGAGCAGGACTCCTAAAAAACAACCGGTTTCTTCTAAGCTGGAAAAGGCTAAAACAGGGACAGAGATGGGAGTAAAAATACTTGATGTTGGGCTTAAAGTTGGAGAGTTCCTAATGAAGGTGATATAATAAGTCTTGTAGATAAGTATGGCTCCTGGGAGCTCACCATGATGAGCTCCCTTTTTCAATTATAAGAAAAACATTCAATGATCTAGATGATTGTGATACTGTGTTAAGAATCAAGGATTATCCTTAAGGGTTTGAGGGTTAAAGGCTGTTTTATATTTCAGCACCCCGAAGCATATGTGAAAAAGCTTTCTTATATTTGGTTTCCAAGTCTACTCCCTTATCTCAAAGTTGTAGTAGAACCAGAAAACCAACTCCAGGCTAATTATTAAAATTTACATTTGACTTTAAGGCAATTAAAGTGTATCTCTTGTTGCTTAGGTAATTAAATAGTTATGATTTATCCTAAAAGAATCAGCAACCGCACTTAATTGCAGGATACCTGAGAATCAAGATTTAATTACTAATCATTTAATTATTAATAAAATAAGTTAGCGTATGGAGAACTTGAGTTGAGAATACCTTTTTTTATGTCTTTGTCTTTTATTCTTTTTTCACTCAATACTTGTGTTTACGGATCAATTGACTTAACGGAATATATCCCAAAACCTAAAATACGCCACGTAGCAAGACATACTTCTCAAGCAAAATTACAGAAGAGTTACAAAAAGATGCGCAAGAATATGCACCTTGATGAATTAGAGGATCGCGCTGAAAAGTTTAAAGAGCGTATTTATGACCCTGTTAATATGGATAATATTGGAGATCAGACAGAGTACATCTCTACTTTAAGAGATTTAAAAAAAAGGTTAGATAAAGTCCATCCTATTTTAGTACCTTACTTTGAAGATCACATAGACGAAATAGATAATAGGCTCGACCTAGCAAGACTTGACCTGCAACTTTTTAACAGAAGAGGCGTGCGAGGAAGTTTTAATCACCCCCTCATTCCACAAAATATTCAAACTTCTTTAAGTAGCATTGTAGGAAAAATTTTTCATATTACTCAAGAAGAAGGAGAGCCAGAAGATGTCATGGATATTGGTAGCGGTATGATGGCCAAGCTCATAAATGGGAAGCCTTCCAATATTAAAAATGGTGATATGCTAAATGGTGTTATGTCATGCGCCCATGTTTTGGAATCAGGAGGTGATGAACATTTAATCGGTGTTTATTTTGTCGCTCATGATCATCTTAATCCTATAACAGGATTACCAGAAGACCAAATAAATCCTGTTAATTCAGCTCAAGACTTAATGCAATATTTAAGAACAAATCCAAATTCATATGAAATTGATCTTTACAGTATTAAAAGAAGGACAAATCTTATTTCTATAATTGAAGGAAATAATGTAAATGCCACCAATCCTCAATATTGGAGCAATGAAGATATTATTTTTGGAACATTCAAAACAGTGGCGCATCTTTATAGCCACAATACGAGAATTAAGTTTGATACCATTACAGCTGATACGCCATTTAAAATAACAAAAAGAAGGAAGCCTTATTTTGCAGCAGGCTACCCAGGATGCTCACACTATAATAAAAGGAAATTTAGAAGAGAGTCCAATTATTCTCTTATAAAAGAAATAGGCTTATCTCCGCTTCATATAACCTCCAGGGCTTTTGCACGAGAAGAATAAATTTTTAGAGATATAGTATTTGTGAAGTAAATTATGTGATGTATTCTTTTGTGAGTTCTTAGGTCTTTATTTAATACAGAAGAATATTATGAACATTTTAGAATATATCGATGTTATTGATGATCCTCGTCAGGATTATAAAGTTGTCTACCCCTTAACAACCCTTCTGTTTACCACATTATGTGCCATCTTATGTGGTTGCCAAAGTTGGCATGATGTTGAAGGTTATTGTTACTCTAAACGTCGCTGGCTCTCCCAACATATAGACTTAAGCATGGGGATTCCTTCTTCTTGGACCTTCAGACGCTTATTTACATTAATTGATCCCCTTGTTGTTGAGACCCTTTTAAGGGAAGTGGCTACTTTTCTTCTGGGGACAGGGAAAAGTGATCATATTGTTATTGATGGAAAAGCTCTAAAGGGAAGTCGACGCCATGATGGTCGATGCTTAAAGTCTGTAAGTGCTTGGTGCCATGAATATGGGTTAGTTCTTGCTGAAAAAGCTGTTGGTCGGGACTCTCATGAATCGAAAGTGATTCCCTTCCTTCTTGAGACTTTAGCTCTGAAAGGCACCACAATAAGTATTGATGCGGCTGGATGCAATGCTTGTATTGCTGAGACTATCATTCAGAAGAAAGGCCAGTATGTTTTAGCTCTCAAGAAGAATCAACCTAAGCTTTATGAAACTGTTACAAGTTATATGAAAGAAAAAGGACAAGGTAGAGCTTGCCTTATAAAAGATGACTTTGATGATACGCATGGACGTTCAGTGAGAAGGCGTTATTTTACTTGTAATATTTCTCATCTTGGCATTGATGAGAAATGGCCCGGCTTAAAGACAGCGATTGCTGTTGAGACGATCTCAAGCACACCTCGTTCAACGATTACGGCAGACTGGCGCTATTATATCACGAGCCATTCTGCAAAGAATTCTGATCTGGTAAACTATGTTCGCAACCATTGGAATATAGAAAACAAGCTGCATTGGGTTTTGGATGTGCAGATGAAAGAGGATGATGATCTTAAAGCGGAGCGTAAAAGTGCTCAATCTTTTGCCACTCTCAGAAGAATCGCTCTTAATATCGCAAGAGTTAAGGATCAAACTCCAAAGCGGAGTGTGCGTCGAAAAATGATGTGTGCCGCTTGGAATGAAGATAATCTGTTAAAGCTTCTCACTTAAACTTAATCTTTTACCTATTTTTTTAACCCTCTTCAAAATCAGAAGAGAAAGAAGAATCTTGTCTTCTTCTTGCCAAAAAACACCTTTTTTCCTAAAAATAAGCCAACAACATAAATTCTAACCTATGATGATCCGCTTTAAGGTACCTTTTTGGCTATTTTAAATAAATGTAAAATAATTCTTAAGTAAAAAATCTCTCATGCAAAACCCCTGCATAGTGAAGAAGTTCTTCTAATCCAGGTCTTTTGGTATCCTTTCCTGAGGCTTTATCTGTGAAGACTTTATCAAGGGATATTCCATCGAGTTGTCGTTCTGTATTTTGACCAAAACTGCTGACCCGGATATAGCCAAGTATTTTACCTTTAAACATAAATATTCCTTTTTTACATTTATGAGCAATAATTGTCAGAATAGAATCTAAGAGGTTGGCGAGCATTTGTCAATAAATCCTTAAACCTATTTATTCCTGACAGGGGTAGGATGCTTTTCCTGACATCAGATTAGAGTATACTCTATATTGACATACATCCCTGTCATTTATCCATAGTAAAACCTTATATAAATTAAATAGAAATTTAATCTAGAAAATGTCTCAACTATATTAATATGACAATTTATCTCTAATTTGCTATAAGTATATTTTTAAGGTAACATAATTAATATTGCAATATTTTTTGAGGATACAACATTATGAACGACGTAAGAACAAAGATTGGCGAAGGAGGAAGAGTCATCATACCTGCGGCTTTTCGTAATGCCTTACACTTAGAGCCAGGTGATGACATAATTCTTCATTTTGAGAATAATGAAATTCATATGACAACCCCTGAGCAAGCACTCCTTAAACTTCAAGCAAAGGTTAAAAGCTATACTGATAAATTAGAACAACCTATCTCTTTGGTTGATGGATTAATTAAGACACGACGCGCTGAGGCAAAACATGAGCAATAATGTTATTTTGGATGCTTCCGCCCTCCTCGCTCTTATTCATCAAGAACAAGGCGCAGATATTGTGAAGCCTCTCTTAAAGGAAGCTCTTATGTCAGCAGTTAATGTCAGTGAAGTTCTTACAGCTCTACAAAGAACTGATATTCTTCCTAAAGAGGCTTTGTCTTCTATTTCAGATATCATTCAAACGATTATTCCTTTTGATACTGAACAAGCGCAATTAGCAGCTGAATTGAGCCCTTTAACGAAGAGCAAAGGATTATCATTAGGTGACAGAGCGTGTATTGCTCTTGGACAGAAGATGCAGATTCCTATCTATACTGCTGATATAATATGGGGAGAAGTACAGCTAGAAAATGTTGATATTAGACTCATTAGATAATTCTTCATACGTTTTTTTATTTTTGCAAATCAGTTGTGCGACATTTTTGAGCTAGTAAAGCAGCCAAAAATTATCTAGCCTTACCCCTGCTATTATGAAGCTTTATGCTAATAAAGAGGCTAAAAAGCAATAATCAAGAGAGAAAGCTAGAAAAGCAAGCAATAATTTTAAAAACATTATGGCTTAAACCTCTTTAAGAAGTACAGATAAGATTTATAGAAACTTAAAATTAAAATGAACTATTTTAAAGAGAAGAATAAACTTACTTATTTTTTAAAATCATGCTTATGGGTTTTATGCTGGCTTTCTTTAGTGCCTTGCTTATCCGCAAGTGAATTGTCAGATGAAAGTGTTTCCCTGAAAGTTCACAAAAAATTATTTTATCATTATTTAACTCAGCTTCCTAAACCTGAACAGCCCCATACCCTTTTTATTATCTACTATCCAGATAATGATTCTCATGCACAGCGTGTTGAAAAGTTAGCTAGGCACTTAAATAAGCTTGGTATTTTAGAAATTTATTTTGATAAATTTACTCGTAGATCAGGAGGTGAATATACTATATCTCGACATTCTGACTTAGTATTTAAGGCTAATAAGGTTCTTATTGTCGGCTCCGCAGGACTTAAGGATGTCTACGAGAACCAAAGAGAGTGTGATAGCAATATCATTACAGAAATCGAAAATTTACGGACTCGCATCAACAAACAAGGAGTAACAGGTGTTATTCGTCTCATATTTGAAAGAGGCCCTGAAGACATTTTTCCTAATAGCCTACTTAGTATCGGATTTTGCTTATTAGAAGAGAGGGCTTATTATCCAAGCTTGTTTAGGTTGCTAATTGATATTTATGCCTCACACTCTTTAGAGCAAAACATTAGAGAAAAAGAAGAAGAATTTGAGCGCGTATGCAAGTATTTACCTCAAAATATTCAACAGTATAAGAAAATATTAACAAAAAAGCAAAAAGAGAGACAGATAGATGCTAATCAATTAGTACAACATATCCTCTTATCGCAGCAATCAAATGTAAACTCTTCTTCAATGAGTAACGCTAACACTCATCTTGAACAAGAAAAAGACACACAGGTTAGTGATGGGGAACTACCAAGAAAGAAAAATAGAAAAAAAATTAATAAAGCTTTTAGACAGGGAAAAATTTTATATTGGGAAATAGAAGAAAATAGTAAAAGGAAAAAAACTCCTCAGCCCTGCTTTGAGAAAATAATAATTTGTGGTGTTTTTATTGGATTGTTATTGATCCCTTGCTTATTTATGCCTTGGATGGCTATCTTATGTTCATTTTTATCTCCAAATAATTCAACCATTTACTCATATAAAAATGGTAACTCTCTTTCTATTTACGAAGCTTCCATTAATTGCCCTATTGTAACACCGAGTCCTGATTATGGAATGTGCCCTTATGGTACTCCTTTCCTTGCAAATAATAAAAGTTATGAATCAAACCAGGGCGTCTTAAAGAAAATTGAAGATTGTGAGTGGCACCCCGTGACAAATAAAATACCTGTTTATCACTTGCCACTAGATCAAGAAAAGTATTTCATTGAAAGTACTGAGGAAGCATCGAATAAAAGCTATCTAACGATTATATGGGAAGAATTCAACAATAAGCCAAGCTCTGGTAGCAGTTTTTGTACAATTGCTGGTATACCGGGGGTAGGTAAATCTTCATTAGCATCAGAGTATGCTTATAAGGCCCTAGAAAAACAAGCTTATAAAATAATTTATTGGATACCTAGCGAAAATGACGCGGATTTAAGATTGGGGTATAAAAGCTTGTTAAAAAAGCTTAAAATCCGCCCAGAAAATGATGAAGATCTTATAGAGCATGTAAAAGATCAAATCTATAATAATAATAAGCCAAGCTTGCTAGTTTATGACAATGTTCCTAACCCTAACTTTCTGGAAGGTAAAGTCCCTCAGATGGGTGCGCATGTTTTAATTACTACACGGCCTGATGGAGATTGGCGCCACAAGATAATTAATCTCGATGGTTTTTGTCCTGAAGAGGCTCTTCATTATTTATCTAATTTAACAAAATTAGAAAGAACCCCGAAACGGGATGAGCAAGCTAATGCTCTAGCTTTTGATCTTGGCTATCACCCATTAGCTTTATCCTACGCAGGTGCATATATTAAGCATAGGCGTAAAGCAAATTCTAATTATGAATATGCAAGCTACCTTAAAGAGTTTCAAGACCAACCTGGGGGACACTTTTCTTCTCATGAAGCACCTAGTACAAAAGGTACGAACGGAAAAAAAATCAACTATGAATATCTTATTGAAAAAACTTTCAGTATTTCCGGCCAAAATATTACTTCTCTTGAGCATCAACTTATAAACTGCTTTAGCTATCTACATCCTGATTTAATTATTTCAGATTTATTTTCAGATTATGCAAATAGTCCCCTTGAGTTTGAGAATACAATAGCAAAGCTTGCTTCCCTCTTCTTGATTAAAGTAAATGAGCCCTTTACCTCCATGCATCGCTTATTGCAATACGTTATTCGTGAAAAGCAAGAAAATTTAGATCTTGAAAGTCTTAAAGGTCTTTTAGAAAACATTTTGTCTCGCTTTGAAGGTTATCGACAAACAGTTGAGCAGGAACTCCAAAAAGATCTATCTCTTGCCGAGATAAATAACTTGGACACAAGAATTAGAGGTATGCAGGCTAATAGCATAATACTATTTAATCATCTCCAAAGGATAGCCAAGAAAAATAATGATAGTAACTTTTTTTCTTAAATTTTGAAGACTTAGGGCTTCAATATCTTGTTAATACCTCCACATCTATAAAGATAAAAAATCAAATTTATAAACGCTTGAGAAAAGAAGACCTAGATGAAGAGGAGGCACAAGAGAGGGAAATTGCCATTAAAAATGAATTGATAAGGAAAAGTATTATCTTATCTGATGAGACTATTAAAAGCATAGCCAAAGATTTGTTACCTATAGTGTCCTTTGACTTAAATTCAACCCATCTGAATTACTTAATAGAAACTATTGAGGAAATAAGCCTTCTGGAGAGGCGACAGTTTATAGACACTCTTGTTGAGTTGCTAAATGATACGTTACATACAATTGAGGTCCTTTATGATCTTCCTTATGATCAAGTTAAAGATATAATGGGATTTTTTTCTACTTTGGCCACAACTGAAAGATCTACAATTATAGGTAAATTGAAGCAAGTTTCTTCTGAGGATCGTATAGATGTTATAAGGTATCTCCCATCCTTATGGAATAAAGAAATGACGGTAGAGGACAAAGCTAAAATTATAAAAAGTATCTCTAACATTGCTCGTGAGGAGAGGGCAGGTATTGTGAGTTGTATTTCCTTCTTACCTAATAAAAGTTTAAATGGAAGCAATATAAGTCAGACTATAGATTCTTTAGCACGCATTCCTGTCGAACAACGCTTAGACATGATAAAGCTTATCATCCCTTTATGGCATGAGAAAATGGACCAAGAAAAAATAGCTTCTCTTATAAATTCTTTAACGTATGTTGCTATCGAACAACGCTCAGAAATGGTAAAACATATTACTCCTTTTTGGAATGAAAATATGTATGGATCTGAGGTATCCGAAATTATACATTCTTTAAATAACACTCCCGTTGAAAAACGCTCAAAAATAATAAATTGCATCCTTCCTTTATGGAATAAAAAGATGGGTGGATTAAAAGTGGCTTGTAGTATTCTATATTTAGCAATATTTCCTTGTGATGAATATCCTGAAAATATAAAAAGGCACATCAAATCTTCAATTTGTAATAAAGATTTTATTGAAAAAATCCAATTTTTAGTTTCTCAAAATATAAGCAGGACACGCATTAAAAGATCAGATGATTCTGGAGAACGTATTATAGAATATGAGTCTTATATCCCTATCTCTCTTGTACCAGGTGTGGAAATGGATATGGAGGATGCTTTTGAAAGAGACAAGACTTATCAAGTGCTTGCGACCTTTACTGAACAAGAACAAATGCTTGCTCTCTCCTTATGGACTGAAAAGATGAGTTCTAATGAAAAGTACTTAATCATAGATGCATTACGTGATTTTGCACCTCAAGAGCGGCCAGATATTCTAAGGTCTCTACCATTTTTATGGAATGATAACTTGAATGGACTTGAAAGATCCTACATTATTACGGCCTTAGCTAAAGCTCACCCTGAGAAGCGGGTAAGTATTGCAAATTATGCTTCATTCTTATTAAATGATAATATGGATGGGTATGAAAGATCCAAAGTTATAGAAATACTTTCCAATATAGATGTTATGCAAATAGAAGAGTTAGCCAATATTTTCCAGAAGCATATTAATGACATAGATAAAAATGATTGGTTAAAGGTATTATTTAAGATTAAAGAATTTCCTCCAGAAGAAAGAATAAAAGTAAGTAAAATATTTATTCTTCTCTGGAGTGCTACGAAAGAAAATAATACCATACAAAATCTGAGTGACCTCTGTAAGAACATTACTAAAGCTATTCTAAAGGAAGGAGGTGGGGCTAACCTCTTTCAAATTGTTGGTCAAGCTGGTTATTAAAAGAATCATTATCATTTTTAAGGGATAAAAAAGGAGCACTACTTATTTTCAAATTAATGCTAAGCTTGGTTTGCTTTAGCAGAACTTAAGATTAACATAAGTTCCCTTCAAAATTTTAAAAGGTTAAAGGTTGAGTGTGAACCTTATCCTTAAATTATAGCTTATTATGTGGATAAAGATCTAAAGAGAAACAATAAATACAGCAAGATGACCAAGCAATGGTTTTTAAAAGCTTTAGGGCTTGGGTTACTTTAAAAATTTGAGGCAGAGTTAATAAAGCTCAGAGGGAAACCATGAATTATATTCAAAATAAGATCAAGCAACATTATTTGTTGAAAGCATGCTTAGGGTTCTTATACTTGCTTGCTTTATTGCCTTGCTCTTTTGCAAGCACTCATGGCAACGAAGAAGAAACCCTTTATCATGCGCGTGAGAGACTATTCTATTATCACTTAGAAAACCTTCCTACCTTTCCTTCTTATCCTAGCCTTTTTATTAGTTACTACCCAGACAATGAGCTTCATAAACAGCATGTTCTAGAACTCGCAAATCAATTGTTTATAGCTCATATGCCACAAGATCATATCCATCTTGATGAATGGACTAATAGACCCGGAAGCGAATATACTACTCATAAACACAGTGATCTCATATTTACGGATGATAAGGTCTTATTGATAGGTTCTCCAGAACTTAAAAGAAATTATGAAAAGTTTACCTCTCAAGAAATTGAAAACTTAAGAAGCCGGAGGGTAGACAAAGGCCCAGGTGGGCTTATTCTTTTATTGTTTGAGGGCCAAGATGCAGACGTATTTCCACAAGGGCTTAGAGAATTTAACCCTCGCTCATTAGCAGAAGATTATTACGCAGGTTTTTTTAATTTATTGATAGACCTTTGTGGCTTAGACCCTCGTGATAATCCTATAAAGCACTGTTACAAGAATTTTAAACGCCAATGGAGTAACCCTCCTCAAGAAATAGTTTTCCATATGGGAGGCGCTTAGAACAAGATCGACAAGAGGAAAATCTCGAAGATAAAAAAATTTGGGAAAAAGCTCTTTTGTACGAAAAAGAAGAAAATCCCTTTCAACAACCTATTTGTACATTAAGCACTGCTGATAACAATAGGAAAAATAAAAAACAAGTGTTAACTCCTAATTCAAAGGGGAAAGAAAAAGAGGAAGAAGATATAGATGACCGATTAAAAACAATTTTTATTCTATCAATTGATAGTGGTGGAGCGCGTGTGACTATCCCATTATTAATCCTCGAATATATTGAAGAGCAAGTTAGGAGAAAATTTCACCAAGACATTTCTATTACTGAGTGCCTTGATCTTATTGCTGGTACATCTTCAAGTTCCATAAGTGTCTTAGGATTAGCGAGCATAAACTCAAAGAGAGAAAATAAAAGGTATACAGCAAGGGAGGTTAGTGAATTATATAAGGATAGCCTTGAATATTTATATCCTCCCAAAGGATTTCTTCATAGCATATTAAGAATGCATTATAATAGCTATGATAGTTCTAACTTTGATTTTTTTTTAGAAAAATTTTTTCAAGATAGCTCATCAAAAGATAACTCCTTAAAAGATTTACACACGCCCATATTCATTCCAGCTTATGATTTAGATGGCAATAATATTTATTGCTTTGATAGTGAGGAGGCAAAAACCCCCAGTAAAAATTTCCTACTAAAAGACGTAGCATTAGCTGCTAGTGCCGATCCTACTTACCAAAATCCTGTTGAAATATCTAGTGAGGCAGGAGAAAAGTATCATTTCATATCTGGAATATTTCATGCACAGAACCCCTCATTATTAGCGCTTAAGAAAGCTAAAGAAATTTATCCAGATGCAAAAAATTTAATTTTAATATCTTTAGGCACTGGTTCCATAGCGCAACCACCTCATCATTATGGCAAGCTAAATAAAGCAGGTCTTTTACTTTGGTTAACACCTATTATAGACATTATATGGAACTCAAATACTCAATTTCAAGAGTACTTAATTGATCAAGGAGAATCAGTAATCAAAGGTAAAGATGACTCTATAAAATATATAAGGATTAATCCTGAGCTACCGATTGAGAATAGCAACATTGACAATACAAGCGAGAGTAACATGGATATTTTAAGGGGTATTGCTCGTAAATGCTTTAACAAGAGTACAGACGAAGGCAAAAAGATAGAAACTATAATTCAATATTTTGTGGATTACTTAAAAGAACAGGGTTACAAGACAATCTCTGAGAATACGGATTTGCACTCTCTAAGGATTAAACAACTTATCAAAAATGCGATGGGAAATAATAAGCTTGAGCTTATAAATCGTGAAATTTCTAATAGTGATGTATACTTTATTAATGAAGTAATGAGTGAATTAAAAAATCATTTATCCATTGAGATTTTAGACTTAAGCAATAATAAAATTAATGAATTTGGAATCAGAAATATTGCATTTTTAATGCGCCAATATCCTGGCCTTACGAAATTAATATTAAATGATAACCAGATTGGAGATGTGGGAGTAAATCTTATAAGTACGTTTTTTATAAAAACTCATCTTACTTATTTAGAGATAGAAAATTGTGGCATAACTGATGCTGGGCTATTTTCAGTAGCAAGCTTCTTAGAAAAAATGCCTGATTTAGAGTGCATAAATATAAGAAGGAATAAAGTAAGTCCAAAAACAATCTTACTCTTTATCAATAATGAGAAAATCAAGTGGTGATCATCCAACATTCCTTCGGAACTAAGGCTATATAATTGAGAAAATTATCACTTAAATGAATAGGGGCATTAAACTAAATTTAAGGGAGTATTTAAGCAACTGTGTCAATTCTGATAATTTTATGATTATATTGAAGAAAGGATTGACAGATGGAAGTAGAGAAGAAAGACACATCATTTAATTTTGAGGATTTCAAAAATCAAGCGATTTCTGATTTAAAAGCAGGAAAAATGCTTGTTGGTAAGGATGGGATTCTCACGCCTTTAATAAAGGAGTTTTTAGAAGCAGCACTGGAAGGCGAGATGAACTCTCATATGGCACTTGCCTTGAGGAGCCTGATAATCAGAATCGACGCAACGGCAAGAGTAGCAAGACCATGCAAAGCCCTATGGGATCCTTTGAGCTTGAGACGCCAAGAGACCGAGAAGGCAGCTTTGATCCCCAGATTGTGAAGAAGCGCCAAACTGTTTTAAATGCCTCTTTAGATAATAAGGTCTTGGAACTTTATGGTCTTGGAATGAGTTATCAAGATATTGCCTCTCATTTGAAGGAGATGTACGACTTTGATGTTTCTCCTGCCACCATTAGTGCTGTCACCGATAAGCTTATTCCCATTATTGCAGAATGGCGTTCTCGGCCCTTAGAGGCTGTTTATCCCATTATCTTTATGGATGGGATGTACTTTAAAAGGTATTAAGCCAGGATCTGTGTAATAATAAGACATAAGCGAGTAAAAATGTCTTAGAATGCCTTATTTTCTGCGGCTTACAGAGGTTAGGTCGCTTCTCTTCCACTGTCTTCACTTTGCTTAATAGCCCGATAGTAGACAGATCTCGTTATTCCTGCTATTTCGCAGATCTCTTTGACAGAAAATTCATCACTTTTCTTTAGAGATTTTAAGGTTGCAAGTTTAGTTGGCGTAAGAGCCCTTGGCCTTCCCCCTTTTCTTCCTTTCCTGTGGGCAGCTTCAATGCCAGCTTTGACGCGCTCCCTGATAAGCTCACGTTCCATTTCAGAAAATGCGGCGCACATACTAAAGAGAACCATCCCTAAAGGTGTTGTTGTATCGATGTGATTTTCAAGCGAGATAAAATTGATTCCTTTTTCTTTAAAGTCGTTAATCATTTCGATAAGTTTAGTCATACGACGTCCTAATCGGTCAAGACGAACGACACAAATCGTGTCTCCTCTTCTTAGCTTATCGAGAAGACGATTTAATTCTTTACGATCGTCTTTAGCGCCTGAGGCCTTTTCCAAAAAAATTTCATCACATCTTGCTTCTTGTAATTTTTGCACTTGGATATCAAGACTCTGATCATTTTTTGAAACACGAGCATAGCCAAATTTCATGGTGGTCTTCATTCTGTTTTAAAAAGCATTCCAAAACACTAAAACGAAGGTATTTTGGAACAAGATCATTTGGAATTAGTTTTGGTACAATTTTTAGCGCTTTTCGGGTAAAAATTCAAGTTCTTATCCTCCCATCCCAAAAACAAGTGTTTTTGGCATAACGAAAGAGAACAAATGACATCCATTGAACGGACAGCTTACCCTTATATTTCTGCGAGCAAATCAATTTCTCAAAAAATACTTGAGACTTGCTACACCCTGATAGAAGAAGAACTTGCTTATATTAACAAGTATATTCGAGGGAATAAATTAAGATTTTATTTTGCGATTCAGCTGAAAGCCTTTCAAAATCTTGGTTACTTTGTGGGCATAAGCGACGTTCCTCAAGCTATTTTGAATCACCTTAAAAAACAGACGGGTGTTCCTCATAACCTCAAACCAGGTTACGAACACCAAAAAACATTATCAAGACACCGGATAAGCATAAGAAACTATTTAAAAGTAACACCATGGAGCAGACAAGGGAATAACTCTGGTCAACGTATTGCTTTACAGGCTGCTTATAATGCCTCTCAAACGATGAATAATCCTGCTGATATTATTAACATTGTTATAGAGGACTTGATTGCAAAGCATTTTGAGCTCCCCGCTTATAATACTTTAGATAGGCTTGTCCAACATGCGCGTGCTACGGTGAATCGAGGAATTTTTCATAAGGTTACTCATATTCTTAAAAACAAGGATCTTCTTAAAATCTTAGATCAGTTTCTTATTACTAAAGATAATGAATCTTACTCTGACTACCAAAAACTTAAACAGTCCCCCAAGGCTCCAACAATTACCAACTTTAAGGAACTTATTAGACATCATTCATGGCTTATGAGCCTAGGAGATATGAAACCTTACTTACAAGAAATTACAAAGGTTAAGCTTAAACAATTTGCTGAAGAAGCAAGATCCCTTGATGTAAGCAACCTTAGGGACTTATCTGATGCTAAAAAGTATACTCTTATCGTTTGCCTCATTTATCAAGCGCAGCAGCTCACAAAAGATGCTCTTGCAACATTATTTTGTAAAACACTTTCTTCTATCCATAAGCGCGCAAAAAGAGAGCTTGATGAGTTAAGAAGACAGTTTGCTGATAAAACTCAAGACCTTGCCTATCTTATGCTTGAGATGGTAGGAGACTTCAAAGATTATGCAAGCAAGCCAAAAATTTTTACCTCTCATTTTAAGGAAAAGCTAGAGGCTCAAGGTGGAGTGGAGCAGATAATGGATATCTGCCAAACTATCATTGCTTATAATAGTAAAAACGGTTGTGATACTGTGTTAGAGATCAAGGATTATTTTTAAGGATTTGAGGGTTAAAAGCTGTTTTATATTTGAGGACACCAAAGCATATATGAAGAAGCTTTCTCATAATAGCGCCTATAATCACCATAGTATGTTTGCCTTTTTTCTCTAATTTTTTTACAAAAGGTTGAAGAAGAGGATTGTAATTTTTAGCTGCAATGGCTGGAAAGTAAAGAGCTTTCCTTAAAGAAGGAGAACCTATTTTGGAAAGACAAGACCTACCTTTAAGAGAAGTTCCTGAGGTCCTATGGGACGGTGTAAGCCCCGCATAAGCAGCCAATTGCCTAGCATTTTCTAAGGAAGAAAAATCTGGCATTTCTGCAAGAATAGCTATGGCTGTTATTTTGCCAATGCCTGGAATACTTTGAAGATTCTTGCAATCTTGGATTAAACTCTCTTTTGAAGATATTAATTGGCCCATAGCAACATTGATGGTGTCAATCTGCTTTTCTATATGCTTGATGAGGTTTTGATAAACTTTCTACACTTTTTGGGAGGCAGTCTTTGGTTTCTAAAAAGTTTCCAACTTGAGTCTGTTGTTCCTTCAAGTTTTGCAAGCATCGATAAAGAGCTCTGAGTTCTTTTAAAGCAGGCTCTTTAGGCTTATAGGCTCTTAACTCATTCTTGCTCACATACTCTGCAATCAAGTGAGGTAGAGTAGAGCGCTGGCGCGGTAAAGTGCAGGATTGATCTTGTCTGTATCCGCTGTTTCCAGCTCCGTGCCCGTGTAGACCTTTCCATCTTCCCGTTTCCAGCACCCCCTCGTCGCACCGTACGTGAGGTTTTCCCTCATACGGCGCACGGATCGTTTTCTTCGTCTGAATTACGCCCATCTGTATTGCACCCGAGATACGCCTACATTAACCAACTTGTGGATCTTATAGAGTCTCTCGTCGGGTAGTTCCTTGTACCCGTTCTTTCTACTTCCTTTCTTCTTCATGATAAATCTTCTGAGGCATCTATTTGCATGCTGTTGGACTTTCCTAAATCTCCTTGCGCTAGCGGTATGGCGATAATATTCTGTCCACCCGAGTAAGGATGCTTTCAGATCTTTAACGATAATTTCAACAGGTTCATGTAATCGACTTCGATAGGTCAGCTGAGTAACTTTCCTTATGATCCTCTTTATCGCATCAGGGGTAGGATACATGTGAGTGACGAGTTTCTGATATCTTGGAGAGTATCCTCTTTTAAAGGCATATCCCAAGAAGTTAAACCCTGACTCCGCTGTCGTTATCCGACTCTTTTCTGCATTGATCGTAAGATCCAAGCGCTGCAAGTATTCTTGCAGTTTCTCTAGCACCTTTTCAACTGACTTATCCGAGAGAACGACTAGATCGTCCGCATAGCGGACGATCTGTGCATTCCAGCCATTCCTTTTGGTCATCCTCTTTGTCCATACTTTATCTAATAAGTTGAGATATATATTAGAGAGTAAGGGTGAAAGCGGAGAACCTTGAGGAGCTCCTTGTTCCCGGATAATAACTCCATCGCTCTTAAGGACTCCTGAACGAAGCCAGGCTTTGATCAACTTTAGAACAAAGTTATCACTGATTCGCTTCTGAATAACCTTCATTAGCTTATCGTGAGGGATTGAGTCAAAATAATGCTTTAAATCAATATCCAAGATCTGGGTTAGCCCATAATTAAGCCATTTATATATCTCCAGACTTGCATGAACTGCTGACCTTTTAGGCCGGAACCCAAAGGAGCATTCTTGAAAGTCTGCTTCAAAGATAGGCTCAATAATAAGACGGGTTGCAGTTTGTACTAAGCGGTCCTTTATCGTGGGTACACCCAAAATTCTAATACCACCTTTGGGTTTGGGTATTTCTACTCGCTTAGTCTTCTTACTGCGATAAGTTCCTTCTTTCAGTTCTTTCTGAACTTGCCGAAGAAACTCTTCTTCCCCTTGTTCTTTTATTTGCTCTATTGTCGTTCCATCAATACCTGGTGCCCCTTGATTTGCACAAACTTGCTTCCATGCACATACAAGAACGTCCCATCTGTAGATTTTGTCATGAAGGGTGTAGAAGCTGCATTTAGGATTAGACTTGGCAGATCGATAAAGTTTCCTCTGCAGTTCTCGAACAATTTGCACCATGTTACTACCTTTCGGAATCATGGCATTCTTCCCTGCTTTGTAAACATAACGAAACTGAAGATCCTTCGCTCCGGCAAGGTTTTGTTGTCCTTCCCATCATCACTACTACTATCTTCACGACTTCCTGCATAGCATTGGAAAGAACTTCAGCTTTTGCCTTATATCTTTTCTTACTTTTGGAACTTAAAGACCATGCAGGATCTCCCACGTTTCTCCTCCTTTCTTTCCTACGTGCCGTCCCTGCTACGCCGGGAGATGAATGACGGTTATTCACCTGTTTTTTTTCCCGTCATTCTACAGCTTTCACCCGCTAGACGAGAGGCTCAGCATCTCCATTTCCCAGATTGCTCTGGTACGACCTTCACGGCGCTACATGTAGGTTCCCTTTCGTACGGCCCGCAGTTTGCGTAGCTCCTTACAGAGCTGTTGTCGAGTGGCTTCACCTGCAAGAATTACTCCCTACAGGTGCACTCCTCGCTACCTGGCCAAACAGGCCAATTGCCAGGGTGGGACTTTCACCCACTAGAAAGGCGGCCTTCGTGGCGCGCCATCATTACAGTCATTCTTATTTGTTTTGACGTAAGGTTTTACAAATTGAGGACTTATTAGCTTCACAAGGTAGCCCATAGCTGTAAACTTCCTTGCCCAATAGTTTGATCCCCCACAAGCTTCCATTGCAATGAGACAAACGGGTAACTGTTGAACAGTACGTAAAAGTGTCGATCTGCTAATTCTCTTGCTGAAAACCATCTTGCCATGTGCATTAGCTCCATGGAGCTGAAAGACATTTTTTGCAATATCAATTCCAAGTACAGTAATAGTCATAATGAACTCCTAAGGTTTATATCTCTTACTCAGGCTTTTGAAGCATAACCTTTTTACTCAGGTTAAGTTAGTCCGAGGAGTCCATTCCATTACACCAGGCCAATTTGCTATGAGAACATTGTATTTTATAGCTTTTTCCATTTCATCAGGATCATTACTAGCAACAATGACCTTAGAACCAAACAATATCCAATCGCTGAGCGCATTATAGGCTTCGACTTTATTGGTGCTTGCAGTGATAACTTCGCGTAATTTACTGTTAGAAATGTATTCCAATAAAAATTGAGTCTAATAACTTTTCCAAGCTCTTGGAAAGCCTGATAAAGGCGATTTTTACGGCTATAATTGGTTAATTTTCGGAGAAGTAAAGATGAAGGATAACTAAAAAAGCATCCATCGTAAGCTGCTCCTCATCTTCTTAATTCCCTTTCCCTAAAATCTTCTTGCTATAGGATAGCTCGAATTACCTTATTAATCTATGCCTTTGATTTAATTCCGTACAGGGCTAACCCTCTTTCTTAAAAGCGTCTCTGCTTACTCAAGCCCAAGCATTTCTCTTGTGATGCGCTCGTATTCTTCCGCTTCTTTTTGACGTTTTTCTTGCATTTTTCGTCCATAGTCTTTAGCAAGTTTAGACTTAAATATATCCCTTACCTTAATAAAATCCTCTCTCGTTTTAGAGATCATGCTGCCTTGTATGCTTAAGGCATAAACATGCTTGAGTGTGTCAAAAAATTCTAAGAAATAATTTGTTCCCAAAAATTGTTCTTGTAAGCTGTCTAATACAGCAGGGAAGTTTTCTTCTCTTTTCCCTTGAAACCAGAGAGGGGTAATCCCTTCAACTCCTTGCTTAAGTCTACGGATTAAAGCATTCTCAATTTGATGAGAGCTAATGCCTCTTCCTCCCTCTTCTCGTTCATATTTTTCTTTAAGACCGGGAGAACCGATAACTAGGACTTTATCAGCTTTAAAAATAAGGTCAGCATACTGGAAGATGGTTCTACTGTCCCCAGGCCTGTTGGCCCATTGATCAAAATAAATATTAGCTTTAGGAACGCCTGAGCGTTCTAAATCCTCGCAAAAGTTTAAAACGTCTTTTTGAAGAAATTTATTTTCATTATCATAGCAAATAAAAAGCGTAAAATTTTTAAACTTCTCTTTTAAGCCTTGAGAGGCTTGAAGCTTTTCCAAGTGTTTGCGGAACAGCTGCTTTTGGCCTTCTTCTAACACTTCTTCTTCTGTTAAAGGAGGTGAGGAACTATGCGCACTTGCTGGTATGTTGTAGCCTAGTTTTTCTGCTTGCTGGTAAAGCTTAAGGGCGCGCGCTTTATCTTGCTGGACGAAATCACCTTGATCATAAAGAAGAGCTAAATGATAGGCTGCTTCTCCATCTCCTTTTCTTGCAGCTTTATTGAGTAGCTTAAGCGCTAAAAGTATATCCTTATTAATGCTACTCCCTTGAAGATAATGTAACCCTAAACGTCTACAAGCCTCAGCACTTTTCTTATAAGCTGCTTGATGATAAAGGCTGATTGCTTTAGTAAGGTTCTTGTTAACCACTTTTCCTTCTTCATAATAGATACCTAAGCGCATTAAAGCTTGCTTATGGCCTTTTTGAGCAGCTTGTTGAAAGTATGAAAAGGCTTTGGCTGTATCTTGGATTAGCTCATCCCCAGTTGCACAAAGATGCCCTAATTGATAAAGGGCGTCTGCCTCTCCTTGAGAAGCTCTATCTACCCAACTTTGGTATTTTTGTGGAATAGAGGACGAAAAATCTAAAGAAAGCTCATTGAGAATGGTAGGAGGTTGGGAAGGAAAGGCAGCATCTGCAAGCTGATAAGTCCCAAGCCATCCAAGAATCAGTTTTAAATGAGAAGTTGAAAGCCTTACCCCTCTGTTGCCATCCCCTTTTTTCTCTTGTTCATTGGTATGAATACCAACAGTATGAGGACCTATATACCCAGGCCACTCACCATGTACAGCACTCCCACTCTGGCCGGTGAACGTATCTATATCATAAAAAAGTTGAGTTGTGCTTAAGCGTTTAAGAGGATCCTTCATGCTCCACATTTCAGTAGCAACATAATTGCCTTTGCCTTTATCACCAGGATATCCTGTTACGGCAACTTGCCAATTTTCTAATAAATTATTTGATAAGCTTAACAAACCTGACCATCCTGTATAAAGGCCTATGGGGCTATCTAGAATAACCATTCCAAGATCATATTCTTTCTTTTTTTGTGCTCCTTTAGCAGTCCATTCAGAAGGGCATAACAAGATACATCCTTTGCTGTCTCCAAAAGGATACTGTTCTTTGTGCCGTCCTGGTGCAAAGATAACCCTTTGGGACCATTCTCCTTTCGTTCGGTTATATAGATTATGAGCCGCTGTTAATACATGATGAGGCCCCACTAAAACCCCTGAGCCTGTGCAAAGTTCATCTTTAAATTTCATAATTAAATGGCCATGGATACTATTTGGCCATTTCCGTGGATTTTTTACAGGATCACGCCCATCAATTCCGGCTGTTTGTAAGATTAGCTTTTGTTGTGAAGAGTCTGCCCTTTCCTGAAAAAGGGTAGATTTGTCTTGGACAATTTTACAATTAGAGCCTTCAACAATGACGGCTTGAATAGGGATTTCTCCACTATGGCACTGCAAAGAAATGCTTTCTTGTTGCTGAACCGGTGAATGGCAAGGAACATGGTATGCTTGAGTAAGAAAATCAAACTCATGAGGCACAGTTCCAGGCTGATAGCTAATCCTTTCTAGTCCTGGATCAATCTCACGAAGATCTCGCGAAGCGGTCGCATGGAGATCTCCTGCCCTTATTCCGATCACACAAGTCCATAAAACCGAATAAATATATATCTTATCCTTTATTATGCTTGTTAGTTTAAAAGGCATAGAGATCTCCCTTAAAGTTAACTGTTATTAAATGCTATTCTTCCATATCTTCTCGCTCTAGCTTTTTACGGATGACTTCTGAAGATTGTCCTACAAATTCGTTAAGAGTAGAGAGGTATTCTTCTTGTTCTCCTAATTCTCTTAAAGTAGAAATGGTTCTCTTTCGAGTATCTGCAAGATCAATAAGGCTTGGCAACCGTGGATTAATGCGGTGATAGTTTTCGCCTAACAATTGATCCATAAACATATGGTTACCTCGGCTATGACTATTCATAAGAGCTTCAATAATAGCTCCAGCATGTAATTTCCCAGCACTGACAGGCATAGCTTTCCCTACAGTCTCACCTGTTCCTAATGACAGCATATGGATCTTACCAGGGTTAAATACGCGGTCTTGATATTCACGGACAATACTAGCTGCAACAAGGGTTGAAGGATTATTCATCCAAATCCCCCCATCCACTAAAGCAGGGTGATTATCTTGACCTTCAAGGGTTGGCTTATAAGAAGAAAAATAAGTTGGAGCGGCTGAGGTGCAACGAGCAACTTCCCATAGTTTGTAATTTTTATCTTCTTCTTGCTTAAAAATCCAAGGATGACCATTATCCGTACAAGCCGTAACTAAAACTTTTGTTTTTACTTGAGGAAGAGTTGCTTCTTCACCAAAATTTTCCTTTAAAAGATTTTCTAAGTTACTGCCTCCATATTGGTGCTTTACCAACCCAAAGAAATCAATAAATTGGACAAGCCTGCGGCCTTTCCTTGAGAACACTTCTTTACGTTTATCTTCTAAAAGGTTAACTAAGTCATGAGGGGATAAATCTGCGGCAACCCCTAAAGCTAATATGCCTCCAATAGATGTTCCCCCTATGTAATCAAATACTTTAGAAAGAGGCACTTCTGGGAATTCATCTTGTACGTCTCGCTCAAGTGCTTCAAGCCAGAGAGCAGGCATAAGCCCACGGATCCCTCCTCCATCAATAGAAAGGCCAATCCGCGGCTTAATCTTTCTATGCTTCTCCTCACCTTTAACAGAAAAATCTAAGCTCTCCTCTTTAATAAAAGCTCTTGTCTCTGTTTCAGAAGGAACTCCCAAGCTGACAGGTTCAGGGACCTCATCTTCTGAGATAAAGTCCATAAAATCTTCTTCACTATCGACTCTATGCAACGAAGAGCCAGAAGATTCAGGAGTTAGAGGAGAAATTTCTCCTTCTCTAGATAAAATAGGGCTTGCAAGAGCAACCATAGAATTTGTTGAAAAAACAGACAATGTTAAAAGAAAAAACAGCTTATGCTTCATTTTTATGGGAACCCCTCCGTTTAAGGTCATTGAATCATGGTTTTCTATCTTCATCTTATAATAAAAATATATGCAACGGTAATTATGATAAAAAAGCTCGCCACATAAGCAACAGTTTATGTCAAATATTAGAAAAGACAATATTTATTTAAGTTAATTGCTAGGGAAGAGAAAGGGATGGTTTATCTTTCTTTGAGAAAGCTTATACATTCACAAACAAAATTTGCAAGCTGATCAAGCTACTATTGAAAAATGGTAGGTTATTTGTTCAACTCAAGCTAACTTATAACGATATTTGAGGGGAAGGGAATTAAGAAGATGAGGAGCAGCTTACGATGGATGCTTTTTTGGTTATCCTTCATCTTATTAAGCATAGCCGTATCTTTCAGTTATGCTAGTCAACAAGCAACCCAAGAAGACATTGAACTTGATGCGCATACTCGTATATTTCATGGCCATCTAAAAGAGTTGGAAGTCCCCTCTGAGATCCCTATAATCTTTGTATGCTACTATCCTGAGAATGAGGCCTATAAACGCCAAGTTGAAATGTTATGTCACGACCTTATTCATGCAGGCATTACAGAAGAAAATATTAAAGTTGATTTCTGGAACAATGATAGTGTTACTGATCATCAACATACCAACAGGATATTTACTGCCGATAAAGTAATCTTAATCGGCTCGCCTACTTTAAAAGCACTTTTTGAGCAAGAAGAAGGGGGGCGAGGAGAAATTGCTCACCAAATCGAGAACTTATTAACACGTAATACTCAAAAAGGGATAAAAGGTATTATTTCTACTTGGTTTAAAGGAACACAAGAAGAGAATCTTCCTGCAACATTACATTCTTGTCCGCATTTTGATTTAGGAGAGGATTATTTTTTAAAGTTTTTTGATCTTCTTACTTGTATTTATGGGTTAAGTGCTCGAGATGCTTCTATATGTGCTTTAAAAGAAAATTTTAGACAAGTTCGAAAAATCCCCCCTGAAATGCTTGCTCGGTATGGAGAGAAAGTGTTGCGTCATCGCCAAGAAACAGAAGAAAGAAACCAAGCATTTAGAGAAAAAGTTCTTTTTGAAGAGGAAAGGCCAGCATATCAAAACCCATATATAACCGATAAAGCTACTCTCTCTTCTAAAGCTGCTGTATCTGGTGTAAGCTCTTCTTCAATGAGTAATGCCAGCACTCATTTTAAGCAAGGAAAAGAAACTCAGGTTAGTGATGGCGGGCTACCAAGAAAGAAGAATAGAAAAAAAATTAATAAAGCTTTCAGACAGGAAGAAATTTTATATTGGGAAATAGAAGAAAATAGTAAAAGGAAAAAAACTCCTAGGCCTTGCTTTAAGAAAATAATAATTGGTGGTGTTTTTATTGGATTGATATTAATCCCTTGCTTATTCATGCCTTGGATGGCTATCTTGTGTTCATTTTTATATCCAAATAATTCAACCATTTACTCATATAAAAATGGTAACTCTCTTTCTGTTTACGAAGCTTCCATTAATTGCCCTATTGTAACACCGAGTCCTGATTATGGAATGATCCCTTATAATCCTCATTTCCCTGTTAATAATAAAAATATTAGAAAGAATTCAACTTCTGAAACTTTTGTAAACTTGAAAGACCCCAACTTTCGTTCTTGGAAAAATGTAACGAGCACAACACCTATTTATTACCTTGAAGATCGTGTAAATAATTTTATTGAAAGTGTTCCTGAGCATTCAGAAGAAAGCTATCTAACAAAAATTTGGAAAATTTTCCATAAAGCACCAAGTAAAACAGACCCATTTTTATCCCGCCAAGTAACTATTTCAGGGATGGGAGGCTCAGGCAAATCTTCTTTATCTCTGAGTTATGCTTATGAAGCTCTTAAGCATAAAGCCTATAATATAATTTATTGGATACGCAGTGAAACTGAAGCTACTCTTATTGAGAGCTATAAAAAGGTCCTTAAAGCTATAAATATTCCTTTTGAAGACAATGACCTGGATGAAAATATTATTGAGCTTATTAAGAAGCATATCCCTGATAAAGGTAAATCTTTATTGATCTACGATAATGTTCCAGAGCCTGGATTTCTTGCTAGAAAAGTGCCTGATTCAGCTGATATTCTTATTACTTCTAGGTGCTCATATGGGTGGCCAACACCAAATAATATTGAAATTGGTGTTTTTCGCCCTAAAGAAGCTGCAAAATATCTTTTTGACCGGACAAATCTTATCAAAACAAAAGAAAATACTCGCCAATCTTTGGAGCTTGCTAAAGCCTTAGGGTATCTACCGTTAGCCCTTTCCCATGTTGCAGGGTACATTTCTTATATCAATATTGATGGTAGCTATGGCTTTAATGATTATTTACAAGCATTCCAGCAAGAGCCAGGAACTCATTTTAGTACGCATGTTAATCCTTTTAGCCTTGAAAAAAATCACTCTATTTCTCATGAACATTTAATTTCAAAAACGTGGAGCCTTGCTGGGCAAATTATATCCCCATTAGCTAAAGACCTCATGGTATACTTTGCTTACCTTGAACCTGACCACATTATAAGAGATTATTTTTTTAAGTGCTCAAATAATGAAAAAGGGTTAAGAGAAGCCGTTGCACAATTATCCCACTTCTCTCTTATTAAAGGAAGCCAACATTTTTATTCTATTCACCGTCTTGTGCAATTAGTCATCCGTCACCAACAAGAAACTTTGCCTCTTGAAAGCCTTAAAGGTTCTTTAGAGAACGCCCTCTCAAGCTTTGAAAATTACCGACAAACAGTTGAGCAGGAGCTTAAAAAAGAGCCCTCTCTTGCCAAGCTAAATAACCTAGATACAAGAATTAGAGGTATGCATATTAACACTGTAACACTATTTAATCATTTACAGAGAATATCTCAAAGTAAAGAAGATGAAGATTTCTTTCCTTTAAAATTTTATACTTTAGGGCTTCAATATCTTGTTAATACCTCCACATCTATAAAGATAAAAGATCATATTTATAAACTACTGAAAGGGGAAGACTTAGATGAAAAGGAGCTTAAAGAGAAAGAGATTGCTATTAGGAATGAGCTAACAAGAAAAGATATTTTTTTGCCTGATGAGACTATTAAAAGACTGGCCGAGGATTTATTACCTATAGTGCCGTTTGATTTAAGCTCTCCATATCTTAATTACTTAATAGAAACTATTGAGAAAATAAAAAATCCTGTGGAGAGAACCGAATTTGTAAAAACTATAGTTAGCTTATTAAGTGACACTACAAATACCATCGAAATCCTTTACCCTCTCCTATATGATCAAGTTAAAATTATAACAGATTTTCTTCTTATTTTACCTTCTACCGATATGCAGGGACAAAGAAGAGCCATTGTTATAGATGCTTTTATGGCAGTCGCTCCTGAGGATCGTGCAGATATTATAAAATACCTCCCCTCTTTATGGGATGAAAGAATGATAATATTAGATAAAGCCAATATTATAAAAAGTATAGGAAAAGTAGCGGCTAAAGAGAGGAAAGAATTTGTAAGTTATATACGTGACTTATATCCTAAAAACATTAATGAACATGACGTTTATAATGTTATAGATGCTTTAGTCCAGGTTCCTGCTGACCAACGTTTAGAAATAACAAAAATTGTAAGACCTCTTCTGCATCAAAAGATGCGCGGGCTTGACATGGCTTTCATCATAATTTCTCTAGCACAAATTGATGCCGATCAACGTTCAGGAATTATAAGGGACATCCTTCCTTTATGGAATGATAAAATAGAGGGGAGTGAGCTAGCTCAACTTATAAATTCTCTGGCGCACGTTGCTGTTGAACAGCGTTCAGAACTAGTAAATCTTATTGCCCATTTATTAAATGATCATCCCTTATTGAAGTCCAAAATAAACGGATTTATTATAGCTGGAGTAATAAGCTCGGTAAAGCAAGTTGCTGTTGAACAGCGCTCAGAAATAATAAAACGTTCTATCATTTCCTATGCTCAACAAAGTCCCCAACCTTTAACATCAATGAGTGTTGAAGAATATAATGTATTTATCGAATATCTTTCCCCTTTATGCCCTAAAAATATGTCTTCAAATGACATAATAGCGCTCGCAAAAATTTTTATTAAAATTAAAGCGGATGAGCGAGCAGACATTGCAAAATATCTCCCATCCTTATGGAATAATAATATGGGTAAGGGAGAGAGGTCGGCAGTAATTGAAGTGTTAGCTGGATTCACTCGTCAAGAAAGGGCAGTTATTCTCTTCTTATGGAATGAAAAAATGACTTTCAATGAGCGCAACTCGATTTTAGAAGGTTATTTTACCATTGAGCAACGAGAAAATATTATAAAGTATCTCCCACTCTTATGGAATGATAACATGAGTGGGTATGAAAGATCTAAAATTCTAAGAGCTGTCTCTAGCACTGATTCTAATGAGAGAGAAGATATTCTCAAGTATGTCCCGTCCTTATGGAACGATAATATGAACGGCTACGAAAGAGCTACAGTTATAAAATTTCTTTCTAGTATAGATCCTATACAAAGAAAAACATTAACGCAGCTTTTCCAATCACATATTAATGACATAGATAAAAATGATTGGTTAAAGATTTTATCTAAGCTTAAAGAAATTCCTCAGGAAAAAAGAATAAAAGTAAGCGAGAATTTTATCTTTCTCTGGAATGCTGCGAAAGCAAATAATACCATACAAAACCTAATTGACCTCTATAAGAAGATTGCTAAAACTATTTTAAAGGAAGGAGGCGTAGCTAACCTCTTTCAAATTGTTGCTCAAGCTGGTTAATAAAAGAATCATTATCATTTTTAAGGAGTAAAATAAGGAGCACTACTTATTTTCAAATTAATGCTAAGCTTGGTTTGCTTATGCTTATAAGATGGTCTTCTTATCAAGGCTAAACTCTTTAATCATGCCTTATTATCAAGGTCCCTTAAAATTGCTTACGCCACACCATCACGACCATTTTTGCTGAGAGATTGGAAGAAAGGCAACATTTAAGTACGAACTATAGGTAATTAGATGCTTAATCGCTCTCATTATAGAAATCTTTAACATTAGCTAAAATATTTGGATAAGTTGGCGTTTTCCTTGAACAGAGAGTCACTTGTGCTGGCCCAACAGCTTTAATGTCAAAGCCCTTTTCTCTATCACAACCGCCTTCAGCTAAGGGCAGCTCTTGAGTTGTTATACCTGAATAATAACTTCTTTCTGATAATACCCTAAAAACAACCTTTATACCATTTTTAGGAAGACGTAAGCCTGCGCACCTCAAGTCATCTTGAAAACGAGTTATTGTTGTTCTTTGAAACAATTCTCGCTTGAATTTCACCTGGCACTCTTCACAGACATCTTGCCAAGAATACATATCAAGAATTATAGCGCACACTTTAGAGCCCGAGCTTACACTATTTATAATAGGATTTGTGATAAGCTGAGGATATGTGTTTATGACTTCATGAAACCATTCTTCTGTATGGAAATTGTAGGGTCTAGCTCTACCTTGGTAATCTGCGTCTTTATTTAGCTGGCCAAAATTTCTTCCAACCCAACTTGAAACTCTATCACCCCCCATTATTTTTATTGTAGGAAGATCTTCTCGAGTACATTCAGCATAATTTTCGTATAATTCTTCCGCTTCGTCATAGGAAGAAGGTCCACTAATAAAAGCTAATACTTGAGCTTCACTTGAACTTAAATAATCTCCCTTAGATACATGGTGTTGGCCTTGTGCATCCTTTTCTATAAAGCTTACAAAAGGAACTAGGACATTTCTTTTAGAGCTCTTTGGATCTAATGTCGTACACCAAGCTTTGATATGATTCCCTATTAAAGCTAAATTTGTATGTCTTGCCGGTACAGGTAGGTTCTGTTTTCCATAATAGCAGCCAAGATCATGAACCCATCTCATCTGAGCACAGATCTCGCCTACTACATATCGAGAAGCACAGGTAAGCTTTATATGTTGATCTTTATGATCTCTTTTATAACTCTTGTAGCTTTCCAAGGACCCAGCTTGAGGATCATTACCTTTACCACTAACAGTGACTAAAGAGGTCTCTACTTTTTGTTTTTTATGAAGAGAGCTATCCTTTTCATGTATACTCGTTTTTAAAGCTCTTTTAGACCTATCAGAAGAATAATTTGTGTTAGAGCTTCTCGCCAGAGGCTCAAGTTGGCTTAAAGGCGCTCTTTTAAAGTTATTAAATGGGGACCTATAAATCTGATGATGGTACTCTTTGGAATTATCCCCATCACCATGCCTATATGATTTAACATAGGAAGCTGAAGAATTTTCAGCTTCACCAAAATAAGAAGCTTGACCTATAGAACACCAAAGTAAGAAAAAAGTTAAGAAAAAATACAAAGGAACATGGATCACTGGGCGCTTATAAGTTCTTGTGCCTAAGGCTTTATTATGTCTCTCAAAAATATGCTCAAGACTTGGAAAATTAGTAAAAGATAATTTCCTAAAAAAAGGTCTCTTTAAAATACTATACAGGGATTTTTTCATTTACTCTCCCCCTCATATTCAACTGCTAGCAAACAATACTAGAATAAACATTGTTACCACTTTTTCAACAATAACCTTACAACATTGGCTAGAAGTCTACTATTATCTTTCTTTTATTAGCCAAATTTCAACTGTAAAGGATCTTTTTTATAGCCGTGCCAGGCCTTAATGAGTCCTAATAGTTTCTTCTTAACAAGCACTTCATACCCTGCTCCACTAAGGCATCAATAAAAATAATGGCGGCCTTTTGACTAATTTTATAGCCATATTCGCCACAAGCAAGACCCTTTATCTTCCTCTCAATAGCGCCTTCATTGCCTTGTGCTGTTAAATGATCATTAAGGATAACAATGACATTAAGATTCTTCTTGTACCCATAACAACCAAAAATCAAGCCTTCTCAATTTAGAGTGTCCATTTTTTTGTAGAAAGATCACTTGATACACAACCTTAAGATCTTTGAGAAATTCTTTTTGATTTTTGCTAGCGACATATTTTAAAGAATTGCGGATTTGATGCACAATATAAAGCTAAATTTCTGTTTGTAGGAAAACGCCTTTAATAGCATCAGCAAAGCCTGTAAGATCATCAACGCAAGCAATGAGAATCATCTTGTACGACCTTTATTTAAAATCTTTAAGAAACCTTTATTCTGTCGTAAAAAGATTGGTTAACAATTCATCAATTTTATAAGTTGAGACTTCGTATATTTTTTTTCTATTTTAGGAATAAGAGAAAAATGTGCTGAAGAATACTTTTTAATTATTCTTAAAGACTGCTTTAATTGATCAATTGCTTTCTTCTTGAAGGAATGAAATTCTTTAATATCTTTGTTACTTAAGGCAAGTAAGGATCTTTTTTGATATATTTCTGCTAATGCTACTAAAGAAGCATAACTTTCAGGATGTTCCCTTAGTTGATACATTACTATTGATTTTGTAATAAAATCTTCTGCCATATCCAGCATATCTTGTTCTATAAAAAGATGTCCTAAGTCTCTTAGAACTCTAGCAATCTCAAAATAGTTTGTAGCTTCATTTTCTTGATATATTTTAAGACTATTTTCAAGAAAGTTTTTAGATTTTTGATGGTTACCAAGTTTTGTATGTATTGCTCCTAAATAAGATGTAGTCCAATTGACGTATGGATGATTATCAGAAAAGTACTTTCTATAAACCTTAGAACCTCGTTCAAAAAAATCTTGAGCTTCTCCATATTTTTCTTGTTTTAAATGTACAATTCCTAAATGCCCCAAAATCCAAGCAACTCCTACATGATTTCCAGAATGATTTTTATATATTTCAAGGCTTTTTTTAAGTAATCTGTTAGATTCCTCATAATTGCCTAGCTCTCTATAAGTCATACCTAAATGTGCTGAAATCCAAGCAACTGGAATAGAATTCTCAGGAAGATGCTTTTCATAAATTAAAAAACTCTCTTCAAGCAACTCCCTAGATTTTTCATAATTACCTACTTCTCTAAAAGCATAACCTAAATAACCTAAACTCCGAGCAATCCCAGTATAATTTTTAAGTTTCTTTTTATAAGTTTTTAAGCTTTTTTCAAGCAGATCTATAGATTTCTTGTAATTACCTAAGCTCCTATAAACATTTCCTAAGTAAAGTGAAAACTGTGCAACCTTAGAGTACTTATTATTATTATATTTATTTAAATTCCTAAGGCCCTGGTCTAAAAGATTTTCTGCTTTTTGATAATTACATTGATAATAATGAATACACCCTAATGCTCCCCTTATAAGTCCTTCCACATCTCCTAATACTAAGTTCTTGTGATTTAAAAAATTTTCACAATGGCTTACTAAAAGCTTCATTTTAACAAAATCTTCTTTTTCTAATGCATCATTTATATAATTTTCTAAAGTATGACCAACTAGTGTGAATAATTGATTACGTTCTTTTGAATCTAGAATATTTAGGAGGTAAGCTAAGCTTATCTCTTGGGTGCTTCGGTGTAAAGAAATGGCTGGCAATAAGCTAGAATATGACAAGCTTTCACTTGTTATTAATGAGTATTTCTTTAGATTAAAAACAAAACTATCAGCAATAATATTATCTTTATGAATACTTAATAAGCTTTTAGGAATATTTTGAGAATCTAGCAAACTGATAAAGATTATGAGAGATAAAAAATCTTTATCAGTATCAATTATCTTTTTTATCGATAAACTAATAATACTATAACGAGTCTTATTGTATTCACTTACTTCTTTTAATATATTTTGCTGTAAAATTTCAAAGTTTTTACTATATTCTTTCAAATATTTTAAGTATTCTTCATATGAAACTTCATTTGCATTCAAATAATGAGCAGCAATAGAAACATCCAAAGGAAATGAAGGTATATGATATAAGAAATTATCGGTTTCATATTTTGGAAATTCAGTAAATTCTTTGAGTTGCTTTCTTTTTCTAATTTTAAGAAATAAATCTAATTTTTCCAAAGAAGATAGTTCGTTTACTTGAACAACATGATTTATATAATTATTGCTTATTATATGACTATTTTTAGTAGTGATAATAACTTGACCTCTCCCCCAAGACTCATGATTGTGAGGAAAGTATTCTGCAATATCAATAAATTTATCAACATTATCATAAATTAGTAGCCAATCTGAATAAGTTTTAAGTTTTTCTTTTACAAACAAGACAATCTTTTCACTTTTTTTCTTATTGCTTTCTAATTTTCCTAATTCTTTTAAAAAGTTTTGTTCTCTCTTAGTCTCTGATAAAGCATAACCAAGAGTTTCAAACGAATGGATTAGGCTCTCTACTGTTTCTGCATTGATTTCCCAAGCGACGGGTACTTCTTGATGTTGGGCATAGTAACGAGCAATTGTAGTCTTTCCTGAGCCCCCAATTCCTATAAGAGCAATTGTTTTAATACCTTGTCTTTTTTCAAAAAGCGTTTTCATTTTTTTTATTAACTTAGAACGTTTTAATAAAATAGGTTCAATGGGCGTAATTAGTTCTGATTTAATAATTTTTACAGACTTCTCATTCTCAATTTGTCTATCAACTATTTTTAACTCCTTACTTATTCTGTTTCTGTATTTTTTATTCATTTTTTTTATACTTTTATTGACTCTTTTTTTTTATCTAATTTTGTATTGTTGTCTTGAGTATATTCTTGGAATTGAGTTATTTGATTAGAAAATGAAAGAGATTTTTTCCGAACTTCCTTATCTTTTTGAACTTTCTTCTGATGTTCCTGTTGCAATTTTTCTTTATAGGGAATTATAACTTCTTGAGGAAAGTTATCCAATAGTCGCTTAAATTCCCTAGAAGCTTGCTTTATAGGATTATCACGAGGATTTAAATTATAAATATCAATTAATAAATCAAAAAATCCTAAGTAATAATTTTCGACTAGGGAACGAGTAGAAAGATTTGCTAATCCTTGAGGGAACGCTTCTCTAGCTTCACCTTCAAAAAATATAGGAATGAGCCCATGCGGACCTTGAAAAGCGCTTCGACTCCTTAAGTTTTCAATTTCTTGAGTTGTAAAATCTTTTCCTTCTTCATAGGTTTTTTTAAATTGAGGAGATCCTATGACAAGAACCTTATCAACCTTAAAAATAAGGTCACTATATTGATGAATGGTGTACTCACTTCCTGGCCTATTCGTCCATTCATCAATATAAATGTTTTGTTGCGGCATGTGAGCTATCCTTAATTGATTGGCAAGCTCTAAGACACGCTGCTTGTGAAGCTCATGATCAGGATAGTAAGTAATAAAAAGGGTAGGATAATGCTCAAGGGCAGGAAGCTTTTCTAAGTGCTCATAAAAAAGCCTTTCATGCCTTTGATGAAGGTCTTCTTCTTTATTAAGATGACTTGCAAAAGAACAAGGCAATAAAGCCATTAAGTATAAAAATGCTAGGCATGCCCTGAAGGTAATATGGTTTACTCCTTGATACATTACAAACGACAATACTTTATGCTGTTAAGACCCAAGTCCTAAAGCTTTTAGAATCATTGCTTGATCCTCTTGCTTTTCCCGTTGTTGTTCTTTGGCCTCTTTATCAGCATAAAGAGCCATAACTGTAGGGCTAATGTTTAACCTTTGCTTCTTAAAGCTTTGTTGCTCTCCTTGAATCGCTGGGCGTGCTGCAGGGTGAATATCTTGAAGAAGATCATAGAACTTTAAGAAGTAATCTTGTTCCATAGCCTCCCCTCGCATGTTTATAAGAGCTGAGGGGAAATTATCCTCCTGCTCTCTGCCAAACCAAAGAGGGATAATACCTTGCACACCTTGCTTGCTAATACGAGTTCTTAAAAGCTCAATTGCTTGAGAAGTAAACCCTCTCCCTTCTCTCTCATATTGTTCTTTAAGACTCTGAGAGCCAACAACAAGAACCTTGCTGACTTTAAAGATACTATCCTGATATTGATGAATGGTATAGGGCCCTCCTGGCCTGTTGGCCCATTCATCATAGTAAATATTGCTATCACGAATCCCTGAATAAGCTAGGTCCTCAGCAAGTGTTCTGACTTTATTGCCATGCTCTTCTCCTTCACCTTGAGAATAACAAATAAAAAGGGTGAGAGAGGTCAAATTAGGAAGCTTAGGTAAAAGGGAGGTTAAAGAGTGATGGAAAAGCTGGCGATGGATTTTTAAAGCCACTTGCTCTTCTTGATTATCTTCCCTGCCTGTTGCTTGCTCATAAGTTGCTCTCTGTCTTTTTTGTACTAAAGCGTAAGGCGCTTCTTCTTCCTCTCTTTCTTTCCCTTTTGTGTTTTCACCATGAGAGATAACTTCCATTTGTCCCTCATAAGGAAGAGGTGAAGAAGCTGATGAAAAAGGGGGCTGAGTCTCAGCTATTGTTGTCAGCTTATGGGGGCTAATGAAAGAAGGCTGAGGTAAATCAAACATCTGTCGGCACTCGTGGATTGGCCAAAACTTAGTGGCAGTCAGACGGGTGCCTTCATTTGCATCATCATGAGCATGAGTGTGAACCCCAAGCACAAAAAATCCCTTAAGCTCTTCTAGATAAGCAACTATTGGTCCTCCACTTTGCCCGCCTCGGGTGTTAATCTTATAATAAAGGCGAGACGCTTCTGCTTTAAATACTTCCCCTTGATGCTCTTTCATCAAGGCATGGCTTATTTTAGGCTTTCCTTCTTGCGTTGAAAATCGAATATCTGTTGATGGATAGCCTGCAATAGCAATTGAAGGCTTTTGGGTTAAGTAATAATGATCATCAATAATCGCAAGGCCTGCCCACCCAACTTGATAGCCAATAGGGCGGTCTAAAATAAGCACGCCCATATCATGGTTTTCTGCTTTATTTTCTATCCACCCCTTAAAAGCTTTGAGGACAGAGGCTCTTGCTTCTCCAAAGGGCTTTTGTTCCCCTTGTTGAGCAGGTGTGAAGATAATCTCTTGAGCCCATCCCCCTCTTTTATGGTCATAAAGGTTATGCCCTGCTGTCAGAACTTGATTCGGCCCCATCAAAAGGCCTGATCCTATGCAGCGCCCAGGCCTATTTTTACTGTCCTGGCTATGAGGGAAAGTAATAAGAAGGTTCCCAAAAAACCGATAAGGAGCTTTAAGGGCCTCCTTTATTTCATCCATGCGGCCATAATCAAATTCGTCGTTTTCTGCTTTTTTGATCCCTACAGTTTCTCGACCTTTCTGCAAAAACTCATAAACGCCATCTTCACAAAAATGTTTTATAAACTGAGGAGCGTTCTCATCATAAGATGGTATCTCTGCTGTCTGAGGAATAGGCTGGCCTGGATTGGAGCCAATGAAGATGTTTATTTTCCTGTGGGCGCTAGGATGGACTTCAATCTTTTGATAGTGCTCTGCTTGGTAAATGGGGAGGCGATGTTCTTCTAAACTCTCCAGCTCCCCCTCTGAAGCAACTGCGTGTAAAGAGATAAAAAGAGTTAAAAGACCTCTATAAAACATATGATGCATATCCCCTCCTCTATTAAACTTCTTACTTACCATCCAATAAAGTACTTAATGTAAATTTTTCTTCTTAAGGCATTTATAAAAAGGTTAATCTTAAAATGAAACATTTCTTAAAGAGAATTAGAAAACAAAAGAGCTTGATGCCTTTAAAAAACTCTCAAGTTCCTTACCTTCTTTATAATGCTTACTTTTTAAGAAAGCTGCATTTCTTTTTCTTTACCTTTAACAGATTCAACTTGGCCTTCGATTCTATCTTTTAAAGGTTCAAGGCGAAATTCATCGGCTTCTAAAATCTTACGGAAAGGCCCTTGAATGAACTTCTCAAGCTCAGGTGCTTGAGCTCTTGCAAGGACCTTTAATATGTTACGTTTGCTTTCATCTGTATCATCAAGGTCAATCTTGTGAGAAATCTTAGGATTAATTCTTGCATAGTTCTTTCGACCAAGAACTTCCAACATGGTTTCATGAATACTAAAACTTGAGACATTCATTAATGTATCAATCACAGGAGATGCTGCTCGCCCCCATCCAGCATTACTGGGGAGCTGCTTTTCTTCTTCAGCATAGCCGGTCCCTAAAGAAAGCATAACCATATTCTTATGAGACGCATACATGAACTCCTCTGAAGCCCATTTAAGGAGAGATCTTGCAACAAGTCCTGTCGGGTTATTTAGCCACAATCCCCCATCAATAAGCTGATGCTCATTTAAGATACGGCCATCTTTACGCTCAAGCTTTAAAGAATAAGCCGGGAAATAAGTGGGGGCTGCTGATGTCGAGCGCCCAACTTCCCATAAAGGGATGGTTACTTCCTCCCTCTCATACAGTTTTCGAGCATCTCGGCTATCAAACAGGTAAGTTTGGGGACGTTGATGTTTGGTATCAACAGCTGTAATTAAGGTAGGAGTGAGAGAGTTATGAAAGTAAGTATCTTCTCTTAAATTTTCTTTAAGCAACCGTACAAGACCTTGAGGGTCATAGCGAGAGATCATGGTTGCTTTTGCCTCTGTCATAAGGTACCTCAGGCCATCCCATAACCTTAAAGGAAAATTGTAGGGAGCTCTTTCCACTTTGTTCTTAGGGAAGATCAGCTCACTGTGGTCAAATAAGCTTACAATTTGTGAGGGAGTTAATAAAGGATGAGTAGGATTCTCAGGATCTTGCGCTGTTAAGCCAAGGGGAATAATTCCTCCAATGGAGGTCCCTCCAATATAATCAAAATAGTAATGAAGAGGCTTGGGAAGGTATCTTTGGAGCTCTTCAAGTAACACAGCTGGGATGACCCCCCTTGTTCCGCCTCCATCAATGCTAAGGCCTGTTAAATAAGTCAGAGGAACATTATGCTTTGCAAGCAAGTTTGTATAAACATCACCATCATCAGCTTTCAAAGGCTTGCGGCTTTTATCTTTCATAAAAGTGACTGTAAACTCTTTTGCAATCTCTTGCTTTTCTTCTTCGCTTAAAAACTCTATGTTTTCTGCTGTCTTTAAGCTGCTTAATAAAGAGGTTTCTCCATCAGGACGAGCAAAGAGGAATTGATGAGCATCCATAGTCACAGAAGAAGACCGCTCTTCTTCCTCCATTAAATCAGAGGTAATAGTAGGACTAGCAAAACTATTAAATGGGATGAAGCAAGATAGTAAAAGTGACGCTAAAAGATGTGTGCGCATAAAGTGTTCCCCTTTCTTGTATGTTCTTCTATTCAAGCCATAGCTTAAATAACTACAATACTAGGCATGCAATAATAAAGACGTCAATTCTAAACCGTCAAGTTTGATATAGGGAGTTACTCAACAGCTTTTTCAAGGATTTGAAGGAGGCTTGAAAGTTTTCCTTTGTGAAGAATTGTTGTAACTATTTGCTTTAATGACTTATTAAGGCTTGAAAGAGTCTCTTTTTCTTGAGAAAGCTTAACCAAAGTCATAAATTTCTCTGCAAATTCTACTCTTTGAATTGAAGGAACTTCCGCAAGCTTAGTAACATAAGTTATAAAATCATCTTTTTGAATAATCTCATAACAAGAGATTAAAACAGGCATTAATTCATCAAGCTGCTTAGCTCCTACCTTAGAGAGCGCAGTTATAAGGTCTACTTTTTGTAATTCACTTTGATTATCATAAAACATTAAAGGAAGAGTTCTTGAGGATATACTTGTGTCTTTATGTGGGAGTAAAAGAGCATTCTTTACAAATCCTTCTAATTCTATAGGCTCAACTTTAACAAGAGCTTCTAATATTTTTGTTTTATTATAGGCATGCATTTCCTTATTCAATAGGGGATAAATATTCTTTCTTTGGTCGTAAGGAATAGTAGCAAGGTTTTTGAGAATCTTTATAGCATAGGATCCTTTCACATCTTCAGCCCATAAAAGGTTAAAAGATTTAGTTAATGCTTCTCTCTCAGAAGCAGGAACTTTAACAAAAGCTTCTATAATGCGAGCTTTATCCTTAGCTTCCATATCCTTAGTCCATAAAGAGGGAAGATATTTAATAAATTCCTCTCTCTCAGAAGCAGGAACTTTAACAAGATCTTCTATGGTGCTTTCTTTGTCCCAACTACTCATCCCTTCGGTCCATAAAGAAGGATGATATTTAATAAACTCCTCTCTTTCAGAAGCAGGAACTTTAACAAGATCTTCTATGGTGCTTTCTTTGTCCCAACTACTCATCCCTTCGGTCCATAAAGAAGGATGATATTTAATAAACTCCTCTCTCTCAGCAGAGGGGACTTCAACAAGATCTTCTATGGTGCTAGCTTTATCCCAATCACTCATCCCTTCGGTCCATAAAGAAGGATGATATTTAATAAATTCCTCTCTCTCAGCAGCAGGAACTTTAACAAAAGCTTTTATGATGCTTTCTTTGTCCCAAACGCTCATATCCTTAGTCCATAAAGAAGGGAGGTATTTAATAAATTCCTCTCTCTCAGCAGCAGGAACTTTAACAAAAGCTTCTATAGTGCTAGCTTTATCCCAATCACTCATCCCTTCGGTCCATAAAGAAGGAAGATAGTTAATAAACTCCTCTCTTTCAGAAGCAGGAACTTTAACAAAAGCTTTTATGATGCTTTCTTTGTCCCAAACGCTCATATCCTTAGTCCATAAAGAAGGAAGATATTGAATAAACTCCTTCCTTTTAGAAACAGGAACTCTAACAAAAGCTTTTATGGTGTTTTCTTTGTCCTGTCTACTCATCCCTTCAGTCCATAAAAAAGGAAGATATTGAATAAACTCTTTCCTTTCAGAAACAGGAACTTTAACAAATGCTTCTATGATGATTTCTTTGTCCTGTCTACTCATCCCTTCAGTCCATAAAGAAGAAAGATAGTTAATAAGCTCCTCTCTCTCAGCAGCAGGAACTTTAACAAAAGCTTCTATGGTGCTTTCTTTGTCTTGTCTACTCATCCCTTCAGTCCATAAAAAAGGAAGATATTGAATAAACTCTTTCCTTTCAGCAGAAGAGAGTTTAAATAACGCTTGTATATCTGCAAACCTCTGCCATCTCTCTGTATCCTTGCCCCATATAGATTGTAGGGTTGCCACCATGACTTTAAGCTCATCAGAGGAGGAAGGATATAAAAGGCGTATCGTATCTTCTTGAGATTCTAATAGTGTAACAATATCTTCTACAAACTTACCTCTTTCTTGAGGTGGAGTTTCTGCAACAGATTGTATTATAAACATAAGATACTTAGGCAGTAACTTTAGAGAAATTATCCTCGGTAAGTACTCTAACGTGGCTTCAAAGGTCTCTTCTTTAAGGTTAATCTTCTTCTTTTCAAGCTCCTTTCTAAGGGCAATCTTTCTTTGTTTTTCCTTTTTCTCAGACGAATCCTCATGCTTGAGAACTTTATAGATTTTACTCGTTAAGAGTGAAGTTAAGCTCGGGTGCCTTAGTAACCATTTCAGCCCTAAAGCTTCAAACTTAAGAGGAAAGTACTCATTTTCTTTGTGAGGATGGGACTTAATTATCCTTTGAAGATGCGTAAATAATGTTGTGCAGCTACTGCTCATAGCTGAAACTTGATCATCTATATTATTAAGGTCAGCAAGACTAAGATCTCTTTGAAGTTTTTGCTCCATTCCTTGTAAGCATTCTTCAAAACTTGATAAAATTAAAGCTAGAGAAATTTTAAGGTTATCGAAGGAAGAAGTTTCTTGCTCTTGCCGAATAGCTAATTGCATTAAACGATGAATAGAATAAAAGGGGTAACTTTCTTTAATAAGAGAAAAACGGCAGAGTTGAGCAAATGCTTCCCTAAGTGTCTTTGTGCCTTTTGCAAAACTTAAAAAAGTTTCTTCAACAATATTATCAGGATCTAGGTATGCAAAGTACCTCATTAAGTCTTTCGCAAGAGGGGTTATCTTCTTGCCTGCTAGCCCCCATGTCCTTGCTATAAGATGGTGATGAGAGATACCTTTTTCCTTAAAGCCTGTAGGTTGTGTTTCTTCATCTTCATTTATCTCTTCTTCAAAAGGATTAATATGAGAGATAAAATGGTTTTCTGGGCATTCATTAAATTCTTGCAAGTAAGCATCAAAACCATAAGTTACAGTAGAGTTATAGGTTTCATTATTCATATAATTAATATAGCCTGCAGCATGAGACAGAGCTAAAGGCAAGTTCCCTAGAGCTTCTGCAAGCTTTGAAGCTCTTCCCTGAGTTTCTTCATTCCTCTCAATAGACGTTGCTTTAAAAAGATAGTCTATCGAATCCTTAAGCCTAAAAACATTAAGACCTATGCAAGAATCCTTGCCCCAGCCATAATTACATCTTGAGGTAATAAGAATATCCACCCCCATTTGAGGAACTTTGTTCTTCAAAAAGTCAGAGCTTGGAACATTGTCATATATTAACAGACAACGCCCTTGATTTAAGAGTTCTTCTTTAACGCGATCTATAACAAAGCTAGAGTCTTCATCTTCTTTTAAAGAAATTTCAAGCCTTCGAAGCAAGTATTTATAGCCACTTATCAACTCATCTTGAGTCTCACTTGGGATCCAAGCAATAAGGTTGTAAGCTTTATACTTAACAGCTTCATAAGCATAGGCTAAGGCAAGAGTTGTTTTTCCTAATCCTCCCATGCCTGAAACTGTTGCTTTAGAGAGACTTGTCGAACTTGAAAGGGTTGCAATCCCTGTGCGATAAAGCTTTTGCCATAAAAGGGTAAGATAAGTTTCTTGAGAGTTTCCAGACGCACTCTCAACAAAGTCTTCTGGTCTATCAGGAAGATGAATCTCTAAGACTTTATCAGTTATTCTTATCCAAGGGCGTGGATGAGGCTTATCTTCTTCACATCCTCTTAAAGAGGCGGGTTCTTGGTAGCTCGCTTTCTTAAGAGGAATTTCAGAAGTTATTAAGTCAACTGCAAGTCCTTGGTCTTTATATTCATCACGAGCAAGCATTTCAGCAATAACGCGCTTATCATTTTCTCTAACGGCTTCACTAGATTGCTCAAGTGCTCCTTGGAAAGAAACCAATGCCTCTTCAGGAATATTCTTGCATCTCCTTAAAAATTCTTCTTGATACTTAAAGATAGTATTTTTGACAGGGTTCAGTTGATAAATATCAATCAATAAATCAAAGAAAGGATAAAAATAGCTATTCCCTAAAAAACGAAAATTTAAGAAGTGTATCCCTTGAGGAAAGTTGTCTTGGTACTTTCCTTCAAACCATACAGGAATAATGCCTTTAGCTCCTTTTTGAGAAAGACGCGTACGAAGAAGATTAATATCTGTTCTTACAGAGTCACTCATCTGTTCATCGGGCTTTACAAGGCTTGGAGAACCTATAACAATAACCCTTTCTGAACTTGATATTTGATCACTATATTGAAGCTTATTTAGTTCTCCCCCTGGCCTTCGAGCACAGTCATCATAGAAAATGTTTTTTTGAGGAATACCCGCGCAACTGAGATCTTGAGCCAGTAATTTTACTTTTGCTCGAGACCCTATATCATTTTGATCATAACATAAAAAGATTGTAGGATGACTAGGCATGTTCAGGAATACTTGTGTTCTAACTTCTTGCAAATGACCATAAAAAAGGCGCCTATGCGCCTCTTTATGCCCATTCTCTAATTCTTCAGGACCACCATATAGCCTTTCTTTACCTTTGTCCTTATTAATAGAGTATAAAGAAGAACTGGATATATGATCATCATCACTTGCGTAAGATAAAAAAAGAAAGGTATTAAAGAGGAAAAGTATTAAAGAGGTATTTAAAACATTCCTAAGCTTAAAGGAGGACATTTATAATTTCCTTTCAAAAACCTATATTCCTTAACGACATAATTTAAAGCTAGTTGGCTTCACTTTAAAAAAACACTGCCTTTTGAATAAGAATGGTTCTCTCTTTTCCTCAGAAAAAGAGTTTTATTATGAGGTAAGAGAAATCTTAATGTCCAGGTAATTGTAATAAATATATTTTATCTTTAGGGTCAATAACTTTCCACCTTGAGAGAGGTGGACGCTAGAAATTGGGCAGGTTTCTAAGGATAAATTTGAGTAATAAGTTTTAAGGATGGCCTTAAAATGATGAAAGGATTCAGGAGATTGACCACCTTCGAGACAGAGGAAAGGAGAGGCATGAACAATGGTCTCAAGCGCGTCGCTTAAATCTTAGCCTTTAGCCTACTTTTATAGCTTTTGGAGATGCCTTACTTGACTGACTTTAGCAGGGCCAATAAATATTACTAGAGCCTCCCACAATGCTGAAGAGTTTATGAGGATCCAAGTATGTTCCATATTGTGGCAATCATGCAAAAACTATTGTATATCATCTTTGGCATTTTAAAAAAGGAACACCCTTTTTTAAGCGCTCGCCTATCAAAATAAATTATAAAAAAGGCTTACTACCTAACGCAATATCTTTCCTATTCTCCCACCCCATAATTCATGGTAAAGTTCATTACTTTAAAGAAAGGATAAACGATGAATAAATCTGAGCTTATAAATGAAATTGCAAAAGTCGTTGCCTCTAAACAAGAAGCTGAGCAAGGTTTTAAGGCTATCTTTGAGTCCATTAAAGAAGCTCTCCAAAAAGGGGAAGAAGTTCGCCTCACAGGATTTGGAAGCTTCAAAGTGAATGGAAGAGCTGCTCGTACAGGCAGAAATCCAAGAACAGGTGCAGAGATTAAGATTGCTGCAAGCAAGGTTCCTACTTTTAAGCCAGGGAAAGAACTGAAAGACGCGGTTAACGTTTAACCGTCAACAAACCAACGAGGAGATAAAGTTTTCACGTTAACTTTTGTCTCTTAGCTGCCTCAATATCAAGCCCCCTACTCTACTCCTTAAAATGGGATTTCACTTAAAGAGTTATTGGATGAATTTTCAGTATGATTTCCAGTGCTCATATAACCTAAGGTTGGTCTTGGGTTTTCAGCTTCTGCTCGCCCCTCAAGCATCGTCAGTTCCCCTTTAAACTTTGGAAGCACAACTTCAGTCGTATATTTCTCTTGGCCTGCTTGGTCAGTCCACTTTCTCGTTTGGAGTTGGCCTTCCACATAAACCTTAGCGCCTTTACGAAGATATTTCTCACAGACATCGGCAATATTGGGATTAAAGACCACAACACGGTGCCATTCTGTTCTATCTTGCCTTTCACCAGTGATCTTGTTTTTCCAAGATTCTGATGTGGCAACAGAGAGTTGGGCTATTTTTGTGCCATCTTGAGTCATACGTATTTCTGGGTCTTTTCCAAGGTTACCTACCAACACCACTTTATTTACTGAACCTGACATTATATGATCCTTTCAAAATTTCTAGTTTGTTGCTTTATATCTACCATCAAAAATAACAAAAAAAACATTAATGTAAAAGTTTACATGTTATAATGTTTGCATGTGTAAACATTATAACTTAATAAATTTTAAATATCCATTAATGGCTTAACAGTTGTTAATTATTAATAATGGTTGCTCACAAGAGCTTATAATATGTAAACATGTACATGTTTTAATATGTAAATTTTTACATTAATGTTTTTTGTGTTTTTATTTTATTTAGAAGACCTCATATCGTGAATAAACCTATCGTCAATATTTAGCCCTAATAATTTTAATCCTTTTAAAATTACTGTTCTTTCTGTTTCTCCGGGGTGATCTGCAACATACTGCTTTATTTGTCTTTTTATTCTATACGGCACTTCTGCCGTTAATCTAACCATTTTTTCATCAAGGGTATTATAAATTTTGTTTACTTCAAGTTCAGTTGAAGCAACAGTTACGGTAGCATGTGGCACTTTATTAAGAATTGAATCTAATTTCTTACTCATTTCATTCTCTTGTTAATCTTTAAATGTTTACAAGTTTACATATACACATCTTTAAATGTTTAAATATGTTAACCTTAAACGAGATTATTGATTTCTCCCACCACTCTAGATATGTCTCGTGCAGCAGGGCTTTCAGGATCTGTCAAACTAGGAGATAGGCCTTGAATAGCAGCTTCAGGATATGCAACTCTATGATAAAGCTCGTTTTCTAGTAGAGAGTATCCCATACTTTTAAGTTCTTCACGAACATGCCTTGAAATTACAGTTCCTTGCTGGGTCATTGTTAACACCATCCTATACTTGATATGATTATTAACTCTCTCAGGAGTTTCATTTAGTTCTTTTATCAAGTCATAAGTCTCAAGGGCACCGGCAACATCATCTGCTGAAGGTTTCAACGGTATTAATGCAATGTCGGTTGCAATTAAAGCTTTAATAGTTGTTCGGTTTCTAAAACCTCCTGTGTCTACTAATATAATACTACATGATCGTTTCATTTCTTCGATTGTATCATTGACAGTCTCTTCAGGTTGGGCGATAATTGGCATATCTTTTAATAGTCCTTCAGGATTATGTCTTGTAATAATGCTTCCTTGAGGGTCAGCATCAATTACTCCTACTTTTATACCTAAATTATACCAATGGCACGCAAGACTTCTAGCAAGCGTAGTTTTACCAGCTCCTCCTTTTGATGTTGCTAAGGTAATTACTTTTGTCATTTTAACTCCTAAAATTATTATGTAAACCAACAAACATGTACATATGTACACTTGTAAATATTAAAATAAGTAAACTTATATATGTGTTTATTATATTAACTTTACGGGTACAAACATTTACATATTACAATTTGTACATGTTAAAATATTTTAACATGTACATATAAACACACAATAGATTCCATGGGAATACAAAATATTCTCTTTACACACATTTTAGGATTGTTTAATACTTTAATAAAAATGGGTTTATTTTATGAGTAGAAGATCAAGAACAGAAATTAGTACTAAAGTTAGCTTATCACTACCTAACGTAATGTTAGAAGAAATTGATATATTATGCGCTGCGAATTTCATGACACGCTCATCATGGTTTCTGCAAGCAGCTAGAGAAAAATTAGAGAAAGAAAGGCTAGAAAAATCAAAGAACTTAATTAGTCATCTTAAAGATTTAGAATAATAAAAGCCCGGGTGCAACCGAGCTTTTATTTTTATAAAGGTGCCACTTACAGCATCCAAGTATCAACACCAACATTATCGAATTTGATCGATTTTGTCAATAGGAGAAGCTTGTTTGTAGCACCTCAACATGAGGAGAAAACAAATGAGTGTTTTACCTAATAAGGGTTTGTACTCGAAAAAATCATTCGTAATTTTATGTTACCGTCCCCAAGAACCTGGGTTAAATTCACCATATTTAGGGCTGCTAAGAGGCCAACTAGAGTACTGGTTTTCTAAGAAACCTAATGGCTTTTATAAATTTTTAGAGCCTTGTAAACATCCTTTATACAAAGCAGGGGATAGCTGGACAGAGGAACTTGGATTTTCACGACGTATATTTAATACTCTTTTTGATTCCATAGGCATTCGTTACAATAGCAAAACAGCTTTCAAAGAGGCCAAAGATAAATTCCAAGGTAAACTCTATGCAAGCTATCACGATCGAAAAACCAATAAAATGTTCTTTGTTCGTAATACGGAGATACATCAACAAACAGAAAAAGAATTACCGATAAAAGACGCTTCAAATCCTAAAAATAACCCTCAAAAAAGGTCTGTATCTAAAGAAAAAACAATCCATAAAAGTACTAATAATTCTCATTCAAACAACCGTTCCAGTAACGACACAAACAGCCATTCCTATGGGGGGACTATAGGGGGGGAGAATAATGATTTTACAGAAAGTACTTCATCTTCTTTAGCACAAAAGGTTGAAGCTAAAAACTCAGATGCTCACGCTGAATCAAAAAAAATAGCAGAAGAAATGAAAAATATTTGGATGGAAGAAATTGGGAGCTTAGATGTTACCTTCCTTTCAAATACTCTCATCACAAGTCTGAATGAAGCCTTCAAAGTAACCTTTGAAAGTTCCTTTGACCTTTGGCGAACGTACTGCCGCCAAATTGCATCTTCCAAGTTCCTGATGGGAGAGAAGAAGAATACAAGTTTTAAGGCTAAGCTCTCATGGGCCATCCAGCATGAAAGCTTTGAAAGAATTCAGGCAGGGGATTTTACTCTGGGGGATCGAGAAGTTGTTTTAAGCAAAGACCAACAACAAAAGGAAGCTGAGAGAGTTATTCAGGAAACTAGGCAAGAATTCTTAGAACTTCCAAGACATCCTTTATGGATTAAAGCATGCTTGCTTTTAACTGAAAGGGTAGGGGGCAATACCGCTAAATATTTCCAAGAGTTAGACTTAACTTATCTAGGAAACAATAATTCCAATGAATATATAGCTGAGCTTAAAGCCTCAAGCAGATTTTATAAAGATTATCTCCAAAAAAAGTATGAGAAAGAAATTCAAAGAGCTTTAGAAGAGATTAATAGCACAAAAATTAATTATCTTAGCTTTACTGTTTGAGAGATAGGATGAAGAAAAAAAGAGAACAATGTAATGTTTGCTATTTTTAAGAATAAAGAGTTTCATGCTGAGATTAGGGATAAATTTACTTCTGATGAGTATATAAACCCTGAGGAATTCAACCATGAATTTATTAACAAACTATTAATATCACCTTAACAATACCTTACTAATTGATTAATGGTACGTTAATAGTTTAAAAAAGCGAGATATAAGACTTTTATCGCAATAAATGAGATAAAACATAATGAAATCAACAACTTTTTACTTGATATTTTTAAAATGATTCTTATATACTACATTTAGTAAGAGCAGCAGGGGGCTGCCATAGTCTTCAGAAATACAGTTCTAAAAGCTCATAGGGGAGGGAGCTTTAGGTAGAATAAAAAGAAATAATAATACCTAGATAGAAGAACTAAGAATATATTAAACAGGGAAGGCTTAAAGGCTCACAGTCACCCCCACCAATTCTCTCTCTTTAATTCACCTTATACAAATTCTTAAAAAACACAGCTTACATTTATATGTGATGATTTATATGGCATCTTGCTATGATGAAAAATTGGAAGTAACCTTCTCAAAGTAAAACAAATATGGGGTGTTTCTTGGGAGAGACAATAAAAGTTTCTGGCTATGCTTTAATGGCCTTATCTATGTTTATCTAAGCTCTTTGTAAAGCTATAAAGAAATATTTTAGTTATGAATATGAACCTTTACAAATCATCTTTTTAGGTCAACATGAACTCATTAAACTTTATATATTGTTCAATATATCCATGGGTGCACTATATGTCCAATAAGCCTAACTCTACCGTATAGATATCTTCCTACTCTTATTCTCCAGCATAAGGATGTCTTCAATTTCTCCTTGAGGGGAGCATTTCTAGCCCAACAATACAAAACAATTGACTCACATAGACCTGGATTTATAGTTTACCCTATATCCAGCTGCTAAGGAGGAAGCACATGGGAAAAAAGATTTTATCATGGGTTGTTATTATTTCACAGGTCTATGCGTCTTGTGCACAGGCCACAAGCACCTTGGTTGAGCAGGAGCAAAAAGGATCTTCAACAGCTCGTATTGTTCCTCAAGGAATTTCACCCATCTCTCCTGAGAAAAGTTTAACCTCTTCTGTTAAGAATAAGGTTGAGTGGAAAGAGACAGGCATTGATGTCACTACAAATCCTTGCAAATGGGATTATCAGCTGATTAGTAAAGAAATTCCGATTGTTTCAAACACACCTTTTGAACTGGACTTTGAAGTTTATCTTAAGCAAGGCGGCTTTGGTGTGAAATTTCTCTCGCAAGATCGAAAGAAATTTCTAGGCGCTAAGTACTATCAAAAACCTGGCCTTGTTAAAGATACGCTCAAACTTCCTTTTGGGGTTTCTAATAAAAGTATTTACCTTGTTTTTACAAACAGCCTCCTAGAACCCGGCGTGTCGCGCTTTATCATTAAGAATTATGCTTTAACTCAGCCTCTGCTTCCTCCTGAAAAAATCCTCACACCCTTTTCACCGCAAAGTGTTGAGCGCACAGACAAGGGAATTGAGGTTATTACCAATCCTGGCAAATTGGATTATCAGCTGATCAGCAAGCCGATTCCCCTGACGCTGGCCTCTGCTCTTGAGCTAGCCTTTGAAGCAGACCTCAAAGAAGGAGGCTTTGCTGTAAAGTTCCTCTCCCATGATAAGAAGAAATTTTAGCCTCTAAGTACTATCAAAAACCCGCCCTTGTTAAGGATACCCTCAAGCTTCCCTTTGGAACTGATGATGAAAGTATCTACCTTGTGTTTACAAATAATTTGCTAGAGCCAGGCGTGTCTCATTTCATTATTAAGGATTATGCTTTAATTCAACCAAGTCCTCCACAATCTTCACTCCAAAGTAAGTTACCATCGCAATCTTTACCTTTACAGGAAATAGTGAGAAAGGAACTTCCTTCTCAGCCCGGTTTTATCTATAACTTTCCACCACAACCTCTTTATAATCCTTGGCCTGGTGCTTCTCAAGCAGATGTCACCTTTGAAGTCGAAAAGCTTGAGGATAAGAGTCTTTATTTTATTGGACGTGAAAACAACAACATTATCTTAGACCATACCAGTCTGCCAGACCAACTTCAGACTGTTCGCAAAGGTCCCTTCCAGTTAGAACGACACGATGATCTTATTTTTTGGTCTTACCTTGGGCTTGATCATACTAGAATGACTTTTGCCGTGAAAGAAAATGGCGATATCATATTTTTGCCTCTAAAAACAGAGACCGGGTACCAAGCGCATAAAGTTTGGAGCTTTAGAACGACAGGAACCATTATTAACCAAGCAGATTCTTGCTTTTATTTTTCTTACTTCCAGGCTTCACAAATTCATAATTTTCGTTTGCTGAAGTGTTTTGGCCTGGAGTCGCAGCAATCTTACTTTTTCAATAAGGGAGTCCTGCATTTAGGGGATGACACGGGGATAGCGTCTCTAAGCGTGTATCAAGAATATTTGCCACTCATTGATGAAAAGGCTGAACCTCATTACCAAAAAGATGTGATTGATGATCATGGGGTTACACTTGCTGAGAAAGGTCTTAAGATTGGACACATGACCCATCGTGTTCATCGCTTTACTGAGGCCCAAAAGCTAGAGCTTGATGAAGCGCCTCTTGAGGTTTATCAACAACTCAATGTTGAAGGCCCGATTACCGGTACCACGCCTTCCATGATCAATCATGGCAGCATGAGTGCGCATGCGATGACATCAAGCCTGAGTGTTCAAGATTGGATCAACAAGGGTGAAGTTCGCCTGTCACTACCCTCTGGGATTCGAGCTCAAAATGAGATGGACAACAGCGGTGTTATCCGCAGTATAAGTAGCATCACACTGAGCTCCCGCAAGAAGCCTAAATCTTTGGGCATGGTGATTTCCGATGATCAAATTAAAGCGATGATCGACGATATTCTCACGCTTGAGGAGCAAGAGCTTGTCTTTGGAAATGCCCGCTTTTTGTCGAAAAAGCGCAGGCTTGTTGTTGATATGGTCCATCATACAGACCACTATTTAAACACGATCACCCATCATTATGTCCAAGATAGAGGGTTGCAACGATTAATAAGGAAAACCGAGACAGGCTATGTCTTTCAGAAGCGGACTTCTGAAAGGTCTCAAAAAGTCATTGAAAAAGGCGTTATAGACATCCCTGAAGAAATCGAGGTCTTGGATCGAGCCTTTCATGATCGCCAGCGCCTTTTATCAAAATTGAGAGAAGGGATCAAAGATCGCATACGTGAGCTGATGCGTTTTTATAGCGGCATTCAAGACCTCAGCCGAATGTTATCCTCTGTGCTTTCTGGCATGGGGCTGGATAGCGAGGAAGTGAGCGACATTACGAATGACCCTAGCCTCCAATCTCTTCTGTTAGCTTTGGGCTTGCCAGAGAAGGATGCGCTTGGACTTGTGGAGTCAGATGATTTTCAATTAAAACCTCTTTATCTCAGTATCCTCACTGATGCCAAGAGGATAGGCCTTGCCGCTTACGAATGGATAAAAACAAATGGCTTAGAGTTTATTGAAAAATACTGCGCAGCAGCACAACTTGCAAGCAAATCGAGTAAACCACAGGTAAAAATTGCAGGTACCATCGGATCAAGCATTTGCTTGACAGATAAAACAATGGGACGTTTTCCCAAGCTTGAAGCTCATATAAGAAAATTGCAGGAGGCAAAAGCAGGTCCGGTGGCTGCCTCAAGCAGTAGTACTAAGGAAGCACTACATGGATCTTCTCAAACGCCAAAAAATGTTGCTTTGCATGAAAAACAGAAGGTAGAGTTAAGAAGAGAAATGCAAGCTCCCCATGTCGAAGATACAGTTTTAAAAAGGACAATAGAAGATAATTATAAACCAACAGCAAAAGTAGGAAGTGGAAGCACTGCAGATGCAGTTAGATATGAAATTAGAACTGGAAAACCTGTTGGTGATAGATTTCATACACAAAAAACTCAGCAGACAATACGCAGGCTCGAAAAGTGGCTGAGAAAAAATCCAACTGCTCGTCCAGGAGATAGGGGCGCTGCAGAGAATATTTTAAGAGATGTTAAGGAAGCATTAGGAAAATAGTAAATGAAGTTTAATGAACACAATTGTACAAATTATATTCTAAGTTACCTTCCAAATTTTAAGCCTAAAGTATTAGATTATCATAATGAACTTAAAGATAATCCTACAGAAAATCCAACCTTATGTGGTGATCTAACAGAACTAGTAGATTTCTATAAAGATTTAAAAGAATCCCCTAAGGTAAACCGTAAAGAAATAATAGAGATATTTAAAGTAATGGAAGAACTAGCGGCTCAAGGTGATAAGAATGTAAAAGGTGCTTTGGAAGTATGCTTCTTCGAAAGCATTATTAATAGCTTGGGAACAGATGAAAAAGCATTAAAAGAGTTTTTTAAAATGTTAGGACCTGCATCACTTGAGCTTTGTAAACAAAATGATGCTTTCTGGGGGACAAGAACTCCAGGTTTGTATGAGAGTAATCACTAAGTAACCTTACCACTGATCCTAGTCTTCAATCTCTCTTGTTAGCTTTGGGCTTGCCTGAAAAGGATGCTCTTGGGTTGATTGATTCAGATGATTTTCAATACAAGCCTCTTTATCTCAATATTTTAACTGATGCCAAGAAATTAGGTTGAGCAAGAATATTGAGGTTGGCAGGAGTAAGCAAAAATAAAATTATTATAGAAAAATGCGGTAAATTGTAATATCTCATAAATGTTAAGAAAAAATGTTTAATTATTTTTCGAACTTACAGAAATATAATTTCATAACAGGAGTAATATAATGCTCGATCTTAAGCAATTATCTGCATTTTATTATGTTGCAAAGACTGGAAGTTTTACTCTTGCAGAATCACAGGTAGGTGTTAAGCAGTCTTGGATTAGTCGACAAGTTTCAGAATTAGAAGATAAATTTGGTAGCCTCTTATTAGAGAGAGGCCATGGTACAGTAAATCTCACTCCTGAGGGTAAATTAGTTTACGAAGTGGTTGGAAAGCTACTTTTTGAAGCAAAAATCGTTGAAAGCCTCTTATTAGAAAAACATAACGAACCAAAAGGTAAACTGAATATAGCAACAACTGTTGGTCATGCTGCATGGCTGGTTAACTATATACCTGAATTTTTAAATAAATACCCAGATATGAGAGTAAGTATTAGCGGTAATGATGATAATTTGGACATGAAAGCTCAAAATTCTGATGTTGCCATAAGACCCTTTGTATCTAAAAGCCCTGAGTTAGTTCATCTATATTTACTATCCTATCCCTTAGGTTTGTTTGCTAGCCCCAAATATTTAAAACAATATGGAATGCCACAGAGACCTGAAGATTTAGATCATCATAGATTAATTGCATATGCAAAAGATAAAAAAATACCATTTGGAAACGTTGATTGGCATTTGAAACTAGGCACTAAAAATGATGAGGTAAGAGAACCATATTTACAGGTAAATTCAGCTCTAGGATTAGCACGAGCAGCTGAGTATGGGTTGGGAATAGTATCCATCTCAAAGTTTCAAGAAGTTTCTAAAAATGTAGAACTTATTGAAATTTTACCCAATGTCGAGGGGCCTATGGTTGATGTTCATTATATATATCCTAAAAGGCTAGAGCATATAAAAAGAATTACGTCTTTTGGGGAATACCTGGTTAAAATGTTAGAAAGTGAAAGTAAAATAACTGAAACGCAGGTGTTTAGAAGGCAATTGGATTAATAAATAAACATAAAAATTACCCCGCTATTAAAAGCGGGGTTATGGTTACAGCCTTACAATTGCATTTATAAATTGATGTGGAATATTAAGTTTTTCGAATGATTTAGATTTCATAGTACTATTTCCTTTCTGAAAGGGAAAAATTTAAATAAAATTTTTCTTATATTTTTTATATATCGTTCAATTTTTTAAGTCAAGATAAGCCATAAATTTTAACAAGTATTAATATTTATTTATAATAAACATATACTTAGAAGATTGAACTAATTATTCTTAATAAGAAAATAATAATACTAATGTTTCTTGACAAGAATAACAAAGTTGTTGTAGATTGTTTATAGTTAGAAAAAGCAATTCACATTGTATTACTAACGTTTTGAATTATGCTTAATCCTCCTAAACATAATTCATAGCCCCCCTGTTTAAACTGCCAGAGATTTATATGTCTCTGGCATTTCTTTAGGGATAATTGGGATTGGGGTTTCACGTAATTTGGGAAGAACAAAAAATGTTTTATGTATTAAATGAAAATCGTCATTATTTTATAGATACTTGGAATGAAGTAAGGTTGGGAGATTATATAGATCCTTTTTCAGAACTTAATATTAGTTTAATAAGCCATCATCAAGGATTTCCGCTTCTTAATGGTGAAGTTCCCCTTGTATTTATTGATGATGAAGAAGGTTTATGCGGTTTTGCTTATCTAAAACCACTTGAAGATGATGAAGTCGAAGAAATACCAGCGTGGTTATTAAGCGATATTAATCTTTATATTAGCAATTCTATAGCTGATGACGTTGGACGTGTAGAAGGACTAAAGAAAAGATATTATACGGCTTTACGGGATGCTGTTGTAAGTATATTGCACCCTGTATCAACGCGAAATATTTTTACAATGAGCAAGGATATACAAAAGCATGAAAATTTAAAATATTACACACAGCTTAATTTTACAGAAAGTCCTCAATATACAACAGAGGGAATTTTAGGGACAGTTTTACACACTCAGGTATTCAGTATTAATAAAGATGTAATTCATTATTGTGGAACATCTCCTTTAGTCCAATGATTTAAGGAAAGAATTAAATTGCTTAAAATATTGTTAGGCAATATGCAGGCTAGAGAATTTTCTCAATACTCCAGTCTGCAAAACGTCTGTCAAGGCTTTTATCATTTTTAAAATAACAAAATGTGTAAATCTCCGTTATGGATTTAAATAAAGCATTTAAATCAGGTTTAGCATTCTTATTTTTGAGATATTGAGTCAAATAACTTGATATTTCTAAGTATAAATCATGATCTTCAAGGTAGATAATTTTTTTTTCTGCTTGAGTGGGCGATAATAAGGGGCGTTCGGATGTATGAGATTTTTGAGTACTAAATTCTTCATTTTCTAATAAATCTTTGATAGTACAACCAAGAAAATCTGCAATTTTTTGTAAAGTTTTTGCTGTTGGATTTTTTGTATGACCATTGAGGATACTCAGAACAGAGTTCTTAGTTAATTCAGCTTTTCTTTCAAGTTCAGCAATACTCAACCTTTGTTCTTTAATTGCTTTAGCAATATTTTCTTTCAAAAGAGAAGACATTCTAAATTTTCCATTTGACAACTTAAGTTATCATGATAATATCAATTGTTATTAAGGTAATAAAAATGGTTATCAATTATGAATGCCACTTTTAAATTTCGTTCAGCAAAATTTAGCAGAGAGAATAACTCTTATGCAATCTAATACTGTACGTCCCATTATGAAGTCGGTCATTAGAGAGGACCTAGTTGCCCTTACTAAAGATTACAAAGCTGCTGTTGTATTACATCAGCTTATTTATTGGACAAAACGTGTTCATGATTTTGATAAATTTCTTCAAGAAGAACATGACCGAAATCCTGAGTGTAATGTTAATCTTAGACATGGATGGATCATTAAAACAGCTCAGGATCTAGCTGATGAAACATTGCTTGGCCTTTCTCGGCAAACGATGCGTACCATTTTAAAAAATCTCATGGAACTTGGAGTTATTGAAGAATCATATCTTAATGATAATAAATGGGACAAAACGACCAAATATAGGCTGAACCTCGTTAAACTACAGGAAAGCTTATTTGCACTTGGCTATCCTTTAAGTGATTTCACATTACCTCAAAACCCGCATAACTCCCGAATGTTAAGTTCACAACATTCGAACGTCAAAAATGGACCTTCGAATGTTAAAAAATTAGCAAACAATATAGATAAGAGATTACACACAGAGATTACTCTTTCTTCTTCTCCACCCTCTTCCTCATGTGGATCAACAGAAGAAGAAAAAGAAAACATTGCAAACGAGATGAAAGAAATTTGGATGGAAGAGATTAGCTTCCTTGAGATCAGCCAGTTAACACCTTCTTTGATCCAAAGTCTTTATCAAGCCTTTCAAAGCCTTTTTGGCTCCTCTCTTGTCACTTGGAGATCCTATTGCAGGAAGATTGCCTCAAGTAAGTTCTTAATGGGAGAGGGCGGTAATAAGCATTTCCAAAAACCGTGGCTGACTTGGGCTATTAAAGCTGAGACTTACCAAAAGGTTGAATCAGGCCAGTTTACCTTAGGCGATCGCATTGCCTTTCTTCCAGAAGCAAAGAGTGAAGAAAATAAGGCAGAAAAAGAAGAATTATTACGCCAAGAAATTCTCTCTTCTTCACATCATCCTTTGTGGAAGAAAGTGTGTTTACTTCTAACTGATAAGCTCGGAGTCTCTCTTATTCGTCAATGGCTTTTAGACATGGATATTGCTTCTATGAAACAAGAAGAAGTTTGTCTTCAGGCTCCCACTTTGTTTGCAAGAGACTGGGTCAGCAAAAACTTAAAAGCTCAAATCTTATCAGCTTTAGAAAAAGCTTTAGGCCTACCAGTTAATCACCTTAAAATTGAAGTTTCCCAAAACTCTGGCATCCTCCCCTTGTCAGAGTTGGTAGAAGGAGGGTCCCCCCATAGCTCTCCTTCTACTCCCTTTGAGGGCCCCTGCAAAGTTGACACTCATTCTATGTCTCAAAAAGAAAATAGAGAAGTTATCTCCTCCTCAAAGCTTTTGAGCGGTATGATGCCCTCACATCAAGATAGGAGCTTATTTTATGCATAGGCTTATTATTAATGAAGCTTCGCTTGATTTGCTGCCAACTCTTGCTCAAGAACATGGAGTCAAATGGGCTTTAATCCTTCAGCATCTAAAAGACTGCTTGGATACGGATGCTCAAGCGGTTCAAGTTGAGGGACAGGTGTGGATAAGAAAAGCTTACGAAGAATGGCAAGAGAAACTGCCGTTTTTATCTATTGAGACGATTAAGCGGAGTATTAACTCTCTTGAGGAAAAGAATATCATTTTAAGCTCAAGGATGAAAAATAGAAAATTTGCTCAAGGAAAATGGTACACGATTAATCTTAACTATTTTGATGGGATCCAAATAACACCAAGAAAGTCTCAAGAAGATCGTTACAAAACATGGCTTGAGAATGAGGAGAAACACCCCTTATGGGGTGAAGTCTGTAAGAGTGTTTTTGAGCAGTTAGAGGATGCGACAGAAAAAAAGTGGTTATGTGATATGGATATCGTCTCCCTTACAGGCTCATCTGTTCACGTAAGTGTTCCCAATCACATAGTAAAGAATTGGGTTATAAGGAAGATTTATGATCCTTTGTTCCAATCATTAGAAGCAACCCTAGGGTACCCTATTGAGAAACTTCATCTAGAAATTCATTCACCTGATAATTTTGGTGATTCCTTTTCATCCAATAGAGAAGGAGAGACTCGCCCAACTTCTTCTCCCTCTCACATTAAAAAGTCAAATGGAGTAAGCGCATGAGTCAGAAATTATCCCTTATTAATCCTGAATTCAATAACGAGCCAGACACGGAGATCAACGCTCCTAAGCATTATGTAGAGGGACGTACCATAGAACCTATAAGTGTGACTGAGGACTGGAACCTCAACCATCACTTAGCTTGTGCTTTGAAGTACATCTCCAGAGCTGGGCGTAAACATGATGAGGTCAAGGATTTGAAGAAGGCCATCTGGTATTTAGAAAGGCGAATAAAATTATTAGAGAAGAAGAAAAATTTGAAGGAATAAAACTTTAATTTATTAAGCGGAGTCTGCGCCCGGACAACCAATCTTGAGCGCAGCACTCCTGTACAACTAGATATCAAGAAAGGAATCCTGATGTACGACATCAGTATACCCAAAATTGGGAAAAATACATCC
>CP008938.1 GCA_000743035.1 Candidatus Paracaedimonas acanthamoebae
TTATTTTTAGTTGTTAAGATTGAAATTATACCTATTTATATTTTAGTCCCTAAAATTATTTAGTTACATAAATTATTTTTATGCTATAATTATTTTATAATCCTTTAACCAAATATTGGAACTTAAATGATACCAAGAGCAAAAATATCTAAGGGCGGGAAAATTGTTATTCCTGCTTTCTTCAGAAAAAAGTTAAACCTTAAAGATGGTGAAGAAGTTATGCTTGAGCTCCAAGATGATCATCTTGTTATAACGTCTCTTAAACATAAACTTGAAGCTGCACGTCAAACTGTAAACCGCTACCATTCTTCCAAAGAAAGTTTAGTTGATATTTTATTTGAAATGCGTCGTGAGGAAGTTAAGCATGAACAATAATGTTGTTTTAGATTCTTCCGCCCTCCTCGCTCTTCTTAAAAATGAACAAGGGGCAGAGATCGTTGAATCTCTCCTTGGAAACATTATAATGTCGAGCATAAATGTTTCTGAAGTCGCAACTGTATTACTCGATTCAGAAATGACTTTACAAGAATGCCAAGACACTGTTTTACCGTTTATTTCAGCAATCGTTCCTTATGATGAAGAACAAGCCTTCTTAGCTGCTGATCTTAGAAAACAAACTAAAGCTTATGGTCTTTCGTTAGGAAACAGAGCTTGTATTGCATTGGGGCAAAAGATGCAACTTCCTATCTATATTGCTGATAAGATATGGAATGAGCTACAATTAGAGGGGATTGAAATTAAACTTATAAAATAATGGTTTCTCACTTCAAGCTTGATGCGTTTAATTTTTATTTTTCTGTTTTCCTGAGTCTTTTTGGCTGACCTAATGCGAGGTAATTTTCTTTAGAGACAACTTTCTTCCCTGTTTCTAACTCTAACTTCTTCCGAGCATCTCCTGCTATCTTCCCACCTAATCTTGCAGTATGCTTATTCTCTTCAAAACCTTGAGGGTTTCGACTTTGTGTAATTTCTGTTGTTGAGGCTTCACCCAACATTGAAAAAATTAACTCTAAATCACTCATATGATCCCGCAAATTCTCGCGCTTTAAACCTTTATATTTTTTATGATCACTCGGCACCATCCCAAATGTTGCATAAGCAATCTCAGCGGTGAGGATTGAATACTCTCTATCTTCTTGTATCCCTCGTTTACTCCACTCTTCTGTCAGTTCCTCATGAATGGCAATACCGCGCATTCTTTTTTCAATCCACTCCTCAGGATACCCTTTAGCTTTATAAAGGGCACGCGTACGCTTTGTTGCTAACTCAGGATCTTCAATTTCTTGAACACGCTCATAACCAACCTTAGCAAGCCAACGCTTAAAAGGTTCTGCTTTAGAAGAAGGAATTGATTGTATAATGCGAAAAAGTGTTTCTGCATTGGCACAATCTGTTGCATATAACTTTCCATCCAAGGAAGGTAATTTCAGTTGTCCGATTTTTTCGGACAACTCAATAAATCCTTCTTCCTTTAAAAGCTTTCGTTTTAAATCATCCCAATATTTGCGCGGGCGAGAGCTTTCTGTTAAGGCTTCAATTATATCAACAATTGAAAACCACCATTCATCCTTATGAAGAACGCGGCGGATCTTTTTACCCTTGAATACAATAATCTTATTCAGTTCCATTTTTACCTTATAAGCCTGTGAGCTTGCCTCATAATTCATAACAATAATTACATACTTATGCTTTTATTTTCCTTTTTCCAGCATAGCAGATAGGACACCCTGATCCTTTTACTCTAGTGCGTACTATGGTTTCCCATATATGCCCTTTATTTTTACACTGCCAGAAAAACTTCTTAGAACTTCCAGGAAGAATATCAAAGGCTGTGATGGAGCCATTTAAGGTAGGATGTAACTGTTGAGCAATATCAGGATATAGAACAGCCAGGTTATTATCTTTTCCAACCCTTCTATTGATGCATTCTGGGCACCCAGATCCCTTTCTTACTCTGCTATCTATTGTTGCTTCCCATTGATGCCCTTTATCGCATTTCCATGTTACTTTCTTATTACTTCCAGGCATAACATCTTGAGGGGTAAGAGCCCCATTGGCTTCCTGATCCCATTCTTCAATATATTGGGGATACAAAACAGCGAGGTTATTATCTTTCCCAACCTTATGATTAGCACACTCAGGGCACTGTGATCCTTTTACTCTAGCGTATACTGCGGCTTTCCATATATGATTTTTTTCACACTGCCAGAAAAACTTCTTAGAACTTCCAGGAAGAATATCAAAGGCCGTAATGGTGCCATTTAAGGTGGGATGTAACTGTTGAGCAATATGAGGAGCCAAAACAGCAAGGTTATTATCTTTTCCAACCTTGTGATTGGCACATTCTGGGCACTTATCTCCCTTTCTTACTCTGTTACATATTCTTGCTATCCATTTATGACCTTTCTCGCATTTCCAAGCTACCTTTTTACTACTTTTAGACATAACATCTTGAGGGGTAAGATCCCCATTGGCTTCTTGATCCCATTCTTCAATATAATGAGGGTATAGAACAGCAAGGCTGTTATCTTTTCCGACCTTTTGATTTGCACATTCAGGACATCCCTTTCCTTTAGATCTATGACGAATCAAAGCTTCCCATTCATGGTCTTTATGGCATCTCCACCAGGCTTTTTTATCACTTCCAGGGACAACATCATAAGGCGTCAATTTATCATTCTTTGTAGGATGCCATTCATTAGCTAAATTAGGCTTTATGACAGCAAGATTATTGTCTTTCCCAACCTTTTTATTAGTACATTCAGGACAATGCTGTTGTTGAATTACTCTATTAAATATTGTTGCTTTCCATTTATGCCCTTTCTCGCATTTCCATGCTACTTTTTTACTACTTTTAGACATAACATCTTGAGGGGTGAGAGTCCCATTGGCTTCTTGATCCCATTCATCACTATAGTGAGGATATTGAACAGCAAGATTGTTGTCTTTTCCAACCTTTTTATTTGCACATTCAGGGCACCCATACTTTAGGACTGCTCTTGCATATATAGAAGTTTTCGATTCATGTCCTTTTTCACACTGCCACACTGCTATTCTTCTGCTGTAAGGAGAGATGAGCTCAATTTTAAAAGCTCCATTTTTTGTTGGATGAAATTGCTTAAGAACCTCATCTGGAATTTTGGTAATTCTTTGATTTCTTCTAACTAATTCTTTTACTTTTGTTCTTTGTCGATTGAGAGGGAATATTTTATTACATTTTGGACAACCTTGACCATGACTTACTCTGCTACCTATTCTTGCTTTCCACTTATGACCTTTTTGGCATTTCCAAGCTACCTTTTTACTACTTTTAGACATAACATCTTGAGGGGTAAGATCCCCATTGGCTTCTTGATCCCATTCTTTACTATAGTGAGGGTAGAGAACAGCAAGGCTGTTATCTTTTCCAACCTTTCTATTTGCACATTCAGGACATCCATGACCATATGTTCTTGTTCGAACCTTTGTTTTCCATTCATGGTTTTTTTCGCAAACCCAGACTATAAACTTGTTACTGAAGGGAGTTAATTCATCCGCTGTAATGATTCCGTTCTTGGTTGGATGTAATTGAGCTGCAATATCAGGACGAAGTGTAGAAAGGTTATATGTTTCCGTTGCGCGCCCGGGAGAATGGCACATAGGGCATTTTTCATAATACGCACGAGCTTCTATGGTTTCATACCAGAAGTGACCTTTGTCACATTTCCACTTTCCCATAATCTGCTTATTTTTATAGGGATCCTCAGGAAATGGATGATCATTTTCAACAGGATCCCATTGAAGTTTAATAGCTTCATATTGATCTTTTTTTTGCTTCTTAAAAAATCCCTCTGCTAGTCTTGTTAAAGCATTAATTTTAGCCTTCTTTGTTAGCACTTTCTCTTCCTATAAGAAGCCCTTCTTTATTGCAGACTGAAATTTATAAGCTCCTTTTATGGCTTAAACTTCGGCGTAAAATACATAGAATGACTATCATCACGGGTATTTAAGTCTGGCTCCTCATAAGTAGCTGACGGATGATTATCATTATCATAAGGCTTTAAGTTCGGCACTGCATACCTGGTATCCTCAACATTATCGTTATGATGCTCAGCATAGGGTACTCCAACACTATCATCGCTAGAGTTTAGATCAGTATCACTATCTTCATATTCCTTTTGTAGGTCTTTATAGAGTGATGGGAAATCTTCTCCATAGTGGGATGGTGAAGGGAGCTTGTCCACATACTCTGAAGGAACCTCTTTTTTATAATCTTGTTGTGAGGGAAGCTTATCCTCATAAACATAAGAAGAAGAGCTGGAAGAGGCAACATTTATGTTAATTGCTCTATTAGTATGGGTTTCTTTTTCTGAAAGGGTTTTCATAAAATCTACAAAGAGCTCTTTAGGAGAAGACTTTGGCTTCAATTTGAGAAGTTCTTCTTGAGCTTTGAGTGTTGTGAATCTCTTCCTTGGTTTGGATTCAAGCAATCCTTTGATGACAGGAAAAATCGTTAAGTTTTTAAAATTCTTTTCCATCTTCTCGTAAGCGTCCTCAAGATGCTCTTCAAAATAATCTGAGTCACGTACGTTCATCATTTCTATAACGCCCTTCTCAAGGCCAAGAGGATATTCATTATTGGTAATCTCAAGCAGAGTAATCCCTGCTGCAAAGGCATCCGCGGCTTTTCCAGAGAAAAGTGTAGCCGTTTCTGTCGCTTCAAATTCATGCCCCCTACTAGCCATTGCAGAGCGGCAATAGGCCATACGATCAGGGGAGAAATAGGCAAAATCACCAAGCCCGCCTTTCATTTTGTCTTTTTGTAAGGCACACCCAAAGTCACTGACATATACAGTACCGTCAGTATGCACAAGGACATTGGTTGGTTTGACATCAAGGTGAGAGATGCCATCATCATGCATGTTTTTAAGGCCTGTCAAAAGAGAAAGGGCAAAATGTGTTAACAGCTGATCTTTAAGCTTATTATTGGGCAGAAGCGCAAGCTTATCTTGGAAAGTCCATCCATTGCCCAAAGCCGCTAAGGGGGTAACTTGCAATAAGAGTTCTTGCTGTGTCATATCTTGGCCACGGATGGTAGTTGACCCAAAGGTAGCATTCAAAAGCTGTTTTATGTCTCTTCTATTATCAGGCGTTGGTTTGAAATGTAAGTATTCTAATAAAGGTAAAACGCCTTCTTTTTGACCTAAGCTTTCTTGTAGTTTTCCTTCACGACGAGAAGCTTTTACATTTTCTGTTCCAACAACAACTTTCATCGCATCGTATTGTCTTGTTCCTCTTAATCTAGCAGGGAAGACACGCCCAAAATTGCCGGCTCCTAAAGTAACTTTTTTCTCATCTTCGTCCTCTTCAAATTCAATGTTAAGGCCGGCGAGAACTTTAAGTTCTTTTGCTTCACGCCTGTCTACGTCAGGAAGAAGCACATATTCATGACCATGCATGGCCCCTTTGATAATAATCCTTCCAGCCTCGACCCCTTCTCCTTTGGCTGTGAAAGCATCAGCAGCTACAGCGGGAGTGGCTGGGGGAAGTTCCCCCAACTCTACATCATCATTGTCGAAAGCTTTCTTCTGATTGTTATGGCGATATTTAAGACCAAGAACAACGGCCAAGGTCGTACCACCTGCAAGTAACACAGTTCCGCCAACAGCTCCTCCAACTGCAGCTCCTATAACTGTAGCATCGTCAGAAGATGAAGGAGAAGAGCCACCTGGGATTGGTGAAGGCGTTGGGTTTATCGAACGACAATAAGCATTATAATTGGGATTTGAAGCAGACACTAAATTTTGTGAAAGAGACACAATAAAACCATCAACGGGGCTTGAAGGGAAAAAAAGCTCTGCAACTTTATAAACTTGACCCTCTAATAAAGAACCTTGTTGACTACTAAAAGGTTGCTGAAGGGTAGTTTTACTATGAGTAGGGGTTGTTAACGTAGGATTCCATGCATAAGAAGCACAAGAGCTTGAGGTTTGTTGTGCTGATAAAGCTTGATATTCACAATCTGTGACATTGGACCCATCAACCACTCTTTTGTATAAAATTGAAGAACCATTTAATTGATCAATAAAGAAATACGTTAATCGGGTATAAACAGAGTTATAGCTTGAGAGAATATTTTTACAAGATAAAGGCTCCATGCTCAGTTGATTAAAACAAGTTAACAAATCATTGTGCAGGCTTCCCCCCAAAGTTATTAAAGTTTGCTTTATTGTTTGATCCCCTCCGCAACTAGTAGAGCCAATTGTTCCATTATAAGAAGAGATGAGCTGATCATAAGTATTTCCTGTTTCTTCAATGGCGCGCTGTGGTCTATTGGTACTGATAACTTGAGGTGTGAAGTAGGCAGGTCTTATTTGATTTTGTGTGCTATTCCTTGTTAAAGCGCGTTGCCAAAGGAGAGTAGGGTTACTTCCTAAAGGCCTTGCTATTGTCGTGGTGAGACCAAGGGTTGTATTATACATTGCTGTAAATACCCAATATTCATGATTAGGAAGCGTATCAATATAAAAGGGATTCAGGTTTCTTGGGGTCGAAGTATCTGCATAAAGAGTAGCGTTATTAAGCCCTTGATACTCGTAAGCACGAAAATAAGAATAAGTAGAATTGAATGGTGTATAAGTTATGCTATAATAAGGTGTGTCTGGCGTAAAATTAAGTCTTGTTGCATTTCCATCAGGAATACTGCCAACTACATAAGTTGAAAGCTGAGCATAATAACCTGTATTATTAAGTCCATTAATTATATTAAGGATCTCAGGCAATGCTGCAGCTTTATTGGGGTTAAAAAGGGTGTTATTGGTTGCTTGTTGGTAATAAGGATTACTAGCAAGAGAGATTAACTCAGGGCTGTTAAGAGCTGTCCCGAGCAAGAAATGGGAGCTTGCACAGTCTTTATATGCATCACCTGGACCACTACAAGCAGTAATCAAAGAACCTGGACTTAAAGCAGCAGCTGCTGTAATAGCTCCATGGGATAAGATCAAAGTTAATAATCCTATTCCTTCTGCATAGCGACCCAGAGAATACTTTCTTGTAGAATGATTTTTAAACTTAATGCCTAAAGAATTTAAGGTCGCATATGAATCTTCTGTAAGGCTTCCCCCATTCATATTTTTATATAAGCGGACAAGAGAACTTTTTACATATTTAAGGTTATCTCTTTTGTGCTCTAGTTCGCTTACTTCTTCTAAGCACTGAGATAAAAGAGCGCCTTCTTGAAGAATATCGAGTCTAAAAGCATGAGGGTCAAATTCTTCATCAAAATCTTGAGCAAATTGAAATTCAACTCGTAAGCTTTCATTGTGAATTTGCTTTGCAAGACTGCTTTTTTGCAACACTCGATAGAAGTTAGCAAGTTCTTGCTTAAAATGAATTAAGTTACTCTCATTAACATTATTTTGGTTCATAAGGTGATAAAACTTAGCAACTAGACGACCACTTTTTTCAAAACTTTGATGAAAATTATTTGAAGAACTGTCTTCTGCCAATTCATAACTAAGATAATCAAAAAATTCATTTAAATGTTGATAATTAAGAGTAATAAGGTGGTCCGTTATATGGGCCCAATCCTTTTCCCAAGAAGAGACCTGGTTTTCTTTTCTTGAGGTTTGAGAAGACGAACTTCCTTTTAAAAGGAAAGTTAATTTTTCTTTTATATCTTTAAATAAAGATCCAACCCATGAAGAAGCCTGAGGGTTTATTCCTTCAATTTCAGGAGATAAAACTTTTTTAGTATATGAGGGAAGTGGGTCTGTAACAATATCTGAGCTTAATGTTGGATGTGAGTGTGATATACTAATAATTGAAAAAATAACCAGCAGTATTCTTCTTAAAATCATAATGACGCTTCCCCTAAAAATAATCTAACAATTAGGTTAGCACACGGCATTTTTATGTCAAATGTTAACAGGCTAACAACTAAATAGTTAAGATAATATTTTATTTAATTTATATTAAGACAACATATCCCTAAGCATATTAAGTAGTGTGATATTATTAAATTTTAATTAAAAAAAGAGTTAAATAACTTAAATTTAAGATGAACATTAAATTCATAAATACTTGGCTTAATGCTGCGGGTATTAAGAATTGTCTGTCCTTGTCTATCCAAAAGAGGGTATGATGAATTCTTATAACGTGTATGAGAAAGTTCTGCCCCTAAAGAAAAACTTTTAAAGGGTACGCTCATCCCAATGCCCATCATCATACCGTTTAATTTCTTCTTCAACTCACTTCGCCCCATAAGCGGTAAACCATCAGTAACTATATGCCAATGACCTTTCGTTAAGCCACCTTTCACAAAGTAAAGAGTTTCGTTATAAAACGTACCCAAACGTACATCAGCACCATAGTTGTGTTTTAGCTGGAGAGAATTTTTTAATGGAATTCTTGGATTGTTCACTGAACTATTTATTTTTCCTTTAAGATTTGAAAAAAGGGTGCTTCCTTGTAACGCTATATAATATTTCTTATTAAAAGTTTGACTCAGTTCAACAAAAGGTCCACCATTTGCTCCATGCATTGCAACATGAGAATGGTCGTTAATATTTTGGTATCCAGGCACAGCATCAGTTAAATTGCGTTTAATATGAATTCTGCCTAAAGCATACCCCCCTTTTATACCTAGCCATAAACTCGTTTCAGAAGCATAAGCTATATTTGTGAAAATGCTTATTGAACTTACTATAATAAATTTATTCATACTTTTTCCTTCAAGTATTTTAGTTAGATTTGACCAGTGGATATTATGCAGAGAAGGTCTCCAAGAGTCATATTGCCTTCAGTGACGGGAACAGAGCTTGTTCCTGTGAGTGAAAAACCTGGAGGGTTTCCTTTAAGAACTTTAAGAGCTCTATATATCATTGTTAATAATGCGCGAGCTTCTCCATGTGGATCGCCAGGTTGATTTGAACTTACGCCAGCTACAATTGAGGGATCATAATCTTGTGCCTTATTCCATGCTGTTTGATAACTTGAAGAATTTCCTAAATCAGTATTCATAACAGTTGTAATTTTAGCATTAGCTCCATCAAGATCATTCTTTAATACTTGAACCTTCCGTACGATAGGATCAACCCCTGCTGGAAGAAAAGGATTTAACTCTGCAAGGCGATCAGCTAGAATGGGATTTGCAGGAAATGGCTGCAATGTACCGACTGACGTTTTAGCTTGAGCAATGACAAGCTCATCGGCATCAAAATCATCCTTTAATGCTTGAACCTTTTGCACAATGGGAGCAGGGCCGGGGACCAGAGTATTTACTTCATCCAAACGCTCGGAGAGACTAGGATCTGCGGGAGAAGGCAAAAGAGTACCGAGAGAATTTTTAGAATCTTGAATCTGAGTATTAAGGGCATTAACGCCTGTAAGGATAACAGCATTACCTACAAGAGCTGAAATGGTATGCAAACCAGTGGTAAGGTCAGCTGAAGATTGCCCATCTGCAGTTTGCCAAGCATCATTTATTGTATTCTCAGCTTCATCAAGATCATTTTTTACATTATCGTATTCATTTTTCAATATTTGAACCTTCCGTACGATAGGATCACCTCCTGCTGGAAGAAAAGGATTTAACTCTGCAAGGCGATCAGCCAAAATGGGATCTGCGGGAATTGGCTGCAATGTACCAACCATTGTTTTAGCTTGAGCAATGGCAAGTTCATCGGCATCAAAATCATTCTTTAATGCTTGAACCTTTCGCACAATGGGAGCAGCCCCAGGCACTAAAACATTTATTTCATTTAGACGCTCTAAAAGGCTTGGATTGGCAGGCGGTGGTAACAATGTTCCTATGGAGTTCTTGGCGTTAAGGTTTTCTGTTGTTAATAGTTGAAAATTAATTTGTAGCAAGTCAATACGAGAGTATATATCCCCATTACCGCCTAATTTGGTTTGTAAAGCTAAAATAGCAGTGCCTAGGTTTCTAGGATTGCTATTTGTATAAAGAATATTAACATATTGATTTGTACGTGTTACAAGATCAAACGCATTGTTCCCAGCAATTGCATTTTGTAGGTTTGACAGTGCCGCTAAAATGCTAGTTGTTATAGGCCGATTATCAATTAAATTTTTAAATTGAACTGCTGAGTTCATTAAAGCAGTATTTCCCCCCATAATTGTCCTTAAATCTATAAGGTCAATTAACATACTTGCACCTTGATCTGCTCTTAGTTTGATAAAGTCTCTTAAGGCCAAGATGTTATCTTTTAAACTAAGATTTAAAGGGCCTCCAATCATAGCTTGATTGTGAGTTAAAGCAGTGTTGAGATTATTATTAGAACCTTGATCAAAGCTTGTTGCAAAATATGCTATTCTCGCATAAAGGCTCCCTGCCCTAGGTACTAATAAAAAAATATTATTTAAAGAAGAATTTATATCAGCAGTCGTGGGACGATTATCTAATTGATCTTTAATATATTGAGCTTTAGGAGCATAACCTTCTACTGGGATATCCCCCATTATACGTGCTATTTTCTTAAGTTCGATAAGGGAAGTATCGTCTGGGTCACAACTTCTTTTGCCAGAAAATAGGTCGGCAATCCCTTGCCCTGTTTCTTCACCTTTAAAAAAGGTAGCAATTGCTGATTGATGAATAAAGAATAATAAAGAAACAAGTAATAATTGACGCAATTTATCTCTCCCCGTAAGTTGCGAGCGTTTGAAATTAACAATTTTTATTAATGTTGTCTAGGTTGCTATAAATTTTTCTTAACAGGAAAGAATTTATTGATGAAATAATGAAATCTAGCCTAGTAGCCGTAAGCCTTTTCCATATCTAATATGGATAACATCCAACTCCAGCTTAGTTCCAAGAAGAAACAATTTAAAAAGTCTTATATTCAGCGGAATATGTCACAATACAATAAAAAGCAATATTCGAAGGTTTCATTAAAAATAGGTGTAATTTATACTCCTCTTTGCGCACCATCAAAAAATTAGATTTTCCCTGATCTTTTCAGTAATATACTTGCCTTATAGCATTTCATGCATCCTACCCCTCTTAATGCTCTAGGCGAAATTCTAGCTTCCCATTCATGCCCTTTATTGCATTTCCACCATACTTTTTTCTGAGTTCCAATAATCACATCAGAAGGCGTTAAATTGCTATTTTTTATAGGATGCCACTCTTTAGCTAACTCAGGCTTCATGACAGCAAGGTTATTGTCTTCTCCTACCTTTTGATTGGTACATTCAGGACATCCCCTTCCTTTAGCTCTATTGCTAATAAAAGCTTGCCATTCATGACCATTTTCACATATCCACCAAGCTCTTTTACTTGTATTTAAAGAAACATTTTCTAGATTAAATAAACCATTCTTGATTGGATGCCACTCTTTATAAAGATATTGAGGGAAGGTGTTATTGCCTTTTTTCTGTGGGCCAGTTTTACCGACATTTACTAAATTTCTTATTCGAGGAAAACATGTGGGACATCTTGCCCCTCTATTTTTATTTGAAACACTTGTGCGCCATTCATGGCCTTTATCGCATTTCCAAGCTACTTTCTTATTACTTCCAGGTGTTACCTCGTTTGGTGTTAGGCTACCATTTCCTTCTTGATCCCATTCTGCAATTAAATTCGGCCTTAAAACTGCCAGGTTATTATCTTTCCCGGCCTTTTGATTTGAACATTCAGGACACCCATTACCTCTTGTTCTTACATATACTTGTGCTTCCCACTCATGTCCTTTTTCACATATCCACCAAACTTTTTTATTACTTCCAGGACTTATCTCATCAGAAGTTAAGCCTTTATTTTTGGTTCGGTGCCACTCTTTATCTAGATCTGGCCTCAAATAAAAAAGATTATATATTTCCGTTGCGCATCGTGGAGAGTAACACATATGACAAATCTGATAGTGGGCTCTATTTTCTATCGTTTCATACCAAAAATGACCTTTTTCACACTTCCATTTACCAACAATATCTTTATTCTCAGCAGGGTTCTCAGGAAATGGCTGTGAATTTTCAATTGGGTCCCATTGATTTTTAATCAAATGATATCGATCACCGTCTTGGTGATGTGTTTCTTCTATAGTTTTTGAAAAAATCTTCTTCAGTTTATTTTTTAACACAGCTTCCATTCCTCACTATAAAGCTCCTCACCATAAAACTAGATCTTTCCTGATTTTTTCAATAATGTACTCGCCTGATAGCATTTAAGACATCCTACTGCACTTAGTGCTCTATATGAGATCATAGCTTCCCACTCATGGTCTTTATGGCACCTCCACCACACTTTCTGATCACTCCCAGGAACGACATCAAAAGGCATTAATTCACCATTCTTTATAGGATGCCATTGTCCGCTTCATTTTCATTATAGAAGATTATTGCCTTTGCCTGCTTTCCTATTAGAACATTGAGGACAACCTTTACTTCTCGTCCTTACAGATACTTTTTCTTCCCACACATGGTCTTTATGGCATTTCCACCATACTCTCTTATGACTCCCAAAAACCACATCTAAAGCCGTTAACTCACCATTCTTTATAGGATGCCATTCATCAGCTAGCTCAGGCTTTATTACAGCAAGGTTATTATCTTTGCCGGTTTTTTTATTAGAACATTCAGGACATCCCCTTCCTTTAGATCTACTATAAATCAAAGCTTCCCATTCATGCCCTTTATTGCATTTCCACCATACTTTCTTATGACTTCCAGGACCAACCTCAAAAGGCGTTAACTCATTATTCTTTGTAGGATGCCATTCATTAACTAACTCAGGCTTTATTACAGCAAGGTTATTGTCTTTTCCAACCTTTTGATTTACACATTCAGGACACCTTTGTCCTATAGATCTATTATAAATCAAAGCTTCCCACTCATGGTCTTTATGGCATTTCCACCACACTTTCTGACCACTCCCAGGAACAACTTCAAAAGGCGTTAACTCACCATTCTTTGTAGGATGCCATTCATCAGCTAAATTAGGCTTCATGACAGCAAGGTTATTGTCTTTTCCGGCCTTTTGATTGACACATTCAGGACACCCTTTTCCTGTAGATCTATTACTAATCAAAGTTTCCCACTCATGGTCTTTATGGCATTTCCACCACACTTTCTGACTACTCCCAGGAACAACTTCAAAAGGCGTTAACTCACCATTCTTTGTAGGATGCCATTCATCAGCTAAATCAGGTTTCATGACAGCAAGGTTATTATCTATGCCGACCTTATGATTGGTACACTCAGGACATCCATGTCCTTTAGATCTAGTACTAATCAAAGCTTTCCACTCATGGCCTTTTTCACATCTCCACCAACCTCTTTTATTCGAAAATAAAGAAATATTCTCAAGATTAAATAAACCGTTCTTGATGGGATGCCACTCCTTATACAGATAATGAGGGAGTGTATTATAACCTTTTTTCTTTGGAACAATTTTACCGACATTTGATGTATTTTTTGTTCGAGGAAAACATGTGGGACATCTTGATCCTCTATTCTTATGTGAAACACTTGTACGCCATTTATGTCCTTTTTTGCACTTCCAAGAAACTTTCCTATTGCTGCCAATAGTGACATCATTTGGCGTTAATTTTCCATTTTCTTCTGGATCCCAGTCTACCAATAAATCAGGTCTTAAAACTGCTAGGTTATTATCTTTCCCGACCTTTTGATTTACACACTCAGGACAACCATTACCTCTTGTCCTTGGAGATACTTGTGCTTCCCACTCATGTCCTTTTGCACATTTCCACCATACTTTTTTATTACTTCCAGGTGTTACTTCATCAGAAGTTAATCCTCTATTCTTGGTCGGGTGCCACTCTTTATCTAAGTCTGGCCGTAAATAAAAAAGATTATATACTTCTGTGGCTCGTCTTGGAGAATGGCACATAGGGCAAACTTGGTAATGGGCTCTGTTCTCTATCGTTTCATACCAAAAGTGACCTTTTTCGCACTTCCATTTACCAACAATATCTTTATTTTTAGCAGGGTTCTCAGGAAATGGCTGTGAATTTTCAATTGGGTCCCATTGATTTCTAATTGAATCGTATATGTCAACTATTTGATGGGTTGAATTATCTATTGTTTTTGAAAAAATCTTCTTTAGTTTATTTTTTAACAAAGTTTTCATTCCTTAACATAATAAACTCAATGTTTTGCTCCTCAGTTTTTCTAAACTGCATACGTAAACGGACATAGTGTTAAAACAATAATGCTTGTAGTACTTTAAGATCCTTTCTTCATTATTATGCTTTCCAAGAGTACTTGCAAAATAACCATCTGACCTGAGCCCCCTACTCCATAATTTTTTTCATCTGTGGAACACAACCATAATATCTTCTAAGCCGCTAAGCTTTTTATGCTCATAATTATTTTTCTTACATCGCAACTAGGAATAACTTAAACAAGAAAATAAATATGATTATTTTATAATACATCAGCTATGTTTGCGACACTTACTTGCTATTCTCTATTCTACTACCCCCTAATTCATGATAAGGTTTGTTACTTTAATGAAAAGGACAAATGATGAATAAATCTGAGCTTATTAATGAAATTGCAAAAGTAGTTGCTTCAAAACAAGAAGCTGAGCAAGCTTTCAATGCTATCTTTGAGTCTATTAAACAGGCGCTTGCAAAAGGAGAGGAAGTTCGTCTCACAGGATTTGGAAGTTTCAAAGTAAACGGAAGAGCTGCTCGCACAGGCAGAAACCCAAGAACGGGTGATGAGATAAAGATTGCTGCAAGTAAGGTTCCATCCTTTAGGCCAGGCAAAGAGCTCAAGGACGCTGTTAACAAATAACAGCTCAAGCTATCAGTTAAGGGATGAGGTTTTCACGTTAGCTTTCATCCCTTAGCTGACCTTGTATCAAGGCCCCTTCCCTACTTCTTAAAAGGGAAAGTCACTTAAAGAACTGTTAGATGAATTTTCAGTCGGATTTACTGCACTCATATAGCCTAATGTTGGGCTTGGGTTTTCAGTTTCAGAACGACCATCAAGCATTGTAAGCTCTCCTTTAAACTTGGGAAGAACTATTTCTGTTGTATATCTTTCTTGTCCTGCTTGATCAGTCCACTTTCTCGTTTGGAGTTGACCTTCTACATAAACCTTAGCTCCTTTACGAAGATATTTTTCACAGACATCAGAAATATTAGGGTTAAAGACCACAACTCGATGCCATTCTGTTCTGTCTTGTCGTTCTCCTGTTACCTTGTTTCTCCATGATTCTGAAGTGGCAACAGATAATTGAGCTATCTTTGTCCCATCTTGAGCCATTCGGATTTCTGGATCTTTTCCTAAATTCCCAACCAAAACTACCTTATTTACTGATCCTGACATAATTGACCTCTATATATTGATACTATATTACTAATAATACTTAATTACCATATTACCATATTTTTATATTTACAAGAATTAATGTTACCCTGTTACCCTGTTACCCTGTTACCCTGTTACCCTGTTACCCTGTTACCCTGTTACCCTGTTACCCTGTTACCCTGTTACCCTGTTACCCTGTTACCCTGTTACCCTGTTACCCTGTTACCCTAAAAGGGTCTAATTAAAATTGAAAATGTCAATCAAGACCTACAGTTATTTCAAAAAAATTATTTGATAATATTATATTCTTAGGATACTAAGTTATTAAGAAACTAATAATACAGTAACATAATAAGTATGCATGACTCATATTATTAATAATATTTATATTATTTAAGTCATTGTTAATTATATATTTTGGAGATTAATTTGTCGAAAATTTTTGCAATTAGTAATCACAAAGGAGGGGTAGGAAAAACAACCTCTACGGTGAATCTGGGGGCTGCTTTAGCTTTAAAAGGAAAAAAAACGCTTTTAGTAGATTTAGATCCTCAAGCAAATCTTACTCAAAGCTTAGGCATAAAAAATATTGAAATAAGTATATATGAAAATCTTACAGGTGGTAAAGCCGCTGTCCCTATTGAAGTTAAAAAGAATATGTATATTATTCCATCTTCTTTAGATTTATCTGCTGCAGAAATCGAAATGAGTGCAGAGCCAGGCCGAGAATACATCCTTAAAGATGTTCTTTCGCAGCTGAAACAAAAATATGATTATATCTTGATAGATTGTCCACCATCATTAGGACTTTTAACTATTAATGCTCTTACTGCCGCTGATTCAGTACTTATACCATTACAAGCTGAGTATTTACCTCTCCGCGGTTTAGCAAAACTTACTGATGTGATAGGAAAAATCAAAAGCAGATTAAATCCAACCCTTGATATTGGATGTGTCTTTCTTACACAGTATGATCCGAGAAAGGTTTTAAACAGAGACATTGCTGAAAATGTTAAAGAGTTTTTTGGTGAAAAACTTCTTAATACAAAAATTTCAAGCAATATTGCACTTGCTGAGGCTCCAAGTGTAGGAAAAGATATATTTTTATACAATAAAAGTTGCAAAGGAGCCTTAGATTATAATGACCTATGCGATGAATTGATTAAGATGAAGGTAGCGTAATATGGCAAAAAAAAATTTTAGAGGGGGCTTTGATTCATTAATTAGTAGCACCGAGCATAGCAGAGAAGAAAATGCTCAGCATTTAAGTCTTTCAAAACATGAAAAAAGAGCAACTTTTATTATTCAAAATGATCATTTAGAAAAGATTAAAGCAATTTCTTATTGGGAACGTAAAATGATTAAAGATGTGCTTTCAGATGCACTTGATCAATATCTTTCTACTTATGAAAAAGCTCATGGTAAAATCCTTCTTCCCGAGTTGAAACATAAAACTCAAATGTAATAATTTTATATAATATAATTCCTTAATACCCAACCACTGGCCATAAAATAATACCAAGTATTTTTTCATAATATTTGGTATTGACAATGCGGTTTTCTGTATTTAAATTTAAACTAATTTAATAATTAAGAGATCTCTATGACGCTAAAAATTGATGAACATATTGTTACATTAAAAGTTAAAAAAAAGATTGTTGATCTTGTTGATGCAGAGCGCAGTAAATATAGTAGCCCTAGAAGCTCTTGGATTATACAAGCTATTGTAGAGAAGCTTGAAAGAATGGGATATGAAATAAATTAAATAAAAATCTTAAAGAAAGAAAATAATTAAAGGTTGTTAAGAACGTTGTTGACGCAACGTTCTTAACTTTAACAATGGTTCTACAAACAACCATCAAGTACTAATAAAATATTAACATATTTTATGTTAATGTCAATTAAAAAGCTTGTTTGTAGCACCTCAACAGGAGGAAAAAGCAAATGAGCTATTTGTCCAAGGGACGGTTGTGTCCTAAAAAAACCTCTGTAATATTGTGCTATCGGGCACCTGAAACCAATCATAGTTCCCCTTTAGTAGGAATGCTACAAGGGCAACTAAGTTACTGGTTTTCTAAAAAACCCCAAGGTTTTTATAAATTTTTAGAGCCCTGTAAGCATCCTTTATATAAACAAGGCGATAGTTGGTCTGAAGAATTAGGGTTATCACGTCGCGTCTTTAATTCAACTTTTGATGCCATAGGTGTCCGCTATAAAACCAAAACAGAATTTATGAAGGCTAAAGATAAGTTTCTAGGAAAACCCTATGCTAGCTATCATGACAGGAAAAAAAACCAAACATTCTTTGTCCGTAATCCTAAATTATTTCAAGAGGTTAAAAAATCTTCAGAAAGCTATATATCTTCACTAAAACATTCAGAACCTGAAAGAGAGATTTCTAAGAACTCAAAGCCTTTAAATCAAAAGATAAAAGCTGAAGAGAAGAGGGGACTTTCTACATCAAATTGTCGTTCCAAGAACGACACAAACAGTCGTTCCTATGCTGGCAATTCTGGGGGGACTATAGGGGGGAAGAATAATACTTCAGAAAATACTTCAACTTCTTCTCTCTCATCCAAAATTGATGAGAAGAATAAAATTGCAAATGATATGAAAAATATTTGGATTGAGGAAATCGGGGAATTGGATGTTAATCACCTAACATCAACCCTCATTTCAAGGTTAAGCATATCTTACGGGACAGTTTTTAAAAGTTCTCTTGAAAATTGGAGATCTTATTGTCGAAAAATAGCCTCAAGTAAATTCTTAATGGGAGAGAAGAGGGGGACAAACTTCAAAGCTAAGCTATCATGGGCAATCCAGTATGAAACCTATGAACGAATTCAAGCAGGTGATTTTACGTTGGGAAATCGAAAGATTGAAGAGAAACCAATAAATATGTCACCAGAGGAAGAAAAGAACGCTCGTGAAGAATTAAAACAGGAACTTCTTAATTCTTCTAAAGATCAAACTTGGATTGAGGCGTGTTTAAGATTGTGTGAAAAAATAGGGTACAAAACGGTTAAAAATTGGCTGTATCCTCTCAATATAACCACCATAAACTCTAAAGAAGTTGAGCTACAAGCGCCAAGTAAATTCATTAGGGATTGGGTTGAGAAGAATCTAGGAAAAGAGCTCAAGCATACTTTCCAAGAACTTTTAGGATCTTCTCTTGAATATTGCAGAATTACGTCGATAGCTTAAGAAATATAAACCTAGAAGATGACAATTAATTTTTTAGATTGGAAGTAGGGAAAGGGCCTATAATAAGTGGTTAAAAGAAAGATACCAATGACCTTAAAATCATATATCAAAGCAAATGCTACTTCATTAATCGTTACTTTTTTCTGTCTGGGGATTTTTATAGGACTAAGTGGTTCTGGTGCTTTAATCCTTCTTTCATTTTTTATTGGTGTTTTTTTTGGCTTAAAGATTCAGGCGGGAAATTTAAAAAATCAATTTATAAAACAGGCTCAAGCGCTGATAATAGGAGAAACACCTTTAATCAAATTACCAAGTAAAAGAAAGAAGGTTCAATAGAAACGTACAATGTTTGTTATTTTTAAAAACAAAGAACTTTATGATGAACTCTGGGATAAGCATACTTCTGATAATCTGAAGAATCCTATTGAATTCAATCTTGAAGCAATTGATTTATATGATCCTAAGAATTTACTTAATGAAGATTTATATCTTTTATGCTTAGACGAAGAAGAGGGGATCTTAGGGAAAGTTACCTTTTCTCACTCAAGTAACAATAACGAACTCCCTATCAATTTTGATCGGCCAACAACAGATTCAGCATTGATCATCAGAGATGTTGGCTACCATATTTATGGTGACAGCCAAATTCATGATGATGGAGATGAGTTTGATAAGATCACCTATAAATTTTATCAGAGCGTTTTGAAGAACGCATCATGGATATGCCATAAATTGTCGATAAAAAATATCATCACTATCAGTGATCATATCGACGATCATAAAGATCTTTCTTTTTGGGGAGGTTTTAAGTTTCTTACGCATTGGGAGTTGCGTGATAGCATTATAGGGATACTTTCATCTCATTGTGATAATTCAGCCCAAAACCAAAAAACAGAAAAATTTTGTCATATCATTAAATATATATCTTATGATGAACTGTTATAAATGGTTAATAATCAGTTAACATAATCTTAACAATACCTTACTAATTGATTAATGATACATTAATTTTTTAAAAATTGAGATATAAGTCTTTTATCGCAATAAATGAGATAAAACATAATAAAATCAATAACTTTCTACTTGAAATTTTTAAAATAATTCTTATATACTACATTTAGTAAGGGCAGCAGGGGGCTGCCATAGTCTTCAAAAATACAGTTCTAAAAGCTCATAGGGGAGGGAGCTTTAGGTTAATAAAAAGCAATAAAAATCTACCTAATTATAAGAACTTATAAAATCTCATACAGGGAAGGCTCAAAGATTCGCAATCACCCCCACTATCTCGCAAAAATTATCTAAATTCTTATTAAGGTAACCAGGCGTCTTTTTTATGCGCTTAAATTTTCTCAAAAAGGTGAGGAACTATATGCATTTACAGATAGAAATTTAGGCGTTAAGGTTCTCAATTATAACTTTAATGTTATAGCCAGAAATGGTTACGATGAAAAATTAGAATTTAAATTCTTCATACAATTTCAAATAATATAATTAGTGAAAATATAGTTTTAATTATTTTCTTCTAAAAATTTCACCTATCGAATATCTATTAATTTGAAATACAAAATTTTCAAATTTTTATTGAAAAGGAGTAAAAATAAATGTGGCTAAAAAGGGGATATTAATGGATATAAAATTATATCTTAATCCATTTGTTTTTTTATTAATAAAGGATGGAAAAATTGTAGTTTGGGACTATAAAAATCATAATCAATATGAATTAGAAGAAGAGTATGTAAAAAGATTAATAAGGATATCTAAAGGGGTTACAGTAAAGAATGTAGCAAAAATTGACCAAGATCTTATTAATGCAGAATTAATTAGTACTAAACCATATATCTTACAAAAATGGGAATGGGATGAACTTTCTAAGATATATCACATTGGAACTCAAGATATTGATGGGGGTGTTTTACTAGAGGACGATAAATGGGTTAATTGGTACCTTGAACTGTGCGATGAAATAAAAGAAGAATTTAATAATAAACACATTGAATATAATGGTAAGGAAATAAAATTACCTAAGCCTAAACTCGAAATTCTAGAATCAAGAAGTATGTGGGATGTAGAGAAATCAAGAATGACTACACGTTCGTTTAACGGTCTACCCATTACTATAGAGGAATTAAGTACAATTTTATTTTCAAGCTTTGGGTTGATTCATGGGAATTGGCAAGAACTTACTGATATGGGTTTCCAACAAACTGGGTGTAGAAAATCTTCACCATCAGGAGGAGCACTTCATCCGGTAGAAGCATATATATTTGTTATGAATATAAAGGGGGTATCCCCAGGTACATACCATTATAATATAGCAAAACATTGCTTAACTTTAATAAATAAACAGATATCATATAGTGACCTTAAAGAAATGCTATGTGGACAATTCTTTATGGAAGGATGTGCTCTAGGCATATTCTTAGTTGCCCACTATAACAAAGTTTGGAAAAAATATTCACATTCACGATCATATAAGGACGTGTACCTTGATGCAGGTCATTTATCGCAAACTTGTCTTCTAAATGCTACAGCTTATAATTTTAGAACATGGATAAGTGCATGGTTTAATGATACTAAAGTTTCTAGTTACTTAAAAATATCTGGTATTGATGTTGCACCCTTATTTTTTATAGCTTTAGGGCATGGAGATAAAAAAATTATACCACAAAAACTAGAGAATATTTTAAAAAACAAGAAATAAACTACTTGACTAAAATTTTAGGTAATTTATTAAATTAAATAGAATTAAAATCAATCGGAGTATATTTCATGAAAAAAATCAAATGTGAAAAGCTAGCAGTAAACCAATGCAAGATATTCTTATTATTTGATAATAAGTAACTTAATTCTTTATTTTGCTTCTAATATAGTTATATAAACTATCAACATTTTTATTTCCATATACATGTTTGTGATAAATGTAATATATATCTATAGACATACTTGCAGACTGAGGAAATATATCAATTAAATTTGATTTTTCAAGTAAGCTTAATCCCGGCCAAATACTAGCTATTCCAACTCCTTGTTCTGCAAGCTTAAATTCTGCAATATTAGAGTTTATTGTTAAAAAGTATTCTCTTTTATTGTGATCTTTTCTTCCTTTTTGTAAAAGTGTATCCACTTCCTGGAAGGCTAAACTTTCATCATCTGCAAAGCCAATAAGTCGATGATTATCTAAATCTTCAGGAGATTGAGGATAACCATATTTCGCAAGATATTCAGGACTTGCATATAATCTAAATTCAAATGTATATAAAAATTTTTGTATTAAGTCTTTTTCGTCTGTAATTTTTTGCCTTATGGCAACATCAATTTTATTGTTATCTAAATCAAAGTCAGTTGTATAAGATAATACATTTAGTTTTATCTCTGGGTACATTTCAACAAATCCAGGAATAAACCTTACAAGCCAATCAGCGGAAATACCTGAAGAAGTGCCTATTTTTAATGTTTCTTTAAGGATTTTATCAGGAGAGTTTAAAGATTTTTCTAAAGCATCAGCTTCAGCTAGTATAGTGATAGTTGTTTGAAATAGTTTTTCGCCTTGTGGAGTAAGAGTAATTCCTCGAAAATGTCTATTAAATAGCTTACACCCTAAGCTTTCCTCTAAAGATTGCATTTGCCGCACTAAAGATGGCTGGCTTAAATCTATCTCTTTGCTTGCCTTTGTATAACTTCCATACTTAGCAACCCAATAAAATAACCTAAGCTTTGATAGATCTAGCATACAGAATTCCTTATGAGCCATAAAATACTTTGTACTATTATATATTTAGAATGCAAATGTAAGGATATAAATATTCGTTTAATCTCATTTTTTGCGATATAAAATTTATATAGAGATATTTGTTATTTGCATATTATTTTTAAAAAAATGCTTGAATTGCATATCACTATATGGTAATTTTTGATCATCACTTAGTTAAAGTGAATATGAATCGACAATATTTAGTAAGTTTTCCTCCATTAAGCTTATAAATCGATTCAAAGCCTCCCTGTAAATTTGCATCCAGTAATCTTAGGGTTACTGGGACCTTTTTAAGGGAAATTGAAACTGGAGTTGTAAGAAGAAAATAAAGTAGAGAAGCCCGCATTTATGATTTCGACGTCATTGCGGGCCTCTTGTAAAACCAACCAATGAAGAAAGGTTTACATTTCTATGTATGCACCAATTCAACATATTTGTCCATTGAATTATTCCTATGGTACCTATGCATTAGGCGCATACCTTAATTTAGCATCTCACCCTGTTGGGCTTCTTCAGATGAATATAAAGAAGGATTAGAGAGATGCACTACCCTCATGCCACTTCTTCATTTCTTAAGCTTCGCCCTATTATGAAGTCTGTCATCAGAGAAGATTTAGTAGCTCTTACTAAAGACTATAGAGCTGCTGTTGTATTGCATCAGCTTATTTACTGGACAAAGCGTGTTTATGACTTTGATAAATTTTTACAAGAAGAGCATGACCGAAATCCTGAGTGTAATGTAGCCTTTAGGCATGGTTGGATTATTAAAACAGCTCAAGATCTTTCCGATGAAACATTGCTTGGTTTTTCTCGTCAAACGATGCGCATAATTTTAAAAAAGCTTATCGACCTTGAGGTTATTGAAGAGGCATATCTTGATGATAATAAATGGGACAAAACTACCAAATATAGGCTGAATCTAGTTAAACTACAGGAAAGATTATTTGCACTTGGCTATCCTTTAAGTGATTTCACAATGGTAGAAAATTCGCATAACTCCCGAATGTTAAGTTCACAACATTCGGAAGTAGATTTTCGACCTCCGAGTGTTAAAAATTCAGCGAACAATATAGATAAGAGATTACACACAGAGAGTATAAAAGATATCTCTCCTTCTCCTACCTCTTCCTCATTCAATCAAAAAGAAGAAGAAAAAGAAAACATTGCAAACGAGATGAAAGAGATTTGGATGGAAGAGATTGGATCTCTTGAGATTAGCCAGTTAACACCTTCTCTAATCCTGAGTCTTCATCAAGCCTTTCAGAGCCTTTTTGGTGCTTCTCTTGTCACTTGGAGATCTTATTGTCGGAAGATTGCCTCAAGTAAGTTCCTCATGGGTGAGGGGGGTAATAAGCATTTTCAAAAACCTTGGCTTACTTGGGCCATTAAGGAAGAGACTTTTCACAAAATTGAATCAGGTCAGTTTACTTTAGGCGATCGCATTGCCTTTCTTCCAGAAGCAAAAAATGAAGAAAATAAGCCAGAAAAAGAAGAAGAATTACGTCAAAAACTTCTCTCTTCTTCACATCATCCTTTGTGGAAAAAAGTTTGTCTACTTCTAACTGATAAGCTTGAAGTCTCCCTTATTCGTCAATGGCTTTTAGAAATGGATATTGTCTCTCTTACCCAAGAAGAGGTTTGCATTAAGTCTCCTACTTTGTTTGCAAGAGACTGGGTCAGCAAGAACTTAAAGGCTCAGATCTTATCGGCTTTAGAAAAAGCTTTAGGCCATCCAGTTAATCATCTTAAAATTGAAGTTCCCCAAAACTCTGGCACCCTCCCTATGTCAGAGTTGGTAGAAGGAGGGTCCCCCAATAGCTCTCCTTCTACTTCCTTATCCAACCCAAGTTTTGATGCTCCTTCAGCATCAAATGCAGAGGAACATAGTGTTCCTCGAAGCTCCCCTTTAACTTATCCCAGCAGTTTAAATGCTGCTGGGTCTTTTTCAAGGGAGCTGCATTTAAAGTACAATGATCACAAGTTAAATGGAGTAAGCGCATGAGCCAAAAGTTTTCTCTTATTAAGGCCTCAGAAGTTGATCATCAGAAGGAAGAAATTGAATCACCTAAGCACTATGTAGAAGGTCGGACGATCGAACCTATCACTCTCATTGAAGATTGGAATCTTAACCATCATTTAGCTTGTGCTCTAAAGTACATCTCGAGAGCAGGCCGAAAACATGATGGGGTAAAAGATTTACGGAAGGCGATATGGTATCTCGAGCGACGAATAAAATTAATAGAAAAAAAGAATATTTTAAAAGATTAAATATAAAAAAATAGCCTGCGCTCTGACAGCGAAACTGAAGCGCAGGCTACAAGGTAGTACATTATTAGTGAGCCTAACAATGCAAGATAAAGCTATACCCAATTTTGGGAAAATTCTATCTCTTTCTTTTACTCAAAAATTAAGAGAACAATTTAAAGGATCACATGACTTAATCATTTATCATGATTGGGTTAATGATTTTCTGACAGCAAAGCTTACTAAGGAGCAATTTAATAGATTTTTGTCTCAACAAGCTTATTGTTATAATTATCTAACGAGTAGAATTATCAGTTTAACGCTTAAAGATCCAACGAAGCATTATGATGAACTTCGTAAAATAGCTAATTTTTTGTTGAATGAGTCCTTTGGTGACTTAGGACTTTTAGATAACAGTTATGTCAGAACTCTTAAACTCTCCATTTATACCAAAGAGTATATTGAACATATTGAAGATATTTGGTTAAAGCACGCTTATATTAACAAACTGATCACCTTATTTCCGATTTTATGGATACATTCTGATTTAGATAAGCGCCTCACGAGTGACGTTCATCTTTTTGTCACGAATAAAGAATGGCTCAATAGAATCACATTTTCCCATTCACAAAAAATATTAGAAGTTTTATGTCGTCTCATTGATGATGAGGCTCAGTTCATCAGTTCTCAAGAACATCTGGAATTAGAAAACATTTTCTCAAGACTCTATCAATTTGAGCTTTTGATCCGCAATGAATCTTATCAAACAAATACCAATCAATTTCAACAATCTAAACAATCCTAAGGAGACTCTTATGAAGCACATCCAAGTTTTTAATGATCTTAAAAAAAATGATTGCAAAGGATCTTTTTTCAAAAAATGCAAGAAATATGCACTTCATTTTTCTATTAGTACTTACCTTATGCTGGAGAGCCACCCCGCATTTGCATTTGCTCAAATTTTCACAGGAAAATTGAATGAACTTCGAAATGGTCTCATTCTGATCGGTAAAGCATGTGTCGGTGTTGCGCTAGCTGCGGCAGTTATTAAATTTTTATCCGGTAGAGGGGATTGGAAGTGGATTGGTTCTATTTGTGGTGTTGGATGTGCTCTTATAGGATTTAATATTTTAATTCAGTTTTTTGGAGGATTATGATGAGAGCTTACGTTCTTTCGTCGGTCTCCGAACCTCCTCAAAGGCTTCTAGTGTCTCAATCAGCACTTCCTTTACCCATGATTATTGCAGGGATGACGTGGTTTTTAACAAATGAGATGGTGGCCATTGGGGCCTATATCCTCTCTCATGGAGCTGTTATTGCTTTAAGCTCTTATGATCCTTATTTTGTGGAAGTGATGCGTGCTCGCTTTAAATATAAGCGAACAAAAAGGCAGCTACCACAAGGAGGTAATCTCTATGGCGCATGAGTGGGTCAGCGTTGCCTCATTAGCTGCTGGAAGCTCTGCCTTAGCTTTGGGAGCAGGCGTTGCTTTATCTAACCGTTTGCAAAGAAAACTAACGCCTTCTTTGGAAGAAACCTTTCTTAAAGACACGCTGCCTTTCGATTCAGTGTGGGAAGATAAGATAACGCTTCAAAGCAAGAATGGCATGCTTTCTCGTCTTATTAAAGTCAAAGGATCTAATACCGACACCCTAACACCAGAAGATCTTCAACTCTTATTTTTAAAGCGCAAGAAGTGGCTCGATGAATTGGCGCAAATGAATATCATGATTAAAGTCATGACGACGCGTGAAGAAATCAGCCGCACGCTAGAAGGGACTTATGACACAGAGGTCCTACAATCAGTTCATGATCAATGGATGGAACAATTTGATCGCACTTTCCTTAATGAACATTATATTGTCTTATGTGTAGCTCCTCAATTGCCTTCTACTTTGAACAAGTTACAAGATAAAATTTATGGACGTAAAACAACGTTCACGTCTTTCCATGAACATATCCTAAGAGAAGCTACTTCTCTTACCCTTGAAGCCCTTCACGATTTAGCTCCTCGCATTATAGAAAATGAAGAAAAAGTAAGTCCTCTCTTAAGTTTTTGGGCGCATCTCATTCATGGAAGATCCATATCAATAAAGCCTATAACCTCTGACCTCTCTGATCAAATGGTGGCATGCCAAATTGGTTTTGACCCTCAAAAGGGACAAATTTACTGGAAAGATGAGCAAGGAAGTCGCTATGGAGCTATCCTCTCTCTCAATAAATGGGATAAAGACTCAAGCCCCCAGTTGATGAAGGAGTTAAATGCCTTAAGAGGCCAATTTACTATTTTTCAGCATTTGAAAGGCTTTTCTAAAGCTAGATCTCTTTTGTATCTCATGGATCAAAAAAAGCAGCGGAATCTGCTTGAAGATCTATTTTCGAATGATCATGTGAGACAAGAATTTGAAGCAGCAATTGAGCTTGTTACTTCTGATCAAGCCTCATTATATGGATATCAATGTTCCATTTTACTTATCTCAAGCTCAGAAGAAGAGCTTACTTCTTTAATTGAAGACGCAAGACACATCTTTAAATCTTATGGGGTTCTTCCCATTCAAGAAACTGCAGCGATCGAATATGCATGGCGGTCTTTGTTTCCAGGAAGTGAGAGTTTTTTACGACAAACACATCCTTTATCTCACAATGTAAGTCATCTCCTTACTTTTGATTATGAGCCTAAAGGGTTTGCAAGATGTGATTGGGGAGAGGGCCCTTTAAGGCTTTTTAAGACCTCATCAGGGTCTTCTTATGCCCTTCAAGTACATGCTTCAGAAGAAAAAGAAGCCCTTGCGAACTCCATTGTTGTAGCTCCTGCCGGCTCAGGCAAGACAACATTCTTCCAGCATTTAATAGGGGGCGCTTTAAGGCATAAAAATTTAAGGGCTTATATCTTTGATCGTTTTAATGGCACCCGTATTTTTACTCAAAGTATGGGTGGAAATTATATAGACTTTGGTCATCAAGAGACGTCTTTGCTTAATCCATTTTACTGTGAAGACACCCCTCAAGAAAGGTCTTTTCTTCCTCAACTTTTATGTATGATGGCAGGTGTCAGTGATGATGGAAGTAAAGAGTATGCTCAAAGAGCTATCCAAATTCTTTTTAAAGTGCCTAAAGAACAAAGACTTCTAACACATCTAATAAATGACCTCTTTCCACATCAAAGTTTAATTAAAAAAAGATTGCTTCCATGGTGTGATGGTGGAGCTTTAGGAAGCTGGTTTAATGGCTCTAAAGAAATTGAGGGTAGAGTTGAGGCTTATGATGCTTTGGATCTTGCATCACACCGCCTCGTTGCTTTTGAAATGACAGATATTCAAGCAAATCCCCTTATATCAGCTGCCATAACTCACTATATTATGCATCGCGTTAGAAGAGTCATTCGAGAAGAAGCACTCCCTCATTTCGCGTTTATTGATGAAACATCTTCTCTTATTCAAGATCAGGTTTTTAAACCCAATGTTCCAGTACTCTTTAAAGAACATCGTAAATTAAGGGGAAGCATTAATGTTTGTTTTCAAAATATTAAAGATCTCAAAGAATCAGGGATTTCATCTGTTATTTTAGATCAATGTCCTACAAGATTTTTATTTCCAAACCCTTCAGCAAAGCGAGAGGATTATGCTGACTTTGACCTTACAGACTCAGAATGGGCTTACATTAAAGGGACAAGTAAACTTGCTAGGTCCCTTAAGCATTCAGTGCTGGTAAAGCGCTTTAATGAATCCGTCATTTTAGACTGTGATCTTACACCTCTAGGACCTCACCTTAAGCTTTATCGCTCAGGATCAGAGGCCGTCAAACTCGTTAAACATTTACAACAACAATGGAGTGATCAATGGATCGACAAATACTTAAGCGCTGCTTAGTTTTAAGCTTACTTTTTATAGGTCAAAGTAAAGAATCCCACTCTGGAGCTTTAGCGACTTTTGATGTGAATACATTTACGACGCTTAAAAGCGTTTTAGGGACTGCTGGTCGATCACTTCATCAGCTTCAATCATTATCAGGGGAGATGACAGTAATGAATAGTGTGCTGGGGTCAAAGCTAGACCCAAGCTTGCTCCAAAAAGTTATGCAAGTAGGCACTTTGAGCGGTGATTTCAACTCTCTCTTAAGCAGCCTTACTGGGCAAGGTGGAAGTCCCTTATCTCAACTCAACTATATAACCAATCAACATGCGGGTGTCCAAGATTTCTCAAACTACATTTTTGCTAAAGATTATTTTCAGCAGAAGTTTTTTCCTGAGACAAACTTCACAACGCCCATTCAATTATCCCAAATTAGAGAACAGAAACTTGAGGCTGTGCAAGTCTCAACAGTTGACTCTTTAGCTATAGCGACCCAGCAAAAGAAAACCTTAAGGGACGATCATCATCAGCTTATCCAGATAAAGGCGCAAGCTCGGCAAAACCCAACTCTTAAATACCAAACCAATATGCAAACACGACTGCTTGAGCATATTGCGCATCAGTTGGACAAACTCATTCTCCTTCAATCTCAACAATTGGAGCTTATGGCCACCAACATGGCTCAAGCTCAGCCTACTGTCTTTAAAGGGACTAAAGCGCCCGTCAGACAAGGATAAAGTCATGCAATTTGCAATTAATTATATTGAAAAGCTTGAATATCTTATGAAGGATTATGCAAACCTTGTTTTTAAGACATTAAGTCCAGGGTGTCTCACCCTTTACACCTCTTTATTTGGGTGTTGGTTTGTTTGGCAATTGATTGTGAGAGGTCTGATTAAAGGAGAGATTAAGTTTTCTGATCTGATGACCACTCTTTTAACAAATCTAACGGTGATATTTTTTTTAACGGCCAATAATTTTTTTGATTGGCTTTACACTCCTTTAAATGAAGGGGTGGGTAAACTTCTTGAAAAAGTCACTTCTGTGATTGGCTTTGGCTCATCTTCTCAAGGATCATCTTTAGCTCATGTTCTTCAAGTCCAAAATGATGCAATAGATCATATTTTCAGGTCTCTTGATGCCATGATGCGGGATTCAAGTTATGTTTTGATAAGCTTAAATTGGCTTGGTTCATTCATCTTAAGTTTGGCATTTATTTTCCTGTTTTTTATCATGTTGTGCTTTTGGGTTGATTATATGTTCAAGTTAATGGCCGTGACGACATTATCGCCTCTTTTAATTATTTTTTCTGGTTTTTCTGCAACAAGAAGTATTGCGACATCAGGCCTCAGAATGGTTCTACATGGTATTTTCACAATTTTTGGCTCTGTTATTGCTATGGGTCTTAGTCTTTATGTGATGAAAGAATTGCTTCACATTTTGCCGGTCGATGCTCTTGGCAACTTTAAGCAAAATATTGAAGGATTTGCCTTTAGCCGGGATTATTGGGGATGTTTTGTTGCAATTTGTGTTGCTATCTATATGCAACTCAAAGTTCCCACCATTGCAAATATAGCCGGTGTTTCTGATGGTCCAGGAGCTGCTGGATTTGTAGCCGGTGTTGGAGCAACAAGCGTGGGTATTGTTGGAGCCTATACTAAAAAATGGGGCCAAAAAGCATGGGGTGCTGCTAGTGAATGGGCAGGACCTAAACTCAAGAATCATCTGTCATCCCGCGGTTCATCTTGGGAGAACCCTGCTCTTAACAATATTATTGGCCCTGAATAAAGGAAAAAACCATGAAACTTTATTTATATCTTCCTCTTCTCATGCTGACGCTGCTGGCAAGTGGGTGTTCTCAAACAAGTGATCCTTATACGGGCAGTGGCACCGATAAACTTCCTCAAAGCGAATGCTCTCCTTGCAAAAAGCAAATTATCTATCGGAATGGACAATGGCTTTAGAACCTTCTCTTCAAAGTTTTGAGTCTTATAAAGCAGCTCAAACAACGGCTCGTCTTTCAACGATTTGTGCTGTTGTTTTGGGATTAACCGTCATTGCCCTGATCTGCTTAATCATCGTCTTATTCCCCTTAAAAGAGGTGCAGCCCATGCTTGTGACTCTTAAGGATAAAGGAGAACAAGTGGTTCGCATTGAGCCTCTTGAGCGTAATGAAAAAGCGCAAATCTTGTTAATGGAGACGCTCTCTCGTCAGTATGTCTCTTTAAGAGAGACCATTGATCTTCAAACAGAGGATGTGAGGTGGAAGCAGTTAAGTCTGATGACAGCATCTCAACTCAATGAAGAATTCATGTCCCTTATGAAACCAGAAAATCCTGACTCTCCTTTTAAGAAGAGACAAGAAAGCCATGTTACACGAGAGGTACAAATCCTCTCAAGTACGTCTTTGGCTCCAAGTGCTCCCAATATCTTTCAAGTGGAGTGGATATCAAGGGATCGTCACAAGGGCCAAGTCATTGGACAAGGGCATTGGATCTCAACACTGACCGTCTCTTTAGAGCCTCACGAAGTTTCAATTGAAGATCAATATATCAACCCCATTGGCTTTACCGTCACTCATTACACGCTTGCTCAGAAAGGAAGTCTTGATGCTCAAAAATAACTTAAAATCTATATCTCTTTTTACGCTAGCTCCACTGCTTATTGCCTCTCCTTTAGGAAGAGCAAGTTCCCAAGCTATGCATCAGTCGCCAGTAATAGCCCCAACACCTGCCCCGCAAGATTTAATGACGTCTAGCTCACCCCATTCCCTCACTGAGCATCCAGATGTAGAACACCAAGTGAAAGGCAATTACCCAGATTTAGAGCGTAAAGAATCTCTTCCTTTAGGGGCCATTCAGCATGCTTGGGATCATGCGAAAGAAGGAGCGGGTGTTTATAATGTCACATATACAGGTGGCGAAATTATCAAGATTCGATGCCGTGAGATGATGACAACATGTATCATTCTCCCTTCTTGGGAGAGGGTTGAGAAGATTACAGTGGGCGATTCCTCTTCATTTAAAGTTGAAAATCCACGCTCAAACATCATCACGATTCAACCTCAAGATTTTACAGGCCTTGACAGCAACCTTGTTGTAATTGGGGTAAGCGGCAAAGTCTATAGCTTTTACTTAAGGTCAGAAGGGTATAATACCAATCATGTCCCGGATCTGGCTGTTTATATCAGGCTTTCTAAACCTTCAACTTTAGCTTCTTCTCTCTCCAAAACAAAAGGGAAGGGCGATACCTCAAAAGATGATTATCTTGAAGAAGTGCCTTTTGACCCTTCCCAGCTTAACTTTAACTTCACCATGGCAGGAGATAAAGAGATTGCTCCTCAACGGGTTTATAGTGATGGTATTAGGACATGGTTTGATTATGGAGAAGAGATTAAAAAGAAAGGCCTTCCTGCCATTTATGCAGTGATTGATGGGGTGGATACCCCCATCAATGTAAGCCGTGAAGGCACCAAAATTGTCGCTCAGCATTCAGGCTCCTTTACCCTTCGCAATGGCCACAAAGTGGTGTGTGTATTCCCAACTTCTCAAGAGGCAGCGGAATGAAGACTCTTTATCTTCCTTTACTCACAACAGCCCTCTTAGCCGGTTGCCAAGAGGAAGAGCTGAAGAAAGCTGCTCCTCAGCCTCGGCAACAGATCGCCCAAGACTTTCATGCTTTTAAGAAACCAGAAGAGCCTAAGCCTATTATTGTAGAGCCGGAACCAGAGCCTGAACCTATCCCTGTGCAGTTTCCAGATCCTAAGCCTTTAATGCGAGAAGATAGCGCTCGTAAGCTACGAGGCTTAAGGCAATATCAAACAAATAAAACTCTAAAAACACTTCCTCTTACAAAAGAAGCAGAACAAAAGCCACGTCTTCAAGACCCTGATTATCAGCAGTGGAGCGATGCGAGTTTTGAAGAATCGCGATCCACGCTTCCTGTTGACCGCTCAAGAATCTTAACTGCTGATATGCGCATCCCTGCCATCTTAGAAGACTCAGTTAACTCTCAAGTAGGCGGACGAATGATTGCTATTGTGGAACGAGACATCTTAAGCCCTAATGGTAAGTATATTCTTATTCCTGCTTATAGCCGGATTATTTGTAGTTATGAATCTCTAAGTGAAGTTGGTCAAACGCGTCTTCCTGTGCAATGTAAACGTCTTATACGTCCTGATGGGGTTAGTATTGCTCTTAAAGAATCAATTGCAGCAGACCAGAGTGGAAGAACAGGACTTATAGGAGAGTTGGATCAACGAGTATGGGAGCGCTATGGGGCTGCTTTTCTCATCTCAGCGACAGCCTCATTGGCTCAAGCAGGTTCTTACGCGAATCAAGCAAGATCCAAAAGCACTCTTTCTCAACTTTTAACGGGTGCAAGTGATGAGTTCTCTCATAATTTAAGTGAAGCGACTTCTAAAGTCATTGAGCAAAATATTAACTTAGCGCCTATCTTAACCATTCCTCCTGGAAGCCACATCCAAATCATCCCGTCCTCAGACATTGTCTTAAGGCATACAAAAGAAACCTTAATTTATGAGAACTCAAAAACAGTTCATAAAGAAAACCCTAAACCTAGAGAGACAAAGACCTCATGAAGCCTATTTGTTTATCACTTATCCTGTATTTATTATGTTCCTTATCAGGGCATCCAAATCCTCCAGAAAATGCTGAAGCTGTTTTATTGGAAGAGGTGGCTCTTCAAGAAGACCAACAACAGCTGAAAGCTCAATTGAATGAAAAAAATAAAAAGGAAGTCACTCTTATTGGCCAAGTCCGTGCGATTTCTATCCCGACTCAAAAGGACTCTAAAGTTGTTCAAGTGGTGTGGACAGCCCTTCAAGGTAAAGATAAAAAAAGGGCTTTGTTTAAAGAGCCTCTGATCTCAACATTTAAGAGTAGTAAAGGATCACTTTCTAAAGGATTGAAGATCTCTCTTTATGGCAATAAGGCTCATTTATTGGATGCTCTTACTCGCCTTGAAAAAGGAGAAGATGATCAGATAGGTGAAGTTAAAGCTGATAACCCTTCCTCCAATGAACGGCGTTTAGAAGACGTTGAGGGTAAGGTAAAAAAGCGGGCTTCTTTAAAAAACCTCGCTGACTTAGGTACGCCTATTAAAGAAAACAGCTCTCATGATCATACTTCAATGTCGACCTCAACAGAAAGTTATAGAGGGAGTTCTGCTTCCTCTTATGGAGAAAGAAAGAATGCAGACGCACTGATTCGTAAAGACTCAACTAATCAAAATAATTTATCTATGAGAAGACCATCTAGCTCTTTAAGAGGGGGTAATAGCCGTGGTTCGCTTTCTTCTTCAGCTGTATCTTCAACCGCACCAAAATCTGGTCTTCAAAAAGATAAAAATAATGTTTTTTTAGATAATAAAAATCTTACAACTTCCCCCCTTAATTCTCCAGCAACCTCTTCAACTTCTTCTCCAACCCCTCTTAAAGATTTTGAGGGGAGCCTTGATAGGAGCTTTGATCCTTTAAAGATTAACCAAGGAGAAACTTCAGGAGTTGAAGAATTTGAGATGCCACTTATTGAAGTTGAAGTCACAAGAGAAGGGTGTACTCCACGCATTGATCTGGAAAGAGGTAAGGTTATTATTCAAACTCGCTCCATTGCTAAAACAAATGGAACAATTACGCATGAAACACAGTGTGCTGATTCACATCTTATTTTTGATATTAAAAAGGACTATGGGTGCTGTGCGGACAAAGTTGATGAAGGCTCCAGAGTTGCTTACACAACTTTCAGAAGGTACTACCTTGATGATGGATACAATAAAGTTTATGTAGATACTGAATGCCTTAATGACGAATCTCAACCGCATCCTTTTATTGAAGAGAAGGGCATATGTTCTCATGACATAAATCTTCAATCACGTTTTGCCTATCCTCAAGCTGAGACAGTTTATTATGATCGCTCTAATGCAAGAAAAGTTGTTAAGGGATGCCACAGATCTGAGGCTCAACCCTTACCTATTATCTCAACAGCAGAAGGCTGCTCTTTAAAGCATGTTTATGAGCAAAACAAATCTCTCATTCAAAAGAAAGAAGTTTTTATTGATCAGGGGGTAATCCACGAGATTGTACCTTGTCATGAAACAAACGAATCAATTCCACACCAGTTTGTTAAAGCAGGATGTAAACCTTCTCTTCTTGGGAGCCGTGTCACTCGAATGGTTAAAAGGCAAATCGTGCATGAAGGTCGTAAAAAACTCATCACAAACCAGTGTGAGCCTGAAAGCATGACAGAGCTTTTATCCACTAGAGAAGGGTGTGAGGGGCACTATACCCATGACTTGGATGCCCATCGTTCCTACCCTCATGTAAAGTTTTATTATTTAAAAGGCATGACGAGAAAGTATCTAGAAGGGGGCTGTCAGCGCTCCTATGAGGCCTTAGCCCATCACATAAAGATCATTGGCCATACCCACTTTGATCATCTCTTGAAATCACAGCAACGCTATCAAATATCCTTTAAGGACAAAAATAAAGACTACGTTCTTCAAGAACGGACCGAAGAAAACCAGGGTTCGTGGATTCCTTATGTCCTTAAAGGAACCGTTGAGAAGCCTTCAGGGACAACCTCACCCTCTCTTCAGGGACATATTTTTATGGCCCCGCGAGATAAAGTTGAGATTTGGGTTCGTCCTGATGGAAGTTTGTTTGAGAAGGTCATTGGTCAGGCAGGGGCCTTAGAGCACGCTCTTCCAGAGCTCTCCCCATCCCCAAAACCTACCAAGACCGTGGTGCAAATCACTCAAGAGTATGGGCAGGGAGCCCCTCATACAGTTACCCGCGGTGGGAAAAAGATCGTTCAAATGATGCGCTCAGTAAGGGATGTCACCCATTACTCTGATGGGAGTAAATCTTATAGCTCTTGGAGAAGTCATACTCCTAAGATTTTGGACAAGTCATAATATGGCTCTCTTAAGACCTACTATAGATGCTTGGCTAGCTCCTCTGATCTCTTATTTAAAGGATGAGGACCTCATGGAGTGCTCTATTATAAAACCAGGAGAATTAAGATTAGAGAAAGCAGGACAAGGTTTTCTTACCATCTCAACACCTGAACTTGATCTACAATACTGGGAAACCTTATGCCATGTCTTAGCTAATCACTGGGGCTTAAGTTTTGATCCTATCACTCAGCCTAGGTTATCAGTCATGCTTCCAGGGGGGCATCGGTTTGAAGCGATGATGGGAGCCAATGTTGAGTCTAAGCTTTCGGCCTCTATTCGCATGCGGCGTTACTTAAAGCTCTCCTTTGAGGATTATGGCCTTAATCTTGAGCATGAGAATATGATCACCTCTCTTATTGAAGAGGGTGCTAATATCCTGATCTCAGGCGGCACTAGCTCAGGTAAGACCACATTTATGAATCGGCTTTTACAAGCTATTCCTCATAAGAGACGAATCCTTGTTTTAGAGGACACGAGAGAACTCAATATCCCCCATGAGAACCATGTCCATTATGTGGTGAGCCGTAATGAAAAGAACCCCACTTTAGATTACCCACAAATGATTGATCATCTCATGCGATCTCGTCCTGATATCATCTTAATGGGCGAGCTTTCAATGGCGAACGCTTACCCCATCCTTCGCCTCTTAAACTCGGGGCATGCAGGCTTTATGTGTACCCTTCATGCCAATAGCTGTGATGCAGCGCTTTCTTGGGCGATTCCGCAAAACATTGCGTTTTCTGGTCATGAACCCAAAGGGGTGAAAGAGTTTTTATATGAGGCTGTTGATCTTGTTATTCAGCTTCATCGTAATGACCAAGGTAAGCGGTATGTCGGTGAGTTGCTATTCCCGAAAACCCAAAAACTTATAAAGGTTTAAATATGAAACTATCTGCTCTTCTAAGTGTGCTTATTTACATAATGTCAACGGCTCCAGGTCAAAGCAATCAGTGTTTAAAAGCCATTGATCTTACGGCTGACCGAATGAATGTTCCAAAGAAGCTTCTCCTGCAAATTGCTAAAGTTGAAAGTGGCTTTGGCCCTCATAGAGCCCCGTGGCCATGGTCAATTCACATTCAAGGAAAGAGTTATTATTTTAAAAACCAATCTGCCGCTGCTTTTTATATCAAACAACTTCTTGCACTAGGCATTAAGAACTTTGATGTGGGCTGCCACCAGATAAATTACTTTTGGCATCAAGATAAGGTGAGAACGCCGCAAGAGCTTTTAAACCCTCTCAAGAATACTCTTATTGCAGCCCAGTTTCTTGTCTCCCTTAAAGCTCAGCATCACAGCTGGTTTAAGGCTGTTGCTCATTATCACTCTTCAGACATAAAGAAAGGATCAGCTTATGCAAAATTGGTTTACTCTTATTAAAACGGCCTTACGAGCAGGATGGCCACTCTTAGTAAGTTTCGGCGCGTATTTTATATATTTTCAGAATGCCACATGGAGAATACTACCTGGTATCCTCTCTGCCATTCTCGTTGGCGCATGTGTATGGCTCTCACCTGTTGTGGCGCTCATGATTTCCTATAAGCGTTATAGGCGAGGAAAAGGCTCTGTCATTGCTGTAATCTTAGCCATTTGTTGTGTCTTAAGCATAAACTGTGCTTGGGCGGGTATTCTCCTTGCGAACGTGTCTTCCGATGAGTTTCTGGGTACCCTGATGTGTATTATGCGGTATCCTTTGGAATCCGGTATGTTTTTGATATTCCACTCCGCCTTTATGGTTGCCTTATTTAACATCTTAATGGCTATTTTTATAACCATTCGTCTTCTCATTAGCATCAAAAGAACTGGCTCCTCAGCTAAGACAAGCCGTTTTCTTATGACTCCTCACCCAACCCCCAGAAAGGATTAAATTATGCAAAATTGGTTTTAAATAAAGATTTTTATTTTGGAAAATTTTCTTGACCTTTAGTAAGACAAATGTTTTTGTATAACAAAAAGTTAAAATAAGGATACACAATTAAAATGATCACAACAATACGTCTTCCAGAGAACATCAAAAGCAAAATTAATACCTTTTTGCCCAGCATTCCTACTTTTTCAGAAAAGCTACGATCTTTAATTGATTTAGGATGCCAGGAAATTGAAGATGCCCGTGATAAAATTGCTCATAATGAAACGCCAAATATCAGAGTGATAGCGCAAAAATATGATTATGGTGAGGTTTTAAGTCCTTTAGAGTTAGGGTATCTCTTGGATGGGGTATATTCAGCTTATGAGCGGTATTACAATCAATGCTTACCTCATACACGCTATATTTATGATCTTCTTGATGCCGCGATTATTTTAATTACTGATCTTTCTCTTTCTCAACAAAAAGAGCGTGATATTAAACGACATTTAAGCTGGAGCCAGGAAATTCCTGGTGTTGAGAATTCAGAATCATTATTAAGTACGTTTGAGATCATTTCACAGTATATTAAAGAAGAGATAATAAATAATAACTTAAATAGTTATTATTTAAAAAGTATCTCTTATATTCTTACCTCTTTGAGAGAAGAAGAAGGGTTAATTATAACCCCTTCAACTTATAAGGCTCTAAGTCCTTATCTCAAAACGCTTATCATTAATGCAAAGTTTGCTTATCGGAAAAGAAAGAATGAAGCTCCATTTCATTATGTAGATGAAAAAATTTTTTATAAAGAAAACAATATCGACGATGCTGATTACAGGTCTACTTACAACAATAAATATGCCTATGTCATACAATTAAGAGATAAACCTTATTGCCATATTGAATTTCTAGAGAGAAAATTTTCAGTAACCTTTAACTTTGATGGCTTAGAAGATCTTTTAAAGCATGCTTACTCCATAAATATCGACCACCTAACAGAAAAAGTAGAGGAGTTTAAAGGCATTGAGGTCGATATATTAATGAATAAAAGGGATGACTTTTATTGGCTTAAATATGGGGTCATGTCTGTTTATATGAAAAGAGAAGATTTCCCAGACTTTTTAGAAGGGATCAAAGAGGTTGAAAAAAATATCAAGCCTCAATTAGAAAACATTCGTTATCAAATGGGAAGTTTTTAACATGTTAAGAAAATATTTCCTTACAGATAATCAGCCCGTTAAACAAAGATTTTTCCGTTTTTTATCCAACAATAATTATGGTGAGAAGATAGAGTGGTTTATCTCTTTAGACCTTTATAAAGATCAAGGAGAAACTCTTCACGTTTTAATTACCTACCCAGATGGGAATCCTTCCATTTATTCTTATGATATTATCTGTGAAGAACTATCAAAAATTATCAATGCCAGTGGTTATCCTAAAAAAGAAACAATCTTTTATATTTTATCTCCTAAAACAAGCCGCCAAAACCAAATTTTTAAAGTTATTTTAGGAACTTCACATACGAAAGAATTCTTTGAATGGGTTAACATTGAAGAGGTTCCTTTTAATCTCGAAAAATATCAACATTCATCTTAAATCTAGAATAATAAGAGAACCAAACTTATGCCTCATAAGAATTTTCATACAGATGCCTTTACAAGGGGGGGACAAATATTCTCCCACGAATGGCGCATGCGCTTTCAGAACTTTAAGCTTGTTGTAAGCTTAGGGCTTGTTTTGGCTCTAATTGTTTTGAGTTGTGCAATTTATCTTTCTCAAATTGAGTTATGGCTATGGAATGATTTTTGGCTTCAAACCTATGTTTGGGGACATTTAAAGCTCATGATTTGGCCTCTTTTTAAAATGGGGCTATTGTTCTTGATGGAAGGGCTTGCTTTTATTATCCCTCAAGCAAAAATTCTTGAGATGGCAAGAACAGAAACCCACCATTTAATGACGACCTACTTTCACCCTTATAATGGCAATATTGTTATGCCCACTATTCAATTTTTAAAGCACCCTTGGGTGGCCTATCATGCGTCCCTTATTCATAAGATCTTGATGTACACTTTTGGCAGCTGGATTTTGGGAATGAGCGGAGTTGTTTATTTGTTTTACAAGAAGAGCCGTACCTTAGAGCAAAAACAAATTCTCAAAGGAAATAGAATGATCTCAGCTCGTGAGGCCAAGGTGAGCTTAAAAGTAAAAAGTTCAGATCTCTCTCTGGCAGGGTGTCCGTTGCCTAAAGGATCTGAGACAGAGCATTTTCTTCTTACAGGAACCACAGGAGTTGGAAAAACCAATTGTCTTCATGAACTGCTCCCTCAAATCAGGAAAAAAAACAATAAAGCCATTATTGTTGATTTAAGAGGGAACTTAACACCCATTTATTATCGCCCTGGACAAGATATTCTGCTCAACCCTTTTGATAAAAGATCTGAGAATTGGCATGTCTGGGCTGAATGCCGTCATGCTTATGAATTTGATGAAATGGCTGAAATTCTTCTGCCTTCATCCTCACATAGTGGGGAGCAAGAATGGTGGAATAAAGCCGGAAGAGCCATGTTTTCTGTGGGAGCTAAGAAGCTTTATGATGAAGGAAGATTTAGTATACAAGCTTTAAAAGATTACCTTATTGCTCTCCCTCTTAAAGATATCCTGCCCTTTTTTGAAGGAACTGATATTGCTTCTTTTGCGGAGAAAGATGCTTCAAAAACCACGGCTTCTATCAGAAGTGTTCTCACGCCTCTCATGCGCAAGATTGCTTATCTTCCTGACCAAGCACAAGCTTTTTCAATCCGCGATTGGGTCGCGCGTGAGGATGATAAATCCTGGCTCTTTCTCACAGCAGGTCCTAACCAAAAAAGAGCTTTACTTCCTTTGCTGTCAGCGTGGATAGGGTGGGCCATGAACTCTTTAAAGACACTTCCTGAAGTCCATCATCCACGTCTTTGGTTTATTTGTGATGAGCTTCCTCAATTACAATATCTGCCCACTCTTGAAGAAGGCCTTTCAGAAATTAGAGGATTTGGGGGCTGCTTTGTGGCAGGTATTCAAGATATCCATCAATTAAAAAAGGTTTATGGCCCTCAAGAAGCTCATACGCTCTTAAGCCTCTTTAATACTAAGGTTATCTTTAATTGTGGCAATATAGAAACAGCTTCTTATATGGCTTCTTTTTTTGGCGAGCATGAAGTCAAAGAACATTCTGAAGGGCTTTCTTTTGGAGCTAATAGTGTCAGAGATGGAGTTAACTTAAGCCAACATAAAAAGACAGAAGCTCTTGTTAAGCCTCATGATCTATTGATGCTTCCAAAGCTTCAAGCTTATCTTAAAAGACCTGGGGGGCATTCATCTGTTCACTTATACTTTAATTACAATAAGGCTCTTGCCACTCAACCTCGGTTTATTCCTGCCGAAAATTATGCTGATCCCATTGATGAAGAAAGTCAGGAAAATTCATCCTCGGTTTATTCTGAGGAAAAAGAAAAAGTTTTTGCTTAAAAAGCTATCTCTTCCTAAAATGAGATTTAACGACGATCACAATGAATTTTAAGAGGGAGTTGATTCCCTCTTTTAAGTTTTTTTTATAAAGACAACTCTAATTCGTGCTCTTTTTCCAGTTCCAAAGTTTTAGTTATCTTCTGAGCGATTCCCTTAAAGTGTTGCTCTTCTCTTTGAGCGATAAATTTAATTGAAGAAGAATCAATGGTGTCTCCTTTTTCAAGGGCAAGTATTGTATACTGGGTATCAGTCCCATTTTGGAATGAAAATGGTCGAATAAAATACAGTGACAGGGTTTTTATAACCCTGTCATTATCTAAGATCTAATTCGAGTAAAATCTAGAAAAAAAATTATTTATTGATGAAAGTTCCAAATTTTGAAAGCTCTGTAAAAAACTTATTACTTTTTTGTTATTTTTTTCATTTTTATCTTTAATATAGTAAAGATGAATTTTTCCTTTTTTGTTGAGACAAGTCATAGTTCTAAGAATATTTCCTTTAGAAAAATCGTTTTCTAACTGACTAAAATCGACGTGGTTGCACTGCGGAGATTTTGTCATTGAGTTTTCTCTTAAATGGCTAAAATGATAGCTATACCATTGGATGCTTGCTTCTTGCCCGTAACTTGTGCATGGAAGATCTTTTTTAGTACATCCATTGCTACGAAATTTTGCTTCATTAAAAATAGGTAAATCTTCTTGGGTTGAGAGGAATATCCCATCTATTCCTTCCCCTTTTGCAGATGCTTTAGTCGTGATTGTACAGCCAATAACTCTCTTAGCTTCGTTCCTGTTCCCTCGAAAAGAATTTGAGCAACAATCTCTCCTAATATCCCCTTAGCTTTGCTCATATTGTGATTGTTTATATTCTCCTTCTCCATAATCAATTTAATCCATTGTTGAATCGTTGCTTCACCGGCCCCAATTATCTTTACACTATGAACATACAGTGGTTCGGCTACCCCATCATCTTCACATATATATTTTGCATGAGAGCCAAAACTGATAGGGTTAATTGATAAGGTAGTAATAAAAACCAAAAGTATTTTAAAAATCATCTTTTTGTAATAACTCATAATAGGTCCCCCAAATAATGTTTCTTTAAGCTTAGTAACTCATTTCCTAAGCCACAGACAAGTTAGCAAGAATATGGGAAAGGTAGCTAGAATTAATTTCTAATTAACCAAAAACTTCTTACTCATCTTTGATATTATTGATTATGGGTTGCATATTATGTGATGCATATAAGATCTATAAACCCCCACTCCCTCTAGGAAATTTTCACGAATGTACCTTTATATAACGCATTTTGTGCTTTAAGGTCATATCCAGTACATGGGTTTATATTGCACCGACATGCCCACTAGGCTTTTATAAAGGCAACTCAACTTCGTGCTCTTTCTCAAGTTCCAAAGTTTTAGTTATCTTCAGGGCAATTCCCTTAAAATGTTGTTCTTCTTTTTGAGCGACAGATTTAATTGAAGAAGAATCAATGGTGTCGCCTTTTTCAAGGGCAAGCATTGTATACGCAAACCTCTTTGTGATCTCAAAGCTCTGAGGGTGAGCGAGAGCCTCTGGGTCGTCTTTTTTTAGAATTTCGGTTGCTTGCAAAACCAAACTCAATTTTTTAGGATGAAGGTTTATACTCTCTTCTAAGTGTTGATAGTAGTTAGCTCCTATTCTTGCGGTTTGTTCTGAAGCTCCAGCTTCAAGAAACTTTGTATAGGTTTTTTCAATATTTTGATGACTTGCTGAGTAAACTCTTTGGGTATCCATATAAATCTCATAAGACTTAGGAGCTTTGCCATGTTTGAGGAGATGCTCTTGATAAAGTCTTCCTTCAATTTTTGAGAGTCTATCCGCATACGTAAAGAGTTCGTCTTGAGTCAATTGCTTGTTTTCAAGAGCATATTCTATATAGCGCTCTTGTCTTTCTTTCTCATGATAAACACGTTGAGTAAGGACCTTTTCTGAGAGCTCAGGATAAAAATGCTTAAGAACAATCATTCTGTTAAAAGTAGGATCATCTTCTTTTAAAAGACTTTGAGTTTTTTCTTGAGGGACTTCTTGGGTTGTTGGTGAGAGGATAGTCCTATTAAGAACAATTTGTTCTTCAGTGAGTCGGGCTTGAGGGCGTCCTGAGAGGTGGGTTTCCTTTTGGGAGCGTCTTTCTTTGAATGAAGCAACCTCCTTAAGCACTTCTTGAACAACAGCAATCCCTTCTTCTTGAAGAATATCATTAAAATCCCGTCCCTTTTCCCCTTGTGGTCTAACAATAGAGGCTTTGAACCCCTCTTCTTGAAGTTTCTTTAGATTTTGCTCAGATGATTTCCAAGCCTGAGAGCCCACCTCATCTGCATCACAACATAAGATGACAGGCTGATCCTTGTCTTTAATATGGCTTCCTACATAGCGCATATTAGAAAGGCCTAAAGTTACAAGAATCCTCCCTTGAATGCCAGCTTCTTTTAAAGAGAGGGCTGTCTCAATTCCTTCTGCAACATAAGTAGGACCTTCCCCTGCTTGAACCTCAACAGCCGTATTCTTAATGGATCCTAAAGAGCGCTTTTTAACTTCAATATCTGCTTTATTTGCTGTTTGGGGATCGAGATAGATCAGTTGGACCGCTGTCAGCTTCTCTTGAGGATCTCGTGAAAAGGAAGCTAAGACTGGATAAGAGGGGGCTTTGTCATAATCTTTATACTCAGCAATAAACCTTAAATCTTCGGGCAGCTCTGCTGTTTTAATATGACGATGTTCTCTTAAGTATTTTTCTGCAAGCTTTCCTTGAATGGAGCGTGAAGTATCATAAAGCTTTTTTGTAGTAGCTTGTGACTTCTCAATTTTAGCCTTTTCTTCTATCTCAGCTTGGAGTTTAAGCTCATTCTGCTTTTGTGCTCTTTCTTCCCAATTGATGGATATCAATTGAGGGGCATTAATCTCTTCTCCTATCTGCTTAATGGCGTCTTTATAAGAAATTTTAAGTGATTTGCTCACATAATTAAAGATGTCCCCACCTTCACCCGTTTTAAAGTTACTCCAGGTGCTTTGATCCCGATAGATGACAAATCCTCCTTTAGAGCCGTATCTTATTTCATGAGAGCGGTAAGTAGGCTTAGGATTCGTCACCCACAGGTCAATATGACGTGCAAATATCTCTTCAATGTGTGATTTTGTAAGGCTTGAGAGGATATCTTCTTTATCATAAAGAGGTGTTTTATAAGCTTTGGGGAGAGGGTGCCCTTTCTTTTCTGTGTATCTCTCAGCCTCACGCTCCTCTCGATAAGAAAGCTCTGCTTGACTCTTGCCAGGGATAAGCCTTCTCTCGTCCTGCTCAATAAGGTGCCCATCCAAGGTCAGTCCAGCTTTATCTAAAGCCTTTTGAATGCGCCCTTGTACCTTTTCATCTCCCAAGCTCAACTGGTCTTTTAAGAACAAAACAACAGCGTGATCTTTAAACTTCTCAGGATCTCTCTCATGAATCTTTTGAAGGCGATAACTTGAGGACGCATACCGTAAAGCTTGATCTTTCACTTGTCTTAAAGAGGGGTCGAATACTTCTTGATTTTGAGAGACAAATCCCCCTTGGATTAGATCAAAAGCAGCCTTATTCCTTTTGCCTGCGGCGATAGCAAGATGGGGAATTTCTTGATTTTCTGACTTAATAATATGATCAATTTCATTAAGCTTTTTCTCGAACAAATCATTTTGTCTCAAGGCAAGAGAGATAATCTCTTTTTGGACGCTCCCTTGCTCTGGGGTATTTAAATCCCATCCATAGGTTTGAGCCCCTTTTTCTATCCAAGTCTGAACTTTATGTTTAAGAGCCTCTTTGGCGGCATTTTGACCATCTCCTTCTTTCTCAAAGGATGTCCAATCTTGAGAGGTCAATTTTGCTTCTTTAAGAGCGTGAGTCGTTCTTTGAATCGTTCGCTCAACAAAAAAGTGTGGATTATATTTGGCATTCTTAGCATGAAGCTGAGCTTCAAGTGCAAGGACGTGTTCTTGATAGGCAACCTTTTCACCTGCCAATTTAAGGTCTGCTTGCTCAGAATATACTTGCCAGATATCGGAGAATCTTTGCTTGGCCTCATTATATCCCTCTAATAGAAGAGAGACGTCGCCTTGTTTTTCGTGAGGTAAAGATAAGATCGTTCCATAATGATGAAGAGCCTCAACAGAAACTCTTTCTTGCTTGAGGGCTGTTAAGGTGTAAGTAAGGCGTTCATCTTGTTCTAAAGAAAGCCACCCTTGAATCTCTTGAGCAAGTGCTGGTTTTTCTTGAGGAGAGGCTTGCTTGAAGTGCCTGACCTGCTCTGTCATTTCTTGGGCATGAGCTTCTTTAAAGAGACGATCATATTCGTGGTGAGGCGTAAAGTGGTGAAGAGTGGAATAGGCCTTCATTAGAGAACGTGCTTTTTCAAGCTTATTTATTCTTAATGAACTCCAGGAACTCTGCTTGCCTTCTCTTGTGTAGATCTCCACATACCCGCTTCTTCCTTTTTGAAGTGAGGTATGTAACTGGTTCAGCTCAACTTGGTGTCCTTGGATTTCATTTTGCAGATCAGACCAATTTTGAACTCCATTTACGGTTAAACGAAGATGGTTATTTACATACACAAGGGTTTGCGGATTTGATGCCTTAGCTTTAAGAACCTTTATCGCTTCTTCTTCCAAAGTCGCTCTCTCAAGTCTGTTGGTGCTATCCAAAAGATTGAGCGCCTTAATTTGTTCCTCTTGCACACGGGCAACCTTTTGGGTGGCAGTCGTTTTAATAATCTCCCATTCTTTGGCCACCTCTTGATGAAGGGAGCGATAGGTGGAGAGGTCTGTATACACTTGATCAAGCTCATCTAAAGTATGGATGGATACTTCTTTCCCTTGCTGTTGCACTTTAAGACATCCTTGCTCAAACTTGAGCTTTTGAAGATCAACTCCTTGCTCTTTGAGAAGGCCATAAAGGGGCTTATCAACACTCCCTTCTTCTTTAAAGACAAAAGAGACCAACTTATCCGCCATCTGTACTCTTGCCTCTAAGGTGTCAGCTGTCTTATAGGCTTCAACAATACCTCTGACTTCTCCAAAAACTGCATGCTTTAAGAGCATCTCTTCTTTAAGCCCTAACTTCTCAATAAAGGGGGAGGCTTGGTCATAATTGGAGAGGAGATCATAAGCCAGCTTATCTCGGTGACCTGCAAACTCTTTCATCTTCTGCTGATGTGCTTCAACCATAGCAGGTGAGGCAGCAATCTTTTCAAGCTCAGGGAGCTGCTTATAGGCGGCCACACTCAGAAAATGGAAAGATCTATAGTCTTGAACCTGTTTGTAAGCTGCACGTTCGTGGAACGTTAGCGTCGATTCATATCTTTCTGTACGTTTGAAAGCTATATGTTGCTCTGCTTGAGCCAGGACAGCTTTAAAGCTTTGAGGACGCTGCTCATACACACTGCCACTATAAGTGACATAAGATCCCCCCTGCTCTTTAACTTTAAAGAAAGGCTTATACATTTGAGGGAAACTGGCCATCTCATAAGCCAGCTCATTCCTTATCTCTTTGATTTTTATGTACTTCTCATACTCTGGATGAGCAGAAGAGAGAGAGCCTGGATGCGTTTGAGCTATCTCTTTCCAAAGATCTTTTGCTTGATCCGCTACTTTAAAATAGACCTCAACCTTCTCAAGGGCAGCTTCTTCAGCAGAACTTAACAACCGTTGCTTCAATCCTGCTTGAACTTCAAGGACCTCTCGTCTCACCCCTGTTTGCTGAAGAAAAGAAGAACATTGAGGCCAATCTTTAAGAATATCCTCTGCCTTTTGATTCCGCTCTTGAACAAGGCTGTTGTATTGCTCCCATTCTTTGGATAAAGAGACTTCTTTTCCGCCTTTCTCAGTTTGTAAAGTTATGGTTTCAATTTGTGTGCGGAGATTACCAGCTTCTTGAGAGATCTTCCAATACTGCTGCACAAGATTAAAGTAAGGCTTTTGATGGTCAGGAAGATCATAATCTGTACTTAAGCCCTTATAATCAGCACGTGCCACATGACTCACCATCCCTTTAAGATCACAGGCTATTCCTTTAGACACATAGCCCTTGAAGCTCTCCTTATGTCGGGTGAGCCAAATCAAAAGCTGATTAGCATTAAAAGAGCTGAACAACCCATAAGAATGATCAAAGGTAGCACCTTGAGATTTATTGATGGTCACTGCATAGCCATGAGTTAAGGCGTCATACCCCTTAGTATCAAACCCCACTAACCTTCCATCAGGAAGTCGGATCTCCACTGTTTGTCGCCGAAGATTAAAAGACTCGATTACCCCTAATGTGCCATTCTTAACGCCTTGCCTTTCACTCTTTCCCTTTTCTAAAGTTTTAACATGCCACCCTTTATGATCATTGGAGAGGAACATGACACGATCGCCTACCGCAAATCTCCAGTCATGGGCTGATTTTCTAAAATGCTGATTTTGAGGACCACCTACATCTTGCTCTCCCTGAAAGATTCCTTGTCCTTTTTGACCAAAAACAAACTCTTGGCTACCAAGCTTACCTTGGCTGCTCAAAGCACCTCTTATCAGCTCATTGAGTGCGATAACATCCTTATTCTTCTGCGCTATTGCCATATGAGTTTGATGAGGGTTCTGTTCAAGTCCCTCTAAGTAATCTGCCACAAGAGAGATTTTAGCCCCATAATCTGTTTCTCTATAATCAAAGTGACCTTTTTCATCATAAGGCTTTAATCCTTCTTCAATGCGATGCTCATTCAATAGCGCTGAAGCTTCTCGCATCCACTTCTCGCGTTGACGTACAACGCCTTGGATCTCATAAGCGCCTACCTTCTCTTCAACCAGTCTTGCCGCATCCAACCCATAAAGTGCTTTAATCTGCTTATTGTCTTGAACAATCCGAAGCTGAGCACCTGATCTATCGACTTCTTCTAAAAGGCTCTTCCATAAAGAGCCACTGACCATACTGCCCTCATCCAGAATAACCACATGCTTAGGTGTAAATCGCCATTCTTCAAGACGGTTAATCTCGCCTTTAGCTTTGGCCAAAGCTTGGCCTTTAAGCTCTTTGTTTTCAATCAGTCTTTTTAAGCTATCTTGCTTGCTCCACCTCTTCTTCAGCTGATCAAGCGTATAGCCTTCAATCCCTAATTCATAAGACAGCTGATCAGCCACCTTTCCTTGAAAAGCAACACCAATGACTGTCATCCCTGTTCTTTTATAAGCATCCACCACAGGCTTAAGCACAGTACTTTTTCCTGTTCCTGCTTTGCCTGTCAGCACAGAAATCGCTTGAGGGATAAGAAGATGATCTATGGCTTCTCTTTGTTCTTGAGTAAAAGTGAGACCTTCTTGTTTTTGAACCTTTTCAATGGAGTTGCTTTTATGTTTTTCAGAAATTTGAGGCATTTTTCTTTGCTTCAAAAGATCCACAGTTTGAGCAATTGTAGTCTCAAGATCTTTCATTTCTTGAGAAGTGTAAAAGGTTTGACCTTTAACATTTTCACCTAAATAAAGTGCCGTGTGTTGAGACAAAAGCTGAGCTGTAAAACGATCAATCGTGCGGCTGTAATCTTGAGTATCAAACTGAAGACTCTTGCTCTCATAAAGAAGGTTATCATTGAGTGTTTTACCAATAATAGCAGCTTTAGGGAGATCAATTCCATCCACTTTAGCCTTTAAAACAGCATAAAGTTTCTCGTCTCCTGCAACGCGTTTAAAGATCTCTTTCGCTAAATCAACTTGAGTAAAGACAGCTTTTTGGGACGCGACAACCTTGATAAGTTCTTCAGGATGTTTAAGAAAAATCTCAATATTTTGGTGGCGGATTTCTTCATTTTCTTGAACTCTGTAAGAGCGTTCTTGAAGCTTATGAAACCCATGAGGCCCAATCTTTTTTGTGGGGACAACTTTAAGCCCTTGGTCTTCGTAAGAACGGGGATCAAGGTGGTAGTCATATCCTTTTTCTTGAGCAAATTGATTAGAGATTTCTGCAAGCTGGGAACGCAATATTTTAAGCTGCGGCTTTTCAATAACATGTCTTTTTTCTGAGAAAACTTCATCAACAAGAGGCCTTGTGGTCGCCAAAATATGAAGGTGAGGATTTCCCTTTTTATCATGAATGGCATACTGAGTAACGAGGCCATAATTGACGTAACACTCTTTAACGATACGCTCTGAAAGCTCTATGAGATGTTCTTTATTTGTAATCTCAATTGGAAGGGCAAAAGTAAGTTTGTACCCTGTCTTACAGGTCTTTAAAAACTTCTCTTTTGCAGCAAGGCTTTTGGCATTTTTAACTTCATCTTTGTGTCCTTTGTATCTTTTATCAGCAATATAATCTTCAAACTCTTCAACTCGATTCCAGAGAGTTTCATGATCATATACCCACTCAGGTGACCCCTCTGGTGCAATAATATTTGTGGCTAAGAGTTCTTGGGCTTTTCCAGAATAATCCCAGGTCATTCCTGTACGTTGATCATGAGCAATTGAAGCAGATATATACGCAGAATGTGAGCAGACGGAACCTGCTCCATTTCTTGAGATGTAACTTGTGTCTGCATAATAGATAGCCATACGACAATATACAGCCGCCCGCAGGGCCGCACAAGACGATTTTTAATCGTCGTTAAATGCGCCTATAGAGTTTTGGCACAAAACTCTTGCAGGACTGCTGCTTTTTTGCTTATATATTTTTATTCGAATCAAGCTGTGGGGAGCTTTCCGATAAGAATATTTAATAACTATTTTTGGAAAGAATGAATCATGCAACTCATTGAGAAAAAATTATCGAAACTAGAAGAGCAAAAGCAAAAACTTGAAAAAGAAATTTTAGCATTACAGAACAAAAGACATGAAGAATTTATATCTTTGTTAAACAAGATTCCTTCCCTCAATCTTGAACCTATGACACTTATTGGGGGACTTCTTCATGTGATGGAGGAAGCAAATAAAAAACCAGAGTTAAAGGAGAAGTGGCGTTCTGCTGCTCAGAAATTTTGCGGAAGATTACCTTCTCAAAAAAGAACAAAGACTCCTCAACCAACTTCACAGAAAGCTGCGTAAAATGACGCAACAACTTAATAAACATTCATGGAATTTGGAGCATTATAAACGTAAGCTAAAGCGTTTCGAAGTTAGTGACCGTAAAGCTGAAAATCGGACAAAAATACAGTTAGGGGGTCTCATTTTGAAATCAGGCCTTGCTGAATTATTAGAGATCAATCCTGGGGATGATATGCAGCTTGATTCTCTAGCACGAGAGAGAGCAACTACTCTATTAGGCGTTCTTCTTAATGCAACTGAGCAGCTTCAGAATGATCCTGATGGCACCCTTAAACAAGAATGTTCTCATCGCGGTATGAAAGCTATGCATCAACAATTTATGAGATTAAAATCATGACAACATCTCCAAATAATTACCCTTGTGAAAAACTGAATAAAGTTATCCAACTCTCTCTTGAACCTTCTCATGACCCTATTGCCAAAGCTTTAGAAATTGCACGTGTATCTGGAGCTTTTAAACAAAGCAATGTTATCTTTTTTAAGAATAAACTTTATCCTATTAACCCTCAAAACCCTCAGCAGTCTTTGCAGCAACTTATAATGTTAAAAGAACAGAATGTTGCATAATGCACGCAGAGTTTTATCTTAAAGCTCAGAATAAAGAGGTGGGCATATTTAGATACTATCATATTGTTGTGATGCCCACCCTTTTTAAAGATTGGTCTCTTCTGATTGCCAATGGCAGAATAGGACAAAAAGCAAGGCAAAGGTCTTTATTGTTCACGGACCTTAATCTCCTCATTAAGAAAATTAAGCAAATTCTCAATAAAAGGCTTAAGGCTGAAAAAAGATTAGGATGTAATTATCACCTTATTAATCATTCTTGTGATGATGAATTTAAGAGGCAAGTCATACCTCATCTCTCCATATCTTGAAACTCTCCTTGTTAAAGGATGCTTATTTATGAGGCAATTCTTCTCAAGCAAGGAAGAGCAAAGGATGTAAGTATTTTATCCACAATGTTTTCCCCTAGAAGTGAGGATAATTTTTCTTTAACAGGAAAGGGAGTAAATGTTACAAAAAAGTCATGTAAAGACTAAGGACACCAAAATGAATGATAGGCCCAAACTAACGATCAAAAAGCCCTTAAGCCCAGAAAAGCAATCTCAGATCTCTCAAGGGCTTCAATATTTAATGCCAAATGTAATTGAAAAACCTTCTGCTAAAGATCAAGAATATCTCATGCAGAAAGCTCAAAAGAAGAAGAAAGAAGAAATCAAAGCAGCTTTAAAGTGGCTTTATGAACAATTTCCCGCTTGCTTTAATCCTAAAGACTTAAAGCCTCTTAAGCTTCATATTGATAAAGACATCTCTTCCTTTCTTGGAAAAGAGAACTCTCCTTCAAAAGTTAAATTGAGATATGCTCTTACCTATTACACAAGTAACATTCATTATCTTAAGGCTGTTATAAAGGGCACACACCGGTATGACTTAGAAGGGAATCAGGGAGAAGAGATTACTGCAGAACAAAAGGCCTATGCTCAAGAGAAATATAAGAAAACTCTTCAAGCTATTAGAGATAAAAAGCCTCATAAAAATAAGCCCTTGCCTCAAGAAAAATCAGACAATCCTTCACAAAAAGAGTAAGATAAAACTTACAGTTATTTAACTTTTTAAGAGCTTTATACCATGTCCAAAAATAGATTAAGCCCGCATGATAGGTATATTAGATCTGTCTTCACCAACCCTAAAGTCGTGAGAGAATTCTTTGAAGCCAATCTTCCTGAAAAGGTAAAAGAAGCAATAGACTTAAGCAATATTGAGCCACAAAAAGAAAGCTTCATAGATGATAAGCTAAAGCAGCAGATATCAGATATTTTGTTTGCAACCAAGTTTAATAATGAAGAGGGTTATCTTTATGTGTTGTTAGAGCATGCCTCCACTCCGGACAAAATGCTTCCCTTAAGGCTTGTTAAATATATGTCAGCTATTGTGGATCAGCACCTTAAGAAATCAGGGAATAATAAGCTCCCTATCATTTATCCAATGGTGCTTTATTCAGGCCAAAAGCCTTTTCCTTACTCAACAGATCTCTTTGAGCTTTATGGTGCTAATAAAGATCTCGCTCGTGAGATCATGGGAAGACCTTATAAACTTGTTGATCTCACACAAGCTTCTGATGAAGAGCTTAAGAAGTACTTTTGGTTCGGAGCTGCGGCTTTGATAGCAAAGCATATTAAAGACCCTGATATCATGCCAACATTCAAGGTTGCTATTGACCTTTTTAGAAATATTGAAAGGCTTGGTGAAAAGCAGTATATTGAAGACTATATCTATGTCACTTTATCTTATATCTATGAAGCAGCAGATATTAAAGATGAAGAAGAATTTATGAGGACCATTAGGGAAGGTCTTCCAAGTATAGATGAGGATAAAATTATGACACTCGCTCAGAAATGGGAACAAAAAGGTTTAGAAAAAGGTCGTCTTGAAGAAAGAAATGAAGTTGCACGTTCGATGTTTTTAAAAGGCATTGACCCGACTCTTATTAGTGAAGTCACTGGCTTGAGTGAAGCAGACATTTCAAAACTCCTTAATTAGGCTCCTTTCATAAATTATTTTACTTTAGGTAAGTCCTTCCATTCAGTTGTGTAATGAGGTGACAGGAACTGCCTTTGAGTAATTGTATGCGCTGCTTGTTTTATAGCTCCATAACTCACTGTTCTTTTTCCATACCTTTTGTTTAAAGTATCAAGTGTTTGCATAAGCTGCTCTTGACGGGATGAAGAACTTTTAAAAAAGGACGGCTGAAAGCTTTCTGGATTCGAAAGCTCTAATAAACACACCCCAGCTTTTTTGTAAGATAAATAAGGCTTATAAATTTTGCTTAATGCCCTTTTTGCAGCTGTAATAAAGGTTGGGGTATAATTACACGCGGCTTCAAGTTCCGCTAAATGATAGTTACTATAATAAGCTCCTTCTCCATAACGATTCGTTTTAATAAAAACCCCTACTTGTGAGGCAAGCCTTTGCTCTCCCCTTAGCTTCTCAACAGCTCTTTCAATAAAGGCACAGACTGCATACTCTAATTCTTCATAAGACGTAACATCCTTGGCAAAAGAACGAGAAACCGTAATCATCTTTTTAGAGGCTGAAGCTTCTTCAATCTCATGAGCCATGTGTCCATTAAGCTCAGAGACTATTCTCTCGCCAACAACACTCATCTTCTGACGAATCCATTTAGGTGGTGCTCTCTTTAATTTAAGGGCCGTATCAATTCCTTGAGAAAGAAGATACTTGGTATGGTTACGTCCAATACCCCACAAATCAGCTATAGGAAATCTTTCTAAAAAGGAGTTTATCTCTTTTTCATCCATTAGGATAAAAACGCCCTCTCCTTTTTTAGAATAGTTGTTGGCAACTTTCGCAAGCGTCTTTGTTAAAGACACTCCAATAGATATAGGGATGCCAAGTTGATGCCATACTTGTGATTTTAAACGCTGACAAAAGGTAATCACTTGAGCTTCAGGAATATCTGTTAAATTAAGAAAGGCTTCATCAATAGAGTAAATTTCCATCTGAGGAACTTGAGATTTTAGGAAGGACATAATGCGGGTAGAGAAGTCTTGATAAAGCGTATAGTTAGAAGAGAACACAGCAATATTAAATTTTTCAACAAGTGATTTAAACTTAAAGTAAGGTTCTCCCATTTTAATACCAAGAGCTTTAGCTTCATTGGATCTTGCAATAGCACAGCCATCATTGTTTGAGAGAACAACAACAGGCTTATGCCATAAATCAGGCCTAAACACTCTCTCACAGGAAACATAGAAATTATTAATATCAACAAGAGCTATTTTGCGCATCATAAAGTATGAATTGCGGCTGTTACTACTCCCCATACTTGAACACTATCATCAGAACTTAAAAAGAAGGGTTCAGCATAATTAGTATCTGCCCTTAGTGTTATGTTATTGCCATACTTCTCAAAACGTCTTAGACAAAACTCTCCTGCAATAACAGCAACAATAACATCTCCTGATTGAGGTTTAAGGCTGCGGTCTACAATTAAAAGATCATCTGTAAGAATGCCTGACTCTTTTAAAGAATCACTTGAGGCTTTCATAAAAAATGTAGTGACTGGATTAGGAATGAGGTGCTCGTTAAGATCCAAAGCTCTTTCAGCATAATCTAGGGCTGGAGATGGAAATCCTGCTGAAACTGACGTTTCATAGAAAGGTAAAGATTGAGAAGAGGAAGGATTAAATCTTGTAGGAAGAAGGTTCATTTTTTTATTCTCTTTAAGGTTTCTCCCCTACTTCCTTACAGTCATAAATGATTAATGGTCAACTATCAAGATCTATTGTTGCATAGTGGGTATGCAAAATGGAGATGTCCAATATTATTATTCATATTTTCAGAATTTAATTAAAATTATTTGGGCATTCTAAAAAATTGACCTCTCATTGATCCATTTTCAACAGTCAATCATAGAAGTTTATATAGGACATCCTTGTCAATTTGCTTAGAGAAAAGCATAAAGGGAGCATTAAATAATGACGCTTAGGAGCTTTCGTTAAAGACATCAAACAAGTCATTTTTATTGCAACTATAAAAAACCCTATTAGAAAATTTTACAAAAGTTAACTTGACGGTGCCCTAAAATTTAATAAGTCCTGTATTTCCTTAACTCAATTGTAATCTCAACTCAAAGCTGCAACAGAATCAGAATTAACCTATACTGCCAAGCTTATTAAGAGCTATCATAGTCAACTCCTCAAATTCTACTCTATTTGAAATATCAATGTATTTACCTATGTATGGCTTAAGCTCATAAACATTCTGCATAGCTTCCCTATAAACTTCACGAGAGCTTACTACTGATTTTATTTGTCTTTGTTGTATGAGAGCTAAAATCTTCTTTTCTAGGCACTTTAGGTATACCGCCATCAATATATTAGGCTTGCTTATAATACGATCTGCAGCCTTAATAATCGATTTTGCATTTTCATCATTCTCTGGTAAACGAAACAAAAGCCTGCCATAAGATAAATTGTCTTCACTCAAGTCTTTCAAGTCTTTTCTCTTATCTTCTGTTATTTGCATGCTCTCTTCTCTATCTTTGATTAGCTTCAATAATATATACAGTGTGTGTTGTGTTGGATCACCATGCGGCTCATGAAGCAGAAATGCTAGCTGCATATAAATCTCAAGAGGTTCGATATTTCCATTTGCATACATTTGGAGAAGTTTTTCTGGCATACTATCTATAACTTCTCGAGGAGTATCCGGAAGGTAAGTGCCTTTGGGTTGAGATGGCATTATTGCCTTTTCAATCCACATAAAGATAGCTTGGTTGTACCAAGCAGAATAGCGTTTTTCGCTAGTATGAAATTTAAAAGCATTTTTAAATAAAGATTCAAGATTATCCCCTTCCCGTAAATTCATAAGCGCTAACATGGAATACATTTCACAAGCCTTTAGTGAACTATGCTTGGGTTCTGTTATATGCTTTATGTGCAGATCATTAAGACTTAAGAAATGTGGATTATGTTCATCTGGTAAGTAAGATCCTTCTAATTTCAGAATATGTCCTTTCAAGAAATCAAAAACCACCGTTTCTTTCCGTACGCGCAACGACAATTTTTCTAATAAGTCTATCAATTCCTTCCTTGAGCATGAAAATTCTTCTTTTTCTTTCTGCTCGTTATACTGATTATACATCGTAACAAGCTTCAAGCTCAGGTCAATTACCCTATTATAGAAATAAATTTCAAAGGAATGATCTGTGGGGGGGCTTTCATTTATATCATACCATTGGTCATATCCATTCTTTTTATTTAACCTATCAAAAATCAGCGCATATAATGCTGTATTTTTACATTTATATTTAAAATCATGTTTATATTTAAAAATTTCTCGAATTGTTTCCTTAGTTGCTTCTAAAATATTCTTTTTCTCTTCTCCGTGAAACAAATCCGGATAAGCTCTTTTAGGTGAAAGTGCACCATCTATCTCATTGTAATTCCCTCCCATATACAAGATATAGTCAATTATCTCTAATGGTAATTCTAACTCAAATGCCTCAAGAATATCCTGCTTACTTGAATCTGCTCTTTCTTCCTCATGCGGGTTTTTTAATAGGCTAGGAAAATTTCTTTCTTCTATTGCTGCTATAACCTGAGAAATTTTTGGTTCATTGAAGAGCTCAACGCTAATATTATCTAGGCTCTGTAATAAGACTTTAACATTTACATCTTCAACGTCGCTAAGATCCTTTAAAAGTTCTTTACCTTCTTGAAAATATCTGGCAGCCCATCTGAAAGAATTTAAAGCTTTGATAAGATAGTAATCCTTTTCCCGCATAAAAGTAGTGTTATCGATAGCCATTAATGAAGAATTATCAGATTTTAAGCTTTCCCCATTATCTATTGCTTTCCTCTTTTTAGATTTTGGGGACCTTGTAGCAATTTCGCATGATAATGCTGAGGTTTGTTCTTGAGATGATTTAAGCTCCATCTCTGCTTCGGAAGAGCCATCTACCATTGTCTTAAAAGTCTTCTTTTCTTCTTCTTCGCTTTGAGAAGCAGGGCATAAAAAGGTTATAAAAAAAGATAAGAAAATAATATTTAAATAATGCATTACAAAGCCCTATGATAATTTTTAATTAAAAATAATAAATTAGCCTTATATTGATTTTGATGCAACCATGCTTATATATGTTCTTCTTACCGAGGATGATTATTTATTTAGTAGGCCTAATGTGTACGTCCAGTCCTTTTTGGGACAAGATTAGTTCCTCTTATATTATTGTAGTTGTCAAATGTAGGATTCAAGCCAAGTACGCGGTGTGAGAATTATCTCCGTATTATATGATATGATGCATAATATACGGATTTTAAAGAACTTTGAATGAATACTTCAATTATATAATCTTCTGATTTAAAATGCTTTTTTGAGATGCTATCCCAAAAAGGACTGGACGTACACATTAGGCCTTTAGAAAGGCTTTGAATGATTTTTGACTTACCAAAAAACAACCCCGAAAATGACCGCTTGAATTTATCGGAAAAACAAGGGGCTATAAAAGCATGGTGAAGCAAAGCCTCTCAATCATTATCGTAGGTTCTTGTGGTACCTTACGTTCCTTGTATCTCTATAAGAGATCAGTATGTGAAGCTAATATACTGATAAAGGTAGAGAGAAGTCGTTACGTACCTTGTAGCTAATATACTGATAAAGGTAGAGAGAAGTCGTTACGTTCCTTGTGCCACTTGAGCACGTCATAAAGAATTAACTCTCTCTATCTATTATTGGTTTTAAAACCGAACGGTATCTTATGACCTCAATATTGAGTGATCATGCATTTTACAAGGTTGGTTAAAAACCATGTTTATTATACTAGATGAGGTGATTTTATGCAAACCGCTCATGTTATTGGCCTTGATATATCTAAAAAGACGTTTGATGTTTGTACTATTTTTGATGGAAAAATGAAGATTCATTCATTTTATAATAATAAAGCAGGCTATGAAGCATTCGTTTTATGGATTAAGAAATTTGATCTAATAAATCCCCATATTTGTATGGAAGCCACAGGATCTTATTCAGAAGGTGTTGCTGAATTTTTATATAGTTTCGGTTATAAAGTCAGTATAATAAATCCGTTACAGATAAAATCCTTTAGGCTTAGTAAGATGATTCGTCAGAAAACAGATAAATCTGATTGTGAAGTCATTGCCATGTTTTGTTTGCAAAACTGTCCATCCCTATGGAATCCAAAGAGTCGAGAAAAGAAAGAATTACATGAAATCAATGCACGAATTGATGCTCTTAAAATGGAATTAAATAGGATAATCAATTTTCTCGAAAAAGAACTTTTAAATAAAATCGTCATAAGATCAATAAAGGAAGAAATGCAATTTACTAAAGATATGATCGAAAAATTAGAACATGAAGCTTTGAATATTATCAAGAATTCACCAGTGATGAAAAAGCAATTTGATCATCTTACAGAAATAAAGGGTGTTGGCATAAAAACAGCCGTAACAATTTTAGCAGATATGCCTGATATCAACCATTTTAAGAATGCAAAACAGTATGCTGCTTTTGTGGGGGTAACCCCCTCTCATCTTCAATCCGGAACGTCTGTTAAAGGTAAATCCCACATCTCTAGACTTGGCTCCAAAAAAATTAGAAAAACTCTCTATATGGCCGCAGTTGTCATAAAAAACCACAATCCTCATTTTCAATTTCTTGTAAAACGTTTGGCCAGTAAGGGTAAACCACCAAAGGTGATTATTGTGGCTATTATGAGAAAGTTACTACATATATTCTTTGGAATTCTTAAATATAATGAATCTTTTAATCAATATAAAGCTTTTCAACCTTGACTCCAAAGACGGTATCTTATGTAGATAGACCCTTACCTTAAGTAAAATCTACTTAAAATGAGCAATTAAGTGAATTCTACTTATGGGTTCTTTTCAATTTTTTCCGTAGTTTGATACTAATAAGGCGCATGCCTGATTAAGAAGCATTATTAAGCTTCTCTTATTTATCTTAGATTTAAGGAGGATTACATGAAATTGAAATACTTAATGCTGCCTGTTATAACTTTTATTTATGTACACCAAGGAATGGCAAGCAATCCTTTAGAAAGTGAGCTTGAAAGAGAGGGTAATAGTGAAATTGTGGCCTATAGAACCATAAATTCCGTATTAGATGAAGAAACACTCAATTTTCAGGTTGAAACCCCTAAGTATTATTATATAAAAGCTGTCGCTCTACAAGATGAAGAACAAATGCAAGAGGCAATAGAATATTTTAAGCTAGCAGCTCACTCAGGTCATCATCGTGCTGCTTATATCTTGGCTCATTTCTATTTGGAGGGAAAATACTTAGAAAAATCTGCAGAAGAGGGAATGAAGTATCTTATTATGTCTAAAGATAGTGGAAACCTTGAAGCAAAACAGGAACTGGATTTTATTAGAAATTCAATAGATGAATTAACTGAATATTTGCCTGAATCAGGAATAATTAAAGGGTTACGTAAAGCAAGCTACGTAGCTAAAAAAGTTGAGAGTATTACTTGGTGGCTACAATGTAGTGGTACAGGTCTTTATCACTTCTTAGACATTTTAGGATATAATAGTCAAGCAAGTTTTGTAGAAAATGGGTTACGATATAACCAAATGATTAATGGTGTAAGTAAGGTAGTTTATGGTGGAAGTGATTCAATCGTTTTTGGTAGACTTGAGCCACTTTTAACTAGTGGTCTTGGTGTCATTCAACTAGGAAGTATTTATCTGCAATCAGAAACCCTAAAACAACAAAAAAAATTAGAGTTAAAAGCTCAAAAATTGAAAAATTTAAAAAAAGAAAATTCAGAAGACTATCCTTCTGAGTGGGAATCAATTTACCATGAAAAACAACAAAAGATAAAGGAAAAGAAAAAAGTATGTGATAATCAAATGATAGGTGTAAATATTGCTGAAAATATTATGGGTACAACTCTTATAGCCTGGGCAGAAAATAAAGAAAGAAATTTTCTACAAGTTTTTCTGAATAGTGCATCAAAATGCTTTAAAGTATACGGCTATCAGATTATTTCTACAATCCTCAAGGAAACTCCAATTAAAGAAGTAGCAAAAAGAAAAGTGGGTAGCATTATTGACAATATCAGGAGTAATTTTAGTGAAGCACTTAATAGTAATTCTAATCTAGATAAAGTGTTTGATAAATTTAAAAACGAATTTTATGAGTATATTGATAGGCACGTAAGCATGGCACCTTAAAAGGAATAGTTTAGATGGCACCGTCTTATATGACGGTGCCTATTAAAGAGTTGGACTAGAGGATTTTTATAAATATGGAAAGTGTTTATCGTAAGTCTAATGCTTTTTAAAAAATTCAAGCTTAGCAAGTACCCTTAATAAATGAGGGGTTTTCTCTCCATAAGAAACTTTACCTAAGGAAAGGGCCTGCTGCAAGTTCTGTTCTGCTTTTTTGAGAAGAAGGCTTGATTGCAAAGGGCCTTTCCCTTGGGCTTTTTTGCGGTATAAATCTGCTAAGAGTTCATAATCCATAAATTGCTCAGGGTGCGAACTGAGTTTAAAAATTGACAATGACCTGAACAATAAATTTTCTGAAGTTTCAAGTTGATTTTGAGCCATATAAAGGCATGCTAAAGCCCTTAATATACGGGCTGTTTCAATATGGTGAGTCCCATAGATTCTCTCATAATTCTTTAAGCTTTCTTGAAGATTCTTTTTTGCTAAATTTTGCCTTCCAGTTCCACAATATAAAATACCTAAATAATATTTGGCTAAAAAGATTGAGGAGTGTTGAGGTGGAAGATACTTTTGGCACTCTCCTAGAGCTTCTTTAAGCATAATTTCTGCTTCATGATAGCTTCCCATTTCTGTTAAAAGGTTTCCTATATGAAGAGAAAACCAAGCAATATCATCATGATTATCAGGAAGATGTATTTGATGAAGCTTTTTCCCTTGTTGAAAGAGCTCTTGGGCTTTCTCATAATAGCCCAGTGCTTTATAAACTTTTCCGAGAAATCCTAAATTCCAACTAATCAGACGATAATGCTTTTTAAGAATCTTTTGAGTTTGTATATGGTAAGATTCTTCAAGAGAGTTTTTTGCAAGGAGGTAGTCTCCATTTTCTACATAAGCTTTGCCAAGCTTAATAAGGCTTGTTGAGATTCTTAAGTCATCCTTAGGCATATAGTTTTTTAAAAGAGCCACAGATTCTTTTAAATAATTAACACCATCTTTATAGTGACCTAAGTATAGACTTACATCCCCTAAATGCTCAAGTGTCCAAGAAAGCCTCATATAATGGGTGGGAAACAGTGTACGATAAATCTCTAAACCAGCTTGTACGTCACTTAAGGCAGCTTTATACTCTCCTAAACACTTTTTAACAATCCCTCTGTAGACAAGAATGTTGGCTTTCCTTAAGTCTATTTTAAGACATTCAGGCTTTATTTTTTTAGCATTTTTTAAAAGCTTGAGGCTCTTATTTAAAGTTTCAGTTGCCTTAGAATAAATGTTGAGTAAAAGGTAAAATCCTGACACCTGACACCCTAAATATCCTCTTTGCTCGTCTGTAAGCAAATTTGTGTGCTTTAAAAGGGCCTCTCCATGGTTCATTAGTTTCCTTATTTTAGCAAAATCTTCTTCGAGGACAGTGTCATAAATAAACTTCTCAAGAAACTCAGAAAGTATATATAATCTGGGGTCATTCAAAGTTAAGTTAAGCTTTTTTAATAAATAAGCGCGCATCATTTCTTGAGTGCTGCGATGAATGGAGAATGTTGCAAGACCTTGAGATGAAGTATTATAACTAATTAAAGAATAATGGTGAAGATCTTGGATGAAAGTATTAACCAAATCTTTGCTTTTATAACCTTCAAACAAAAATTTCGGTATTGCTTGTGAATCAATGAGTGTTAAAAGGATAAGAAAATCTTTAAAATCAGGGTGCTTTTGTAGCATTTTTTCAATAGAAAGTTTAATAATACTATAGCGGGTTTGATGATAATTTTGAGATGAGGTTAAGATCTCCTTATGGCTTTGGGAAAGATTAGCTTCATCATGATAAAGAGCCCCAAGATATTCATTATAGCTTGCTTTTGTATTCTTTAAGTACTGAGCTGCAAGCGTGACATCTAGAGGAAAGGGGGGGACTTGTTCTAAAAATACTTTTAAATCTTTGCGTTCTTCTAAGGTTTGCTCCTTTGAGCTGCTGTGAACCTTTGAGAATAAGTCTTCTCTTTCTTCAGGATTTAAAGCTGGGATTTGAAGGTGAGCATTAATATAAAGGCAATTTTGAATATTGCTGTTACGCGTTGTGAGGATCACTTTTCCAGGCCCCCATAAAGTAGCATCATAAGGAAAGTAATACTTAATGTCCGAGAATTGTTCAACATTGTCGTAAATTAAAATCCAATGAGGGTGTTGTTTGAGGCGATGCTTGACAAAACCTACCATTTTTTCTAAGCGTTTATAATCTTCTTTAATATCTTTTATTTGTTGGAGAAAGATTTTATCTTCTTCAGTGTGAATTAAGCTCTCAGCAAGGGTTTCAAAAGAACGAGAGAGATTTTCAGGGGTTTCTGCATTGAGTTCCCACACAAGAGATTCTTTATAAATGCGGGCATAGTGGCGAGCAAGAGTTGTTTTACCCATGCCCCCCATGCCAATAAGAGCTATAGTTTGAATTCCTTTTTGGCCTTTAAGGCTTTTATGCATATGAACCATTAAAACAGGGCGCTCTAAAAAAAAAGCAGGGGTTGGAATTGGAAGTTCTGATTGAATTTCTATCTTATGACGCTGCTTTAAAGGCCCATGGTAGAAGCCTTTAATAAAGTAAAACCCTGCTAAACTTATACCCAAAGCTCCTAGAAGAGAATAAGAAAACCCCTTAATGGATAACCAAGAGGAAAGAACAGATTTGTTTTTTCTAGAGGGTATAGTAGAAGAAAAAAAAGGGGGAGATTCAATTGATTGAGTATGAGCAATAAAGGATTCAGTTATTTTAGTGATATCTGCATGATTAGCAATCAACTTAATGATATCCAAAAATAAAGCATTTCTATTAAGGTAATGCTTGCACTCGACAGAAAGATAAGGAGAAGGAAGGATTCCTTCTTCAAGCAAATAAACACTTATTAATGAATAAGAGCTTGAAGCGCTTAAAAACTCTTTTTGTTCTTTTGTACTGAATAATCCTTTTAGAGTTTGGATGGGAAGAAAGTAAATAAGGCTTTGTATAGGCTGATTCTTTTGGAATTTAATATTTGGAAAAGGCTCATCTATTATAACAAGGGAAGTAATAAAGCCTGCTTGTTTGAGTGTTTCTTCTAAGGCTTTTAAGAAATAAGCCCTGTCTGAAATGTCTTCCTTCCATCCAACAATTTGAACAGCACCTTTATGAAAAGGAAGTCTTGCTATAATTTCTAAATTTTTTTCGAATTCTTTTAGCCAAGAAAGATAAAGATAAAACTTCTTAAGAGTAAAAATATGTGAAGTTTTTTCAATTAACGTGATAAGGCTCTCTTTGGAGTTAACCTCAAGCTTTTTAAAAATATTATAAATATGAACTTCAATGGTACGAGGAGAGAGGGAGAGTAAAGCGCCAATTCCTTTGGGGGGCCTTCCATTCATAAGACAAGCAATGATTTCAATTTCTCGCCGAGTAAAGTGAACATTATGCAAAACTTGAAGTTGATGGATATAAATAAAATCTAGGATGTCTTTAAGGGAACTCTCAAAAATGTTTGAGGTTTTATTTTGCACCAAAAAATAGGTCTCCCTTAGCCTAAGTTTATTTGCTCAACTTTAATAAATATTTTTCTGCCTGTCTACCTTAAGTACAATCTACTTAAAAGCTGTAATTAAGTAGATTGTACTTATAGGTGTTTTTCGCTTTCTTACGTAGTCTGACCCTAATAAGGCGCATGCCTGATTAAGAAGCATCATAAAGCTTCTTTTGTTTATCACATATTTAAGGAGAATTACATGAAATTAAAATACTTAATGATTACAACTTCAATTCTACTAGGTACTGGCCAAGTATTTGCAAGTTCACACTTTGATGCTGAAGCTGAAGAATCTTATCGAAGCCAATCAAGAACCAGAAGCACAGAGTCAAGATCTTATATGGAATATGACATTAAAGAACTTGAAGCACTTGCTCAAAAACTAGCCGTTATAAAAAAAATTAAGGAAACAGAAGCCGAACTTCCTCTGATAGCAGCTTTAGCTTCTGATAGAATTAAAGAAATAAAATATAGAGAAGAGAAAAGGGAAGAAGAGCTGCAGCAGCAAAAAATAAATACTGAAGGAATTCGTAATAAAATTGAACAAGATAAAATAATAGCATTCAACAAAAGCAAAATGGAGGCAGCACAAATACAAGCAAAAGTAATCAGCATTTTGAGTGAAACAGAGGTAAAGGTAGAAGGTAAGAGAATTGCTAATATGCGGAAAGCACGCAAGTTGCAAATGGATAAGGTAATATCAGAAGAAAGCATGGTTGGTACTCTATGGAGTGGTCTTTTTGGGAGAAAAATTGAGGATGGTGATATTTATGGTCAAATAGCAGCAGATAGAGAGAGTCAAGCCAAAGAGAAAAAGAAAATGCAAGAATATTTTTCGGGAATGTTGTCAATAGAGGCCCCTCAGAAAACTATTGGATCAATTACAAGATCAGGCCCTCGTATTGAAGAGTTAGATTAAGGTATAGTCATGAAGGTAATATATAATATTCTTAAATGCGCCCTTATATGTATATGTCTTCATGGTTTTTGGTCTTTCAGTTCATTAGCCAGTAATCCGGCTGATGAACTGGAATTATTTGGCCAGAAACACAGACGTTGGGTAAATAGGGGTCGAAACCAGGCTTCACAACCCTTAAAGGGCAAAAAAGACAATCATCAAGAAGAATTAAGAAGAATTAAAAAAGATTTGATGACGAGATTGTTAAGTGTCTCTCAAGAAATTCTTGAGCAAAAAATAAGTGAAAATCATTTTACCCCAACACAACGAAATGTTGAGACATTACTTACATACGACCTACAACAGCTCAAATCTATATTAACTTACGAAGAGGAAAGGACAAAAATTATATTAAGTATTTTAAAGCAGAGGAATATATTCATAGATATAAAAGAGCAAGAAGAACAAATTCATTTTCAAGTTCTTTTAAGGGAGCAAATGGAAAATGCTTGTAAATTTTATCAAAAGAAATTCGAGATGTATAAAACAAGATGTGAAGAGCAAGAAAAGAGAATTCAATCACAAATGATGCGAATTTTAAAGACTGAAGCTAGCAAGTTACTTAGTAATGTTCACACGAAAATGTTAGAAGTTGAAGTTGATAATCTTAGGGAAGAGATAAAATCAAAAGAAAAAATAATTGAAGAGCATGACAAAAGCAATTGCTTGTTACAATAGAAATTAGGAGTATTATTATGAAAAATATTCATATTGTTAAATATTGTATGGTTTTACCATGTATAATATTAAATTTATATCATCCTGCGAGATCTTCGGGAGTGCCTAAGATGGATATTGAATCATATCGCCCTAACTTAACAATTAATTACTTTAATATAAATACAAGCTTAGAGCAGCTTGAGGGCCAACGAAAAAGGCTAGAAGAGCAATACCAAATGGCTTTAGATGAAAACCATAAAACTATATCTCTGTTAGAGAGAGAAGATAAAGAAAAAGAGGCACAGTTTCAAAGCAAACTTAATGAGCTTCGTAAGGAAACTCAAGAATATTATAGAAAAAGTATGTTTTTAAAAAGTGATAGGCAACAAAGAGAAGCAGAGCAACAAAGGAAACTCTTGCGTGTGAGAGATTATGCTGAAAAAATAATAACTATTAGTCAAGATGAGGTAGATCAAACCAAAAGCATCCTTGATAATTTAGAGCAGCGCCTACAGATAGAGACTTATTTAAGTCCTTCTCTTATTTCTCCTATAGAAAACTTGAAAAGAATATTGGTCGGGACTAACCCTATTGATGCTAATCCTACTGCCCTTGTGAGACAAATAAAATACAAAACACACCAACAAAGAGACCAAATCTTAGAAGAATATGAAGATCTGGAATTAGATTTTCGAAGAAATAGTGTTAAAAGCCTTGAGAGACCCTTCTATTATGGTCTGTCCTTAGATGGGGGCGGTATTAGAGGGTTAAATCTTTGTCTCTGCTTGGAAGAAATAGAAAGGGTTACAGGTAAAAAAATAGCCGAATTATTTGATTTTATAGGAGGGACATCGATTGGGGGGATTATAGCTCTAGGGCTAACTATAGGAGAATATCAAAGCCCCTACTATTCTGCTAATCATTTTAGTGAGCTATTATACAATCATAGCAAGAATATTTTCCCAAGGGAAAAAAAATTAGATCTAGTAACAAGCACATTCTATACGTTTAAAGATCTTTTCTGGTCAGCTCGTTATTCTGCGGCTCCTTTACGAGGTTTATTAGAGAGTTCCTTTTACGAAGCGCGTCTAAGCCAGGCTATTAAGCCTGTCCTTACAACAGCAGTTCATGCAGTTGACAATTCTCTACTTTTTAAAAGAGCACAGACTTTTGAAAGCTTGGAAGCACTTGCAGATGACAATAATGATTTCTTAATTGTTGACGTTGGACTTGCAACTTCTGCGGCTCCAACTTTTTTCCCTGCAGCTGAAGTATGGAATATCAAACGCACTAGAGCAATGAATCTTGTGGATGGCGGACTATGGTATAATAATCCTTCACAATTAGTTTATAATAGAATGATGAATCATTTTAACTGTAGTGTTGAAAATATGATGCTAGTTTCGATAGGAACTGGAAAAGCATCAGGAGCTTCTAGCTCAGCTTTACCTAAAAGTGCTTCTTTGCTAAGGGCAGCTAAACCTACTATTGAGGCTATGATAATGGCCAATACCGAAGGTGTGCATGAAGAAATGTCTAGAATAAAAAACTTGAATTATCATAGAATTCAGCCGTTCTTAGAAAGAGATATTCAATTAGACGATGCTTCAGAGGATGCTTTAGAAGTCCTTAAGCTTGCTGCTGCAAGCCAATATAGAGAGATTAAGCCAATAGCAAAAACCTTATTAAAAAACTACGATTTTAAGAAGGATATATTATAATTTAATTCTGATCTTGCTACATTAAAACATACGCAGAGAATTGAGATAGGTTAATGTTATTGAAAGAAGAGAACATGGACTTCACCCGATTTAGAGGACAGGTTCTTCCAATGTGAGCGCCCTTCTTTCAAACTCTTTTGGAGACATGTATTCCAAAGTTGAATGAATCTTTTTCCAGGAAGAAACTATAAGGGCCTTGTGACGGAGCATTGTACCTTTTCTTTTACAGATCTTGGCTTCTTAAATGGAGGGGCAATGAGTGCGGCTTGGGGTGTCCAGCCCCCGATTAAAGATCCAGATTTAAGTTTGTATTTTGGTTAGTATTTCCTCCATTATTATAGGTATGAATCTTTTGGTTTTGTGTTTGTGTATTTGAAGAGCGGATGCGGGCAAGAGGAGCTGGAGGTTTATATCCTAATGATGAGTGAGGTCTTATATGATTATAATGCTGCCGCCATTCTTCTATAAGCACTTGAGCTTCTTTTAGACTATAAAATACTTCTCCATTGAGAAGTTCATCTCTCAATTTTCCATTAAAGCTTTCATTGTAGCCATTCTCCCAAGGTGAACCTGGCTCTATGTAAGCTGTCTTAACATTTAAGCTCTTGAGCCACTCTTTAAGAATTTGGGCTTTAAACTCACTGCCATTATCGGAGCGAATATGCTCAGGGATCCCTTCTTGAATAAATAAATCACTTAAGATATCGAGAATATCATTTGATGTTAAGTGATACCCAACCCTGATAGCTAAACATTTCCTTGTATATTCATCTATGACTGTGAGAAGTCGGATCTTTTTGCCATTTGCAAGGCGTTCCGCCACAAAATCATAACTCCAAACATGATTCGGCCAGCAAGGTTTTAACCTCAAACAAGAACCATCATTAAGATAGAGTCTTCCTTTTTTGGACTGTCTTTGTGGTACTTTAAGACCTTCTTCTCGCCAAATACGTTCAACCCTCTTATGATTGATATGCCAGCCTTCTATTTTAAGCAGAGCATGAATCCGACGATAACCATATCTTCCATAACGAGTTGTTAACCTAATAATAGCTGCTCTTAACGCTTCCTCATCATCTTCTTGTTTAGAGCAATATCTCAGCACCGAACGATGAATCTCCAAAACCTCACAGACACGCCTTTGGGAGATCCCAAACTTCTGTTGCATCTTAATGGCACATTGCCGCTGTCGCTCGGTGCTTAAAAGTTTCCCTCTGCAGCTTCTTTCAATATAAGCTTATCCAAAGTAAGATCGGCAACAGCTCTTTTTAACCGAGCATTCTCTCGCTCAAGCTCCTTAAGCCTTCTTGCTTGATTAACCTTCAAGCCCCCATAAACCTTACGCCATTTATAATAAGTTGCATCCGAGATCCCTAATTGACGACACACCTCAATGATACTCTTGCCTTGAGATAACAAAACATTACTCTGGCGTAATAACCCTATAATTTGCTCCGCTCCATAGCTCTTCTTCATAATAGCCTCCTCCATTCAATCAATCTCGCTATACTAACTAAAAACTGGAGCTATTATAGGGAGGAAGGTCACTTTTAATCTTGTTTAGATTTTGTACCATCATTATAATCTCCATTGTCATCAGTGTTATTGACAAACCTGAGAGAGGTAGCCGCCTCTCTTAGGTCTTTCATAAGAAGATCACCGTGATCTTCTTATTTTGTTGCTGCTCAAAACTTTTGGTCTCTTGCAGTAACACCTTGATCATGCGAGATTATTTAGCTGTAAAATATTAGGGAAATATTCGTAAGGGGAATACCCTTAAGGGTATTAAAATTTGGCTTGTTTGATGCCTAATAGTCAGGCATCCTAGCTTAAATATAGATTTTTATGTAAAAATACGGTTTTGATACTGTGTTAAGGATCAAGTATTATTCTTAAGGGTTTGAGGGTTAAAGGCTGTTTTATATTTCAGCACCCCGAAGCATATGTGAAAAAGCTTTCTTATATTTGGTCTCCAAGTCTACTCCCTTATCTCAAAGTTGGAGTAGAACCAGAAAACTAACTCCAGGCTAATTATTAAAATTTATAGTTAACTTTAAGGCAATTAAAATGTATTTCTTGTTGCCTAGGTAATTAAATAGTTATGATTTATCCTAAAAGAACCTGCAATCGTACTTAATTGCAGTATACCTGAGAACCGAGATTTAATTACTAATTATTTAATTATAAATAAAATAAGTTAGCGTATGGAGAACTTGAGTTGAAAATACATTTTTTCATGTCTTTGTCTTTTATTTTTCTTTCACTCAATACTTGTGTTTATGGATCAATTGACTTAACGGAATATATCCCAAAACCTAAAGTACGCCACATAACAAGACATACTCCTCAAGCAAAATTACAGAAGAGTTACAAAAAAATGCGCAAAAATATGCATCTTGATGAATTAAAAGAGCGTGCTGAAAATTTTAAAGAGCGTATTTATGACCCTGTTGATATGGATAATATTGGAGATCAGACAGAGTACATCTCTACTTTAAGAGATTTAAAAAAGAGGTTAGATAAAGTTCATCCTATTTTAGTACCTTACTTTGAAGATCACATAGACGAAATAGATAATAGGCTGGATTTAGCAAGACTTGACGTGCAAATTTTTAATAGAAGAGGGGTGCGAGGAAGTTTTAATCACCCGCTCATCCCACAAAATGTCCAAACTTCTTTGAGTAGCATTGTAGGAAAGATTTTTCACATAACTCAAGAAGAGGAGGAACCAGAGGATGTCATGGATATTGGCAGTGGTATAATGGTTAAGCTCACAAATGGGAAGCCTTCCAATATTAAAAATGGTGATATACTAAATGGTGTTATGTCATGCGCCCATGTTTTTGAAGCAGGAGATGATGAACATTTAGTCGGTGTTTATTTTGTCGCTCATGAGCATCTCAATCCAATAACAGGGTTGCCAGAAGACCAAATAAATCCTGTCAATTCAGCACAAAACTTAATGCAATATTTAAGAACAAATCCAAATTCATATGAAATTAATCTTTACAGTATTAAAAGAAGAACAAACCCTATTTCTATAATTGAAGGAAATAATGTAAATGCCACCAATCCTCAATATTGGAGCAATGAAGACATTATTTTTGGAACATTTAAAACAGTAGCGCATCTTTATAGTCACAATACGAGAATTAAGTTTAATACCATTACAGCTGATACCCCCTTCAAAATAACAAAAAGAAGAAAGCCTTATTTTGCAGCAGGGTACCCAGGGTGCTCACACTATAATAAAAGGAAATTTAAAGGAGATGCCAATTATTCTCTTATAAAGGAAATAGGCTTATCTCCACTTCATATAACCTCTGCTTTGCCTAAGTATCACAAAGGAGTTTTAAAAAGGCCACTTCTAAAGGATGGAAGAATCCTACATGAGGCTCCTGCTGCAAAAGGAATGAGTGGCGGCCCGCTTTTTAGAGTTAAGAATACAAAAGTAAAAATATTTGGCTGTATAACTTCGGGAGAAGATGGAGAAGAAGAAGGTTGTTATTAATTAAATTATTTTTTATCATAAATTAGTTTTTAACATTTTATTGTTAAATGAAAGGAAGAGCAAATGAACAAATTATTTTTATTAGCGGTATTATCTTTATTTGCTATTAATGATGGTTCAGCAAGTGAGCAAAAATATGAAAATCTTGAAGACCTACAAAAGTCTGGTTATCCAAAGCTTGAATCCATAGCACAAGGATCAAAACCTAATAAGTTGGAGATTCAGGAAACTGAGTATACAAAAGAAGAATTGCGGAAAGAACGTAAATCAAACCTTAAAATTGCAGAAAAAAGGTTAGGCTTAAAAAAGAAGACAAATAAAGTAAGAAGGAAGTAATTTCCTTTATACACTCTATGGCGTTGGGGCACAAATTAGGATGAGAAAGTATGTTCTTGCAGCTTCTGTTGTAATAAGGAAATATGGAACTCTTTAAATTTTGGACAAAGTTGGATTATAGATATTATATATGCAATGTTCGAGTTAATTACCTCTCAAATATTGATACAAAGTCTCTCGACTAATATTAAGCTCTTTTGCAATGGCTGATTTACTGTGTCCTTGAGAAACCTTCTCCTTAAGCTCTGTTATGGCTTCTTCTGTCAGCTTTTTCTTCCTTCCTTTATAAAGTCCTTTTTGCTTGGCAAGATAAATGCCTTCTAATTGACGCTCTCTGATAAGGGCGCGCTCAAACTCTCCAAAAGCGCCCATGACGGAGAGAAGAAGCTTGGCCATTGGGGAGTCCTCACCTGTAAAGACTAACTGCTCTTTCTCAAATCGAATACCTATCCCCTTCTCTGTTAAACCTTTTACAAGCTCCCTTAAATCATCAAGATTACGAGCTAATCGATCCATGCTATGGACAACAATCGTATCTCCGTCTCTTGCATAGTGAAGAAGTTCTTCTAATCCAGGTCTTTTGGTATCTTTTCCTGATGCTTTATCAGTGAAAACTTTATCAAGAGGGATTCCATCGAGTTGTCGTTCTGTATTTTGGCCAAAGCTGCTGACGCGGATATAGCCAAGTATTTTACCTTTAGACATAATAATCCTTTTTATGATAAATAAACAAAATTGTCAAGATAGAGTCTAAGAGGTTGGCAAGCATTTGTCAATAAATTCTTAACCCTACTTATTTCTGACAGGGTTACGACCCTCTCCCTGACATCAGGTTAGAGTATACTCTATATGGACATAAAA
>CP008939.1 GCA_000743035.1 Candidatus Paracaedimonas acanthamoebae
AAAGATTGAAGATATCCTATTTTCTTATATTTTCTGCGGCTTACAGATGCTCTTCTGCTTTCTTCTCAATGTCTTCTTTCAGCTTAAAAGCTCTATAATAAACTGATCTAGTTTTACCTACCAGCTCGCACATCTTTTTAACAGAAAAGTTATCAGTCTTTATGAGAAAGTTTAAAGTTTTAAATTCTTCTAGCGTTGATGATATGGATACTGGCTTTTAAGCGACTTAAGCTTAAAGTTTAGAAAGGAGCTATAACATCAACGCCAGAAAAAGAAAGCCTCTGATCAGCGACTTGCTTTTGCTGCCTAAAATATTAGATATCAACTATAAATTCATCTTACTTTAGTTAACTTGACGATGCCCCTTAAAGAAGTAACACAGACAGAATATCAGCTTTACTCTTATCTGATAGTAAAGCTGATACTATTTGTGCTTAGGCTGCTAATCATCAATAGAATGCACAAAGCCGTATTTAAGCCCAGGCTTCGAAGCTTGCTTACTAAGGCCTTGTAAAGCTTTTGCATAGCGTCTTCCGTAGAATGTTACATTCTCAATACTAGGAAGTGCCTTAAGCAAATCAACTATGTGCGCTCGATTTCTATCATTTATTTTTAAGCTGAGCACCTTTAAATTTGTTAAGTTATGAAGAATGGTAATATCATCAATATTAGCTTCTCTTAAACTTAGCTCTTGAATATTTTGGCATTTCTCAAGAATCGTTCTTATCTGATCTTGCGTAGCTGAATTTGGAAAAATGAGCTTTCTTGGAGTTACTTCTTCAAGCAACGTCAGAAGCGAATTCATGCCTGTATTTAAGTTGTACTTTGAAAGATTAAAGGTTTTGTTCTTGAAGCCAAGTCGGCAGGGCTCGTCCATAGATTTGCAGGTTGCCTTTAAGCTTCTTACATCAGAAGCAGGTAAGAACTCAGCAATAACCCCCCACACATCCTCAGGAAGTCTATGCCCTTGGCTTGATGATGCTAAGGTTGCAGTTGAAAAAGTAAGCGCCATAATTGATGCATTTAATGCAAACAGCTTCCTTAAATTTAAATGTTTACGCATTATATTTCTCCCATATTTTCTTATTAGAACTGTAAGATATCAATAATATATGAAAAATTTATTAAAAATAATTTACGAAAACTTACCCTAAAAATGATTTTGAAACTTTTCTAGAAGTAGACTTTAGAAACTGAACAGGTTGATGAGGGCGTTCTGATGCTTATACGTTGGCAGGATCCTTGCATGCTGACCACTTGCAAAAAGGAAAATGGAAATATCTCTATAGGGTTGTAATACTGTGTTAAGAATCAAGGATTATTTTTAAGGATTTGAGGGTTAAAAGCTGTTTTATATTCCAGCACCTCAAAGCATACGTGAAGGAGCTTTCTCATATTTGACTTTCAAGTCTACTCCCTTACCCCAAAGTGCAACAAAACCAGACAGAGTCCTTTAAGCTTTATTAACTTTTTCACCCTATTATTTAATCTGTAAACAATAGGAGGTTATAATGAAAATTAACAACAAACTTGTGTATGCTTCTCTTGTATTAGGTGCAGGATTTGGTAAAAATTGTTTTTCTTGTCCGCAAGAAATCCCGTTCACCGCTTTAACTGCTAATCCTGTACTAAACACAATGCACAATCAACATTACCTTTTTCAACCTATTACGGTAGGTGGCATACTATATAATAATACTGAAGTAAGGTTCACTGATAAAGATAAAACTAACAACGGACTTGGAAATGTCGTAACCAAGACTAGTGTTTTAACTATCCCTAAAGCTGAAGAAAATAATAAGGCATGTACGTATAAGAAAAATTGGGGTGATCAGCGTCACAATGATTATGATATAATGGTTATCCTTCATAAGGATTATGAATAGCTTTGTTTGAATTTGATAATCAACCTGTTGACATTTTTTAGTTTTATTAAAGGTAAAAGTTTTCTATAAAACTCAGATTTTGGATACAGGTTGAGTTTTAGAAAGTTAGTATTAAAATTAAAATATTTAATGATAAAATTACTGTTGCCTAGCCACGCCTACTTCCCTAGTATATTTGGTTCTATTGCAACTTTGAGCTAAAGGTAGAATTTATCTAACGAAATAAAAGCCTTTTTAAATTTTAGACATAGTTGAAGTGTAGATGGCGCCGTCAAGTTAATTGGAAGGATTTATAAATAGGCAAGAGCTTAGTTTATTTTAGGCAGCAAGTATCTTAAGAGCCGCCTTGAGCCAAATGGCCTTGGGGGCAGCAAAAGCAAGTCGCTGGTCAGAGGCTTTCTTTTTGTATCGACCAACCCCTACTGAAAATAGATTTCTTACCTTTCCCATAAGTGACAATAATCTTTGAGCTCCTTGAGCTGATTTAAACTTTATCAAAATCTTCTCTTTCCGTCGTGTGGGCTGATGAGCATTCTTAGCTCTGTTATTTAATCTCTTATGCGTCCTATGATCAACCTTAGGGCACATAAAGCGTACAGGCTTAATATAACTTTTCAGCTTATCAGTAACGATTACTTGTGGCGTTGGATAAGATCTTAATAATCGACTGAGAAATCTAATAGCTGATTTCTTATTCCGATGTTTTTGAAGAAAAACATCTAGCTCTAGTCCTTCTCGATCAACAGCTCTCCAAAGAACAAACCATTGCCCATTAATCTTAATGTTCATTTCATCTAAATGCCATTTATCATAAGGATTTCTCTCCCGCTTCTTGATAACATTTAAGAAGTGATGAGCAAATTTATGGCACCATTCTCGGATTGTTTCATGACTGAGGATAATTCCTCGAAAAGCCATTTGTTCTTGGATATCTCCATAGCTATTATTAAACCGATGATAATGCCATATGGCTTGATTAATAATAGATAAAGGAAAGCGGTGACGCTTAGGCGCTTTAGTGAGAGACATTAAATAACTCATTTTTATTGCAACTGTAAAAAAAACTATCAGAAAAATTTACAAAAGTTAAGTTGACGGCGCCATCATCAGCCCACACGACGGAAAGAGAAGATTTTGATAAAGTTTAAATCAGCTCAAGGAGCTCAAAGATTATTGTCACTTATGGGAAAGGTAAGAAATCTATTTTCAGTAGGGGTTGGTCGATACAAAAAGAAAGCCTCTGACCAGCGACTTGCTTTTGCTGCCCCCAAGGCCATTTGGCTCAAGGCGGCTCTTAAGATACTTGCTGCCTAAAATAAACTAAGCTCTTGCCTATTTATAAATCCTTCCAATTAACTTGACGGCGCCTAATAAAATTATCGTCTAAAAATTTGTAGAGACATGAAATAGATTAACCCAAGTTGCGTTTAAGTGATGAGTGTTGTGATGCTGTGCAGAGATGGTTTGTCACCTCTGATTTGATAATTGATGAGGCCTGCTAAGAGGTGAGCAAAAGTGTTGATAGGATTACGATGCCTGTGATGGATTAAGGTATTTAGGGATTTTAGAGAAGAGAATATAGTTTCAATAAAGGACCGTTTCATCAACATCAATTTATCTGCAGTATCCATCAGGATATTCTTCATGTTTCTCTTAATTTTGGTGATAAGAGTTACACCACCTTCAAACAGTTGTTGGAAGAGCTCCTGAGAGAGATACCCTTTATCCCCGATGAGCTTTGCTGTTATGCCTTTGACCATCTCTGCAACAGGGGTTTTGTCATTAACATTTCCAGGCGTGATGGCAAGGCGAACAATTTCTCCATGAGTATTAAAGATCAAATGAATCTTCATCCCAAAGAACCACCCAGTTGAAGTTCTTCCTTTCGCAGCCAATTCCTTAAAAACTTTATGTTTCCTTTCTCGTAAATTATGACAAACAGCTATGGGAGTGGAATCAATAAACAAGTACTCTGTAATTTCTCCTGTTAAGCTCTTGAGTAAACAAATAAGAGCCGGAAAAGCTTGCTTAATGAGTTTGATAAAACGTGCATAATGCACAAGCTTTGGAAACAGATGACGATAATGATAATATAAATTCAGGAAAAGTATTTAAAACAAGCCATCCCAGATTGATGATAAGCAATTAAGATTGTTAAAACTTCGGATAATGTTAGATGGCCTTCTCTGCGGCGACTGATCATATGACCAGATATCAACTGTTTCTTATACCAAGGCTCAAAGCCTTTACAAAAATCGTCGACAAACCAAAATAAAGTATCATAATCTATTCCCATGAGGTAGCTCCCTATCGTTTCAAATAGAGAATACCTCATACCACTCCTATCTCAAACACTTTCCTTAAACGCAACTCAGGTTAGATTAATTAAAAATTAACTTTTTTTCTTTTTAATAAACACTAAGCATAAATGCTTTTACGAAAAAATATTTTATATTATTGAGTGGTAAAATTATGAAAAAATATATATTGCAGCACATCGCCGTTACTTTGTTATCCGGTTCTTTGAGTTTATCTATAGTGAACGCTAGTGATTTGGATAAAGATCATTGTCCTTATGTTGAGCATACGTTTCAATATGGCCTCGTAAGCTCAAATCAAGTTACTCCTCTAAGCCTTTCTATAATGGATGGCGAATTTTTGCGTCAAACTGGTGGAGGAAATGAATTAGAAAAGATTCAAAGGTCTGTTGGTTCTGTAGAATTGCTTTTGCTAGTTAGAGGGGCTCTGCAGGGAACCAATATTAATGCCATGCATGATATTGCAAAGAAACAGTATGCACAACAACAGATGGAGATTGAGTTAGGTAAGATAGGTAAAAGTGACCTTAAAGAACAATATCATAGCCATGGAATTATTCCTATAAACGACTTGGAAAAAATACTTGAAAATGTCAAAAAAGATATTAAGGGTCATAAGCCTGAAAATAAAAAATGTAGTATACAATGATTAAGAAATTAAAATATTCTCATATTTTTATATTGAATAAGAAATATGAGAATATCTTTTATCTGTATTAAATTATTTTCCTGTTACATAGGAAGTGTTTCGAGAATTAAAATGAAATTATCAAATATTCTTGTTATAATCTCAACATTGAGCTTTTTACTAATCTCTTCTCTTAAAGCAAGTGATCTTCGAGAAGAGGCCACTAATAATAAAAGCCCCTCTTCTATAACTTTAACTCACCTTCCAGATGAGATAATAACTTATATCTTTAGCTATTTGGATTCAAAAACTCTCTTTGCTTGCGAAGCAGTGTCCCAAAAATTTACTGAAATAGTTCAGCACATATGGGAGAGAGAAGATAAAGAGATAGTTATAAAAAATCCTACTCCTGAAAAAATAGTAAATTTTATAAAAGATGGGCGACCTTTCAGGTCTCTTGACATCTCTAAAATTAAAGCAGAAAAATCTCCACTTACTTTAAAAGACTTGAGCCTGAAAGCATCCTTAAGAAGTCTGAATATTTCCGGGCATCTCTTATATCCTTTACAGCTTGAGTTGTTATCAAACTTTACAACTCTTACAAGCCTTAAGATGAACAGAGTGATTATATTTGATACAGGAGATACTTTAAAAGGGCTATCTAATTTAACTAATCTTATTGTTTTAGAAGCAAACACCAATCATTTGGCTCCAAAGGCTTTACACACCATAACAACATTATCTTCGCTTAAGAGCCTAGATATTTCTAATAATTTAGCATTAGATCATGAATCGCTTGATCCTTTAAAATCCTTAAAGAGTCTTCAGCAGCTTAATTTAAAAAATACGAATATAAAACAAGATACTATTCAAGAGCTGCGTCTCCATAATGCGACACTAACTATACAACAATAAGCCCTGCTATTGACCTTGCCCCGTATAATTCCTCCAGTTTTTAGTTAGTATAAGAGATCAACTGGAGGATGCTATTATGAAGAAGAGCTATGGAGCGGAGCAGATAATCGGGTTGTTACGTCAGAGTGATGTCTTGTTGTCCGAAGGCAAGAGTATTGCTGAGATTTTTCGTCACTTAGGGATCTCGGATGCGACTTATTACAAATGGCGTAAGGTTTATGGGGGCTTGAAGGTTGATCAAGCAAGAAGGCTTAAGGAGCTTGAGCGGGAGAATGCAAGTCTCAAGAGAGCTGTTGCTGATCTAACATTAGATAAGTTGATATTGAAAGAAGCTGCAGAGGGAAAATTTTAAGCACCGAACGACAACGGCAATGTGCTATTAAGATCCAGCAAAAGTTAAGGATCTCCCAAAGGCGTGTTTGTGAGGTTTTAAGCATTCACCGTTCGGTGCTGAGATATTGCTTTAGACAAGAAGATAATGAGGAAGCGTTAAGAACAGCTATTATTAGGTTAGCACCTCGCTATGGAAGGTATGGCTATCGTCGGATTCATGCTTTGCTTAAAATAGAAGGCTGGCATGTAAACCATAAAAGAGTTGAACGTTTATGGCGAGAAGAAGGCCTTAAGGTACCCCAGAGACAGCCTAAGAGGGGAAGACTCTATTTTAATGATGGTTCTTGTTTAAGGTTAAGGCCGTGCTGGCCAAATCATGTTTGGAGTTATGATTTTGTAGCTGATCGTCTTGCTAATGGCAAGAAGATCCGCCTTCTCACAGTTATAGATGAATATACAAGAAAATGTTTATCCATCAAGGTTGGGTATCACTTAACATCAAATGATATTATAGACACATTAAGTGATTTATTTATTCAAGGAGGCATCCCTGAGTATATTCGTTCGGACAACGTCCTATATTAGGAAGATATTGGGTTAATAGGCAGAAACCTCATATCATGAGTATGCCCTCATGAGTTTAAATAAGTCAAGCAGGCGGACTCTACTTTGCGGAAGAAGTTCTCATCCATAGTAAACACAGGGTCAGAAGATTCTCAGCCCTCACCATCCTTAATAAGAGATACAATTCCAAGCAGAAAGCCCAAACATTATCTACAGGGTCTCCTAAGCGCCCTTACGGCTCTTACAGAGAGGGGTCTTTCCGCCTGGTATCGCTCCCTTGAATATAGAAGGGGCGATAATCTGTTTTATTCTTTATAATGGCATGAACAGTTCTTGCCATTTTAGCAGTTACAGCGGCTGTGTTGCAACTTTGAGCTAAGGGAGTAAACTTAAAGGTCAAATAACTTTGGGTGCTACCTATGAAACATCAAGATTTCCGTTATCGACAATTCTTACCTACCATTATCCTACAATGCATGCGCTGGTATTTAAGGTACCCCTTAAGCTACCGTAACCTGGAAGAGATGATGGAAGAAAGAGGCGTGGAGGTTGACCATACAACTCTTTATCGCTGGGTGCAAAAGTATGCCCCTGAACTTGAGAAAAGAATCAGATGGCATGCGCGTACCTTCTGCAGATCTTGGCATCTTGATGAGACCTACCTGAGGGTAAAAGGGAAATGGAAGTATCTTTATCGGGCTATTGATAAGAATGGAGGGACTATAGACTTCATGCTCTCAAGCAAACGTAATTATCAAGCAGCATATAACTTTCTTAAGAATGCTCTGAAGAAAACAAGAGTTAATGAGAGGCCTTTAAAGATTACAACAGACAAACACCCTTGTTATGCTCCAGCCATTCAAGCCTTAAAGAAAGAAAAGCTTCTTAAACCTCATGTTGAGCACCGTCAGACGAGGTATCTCAACAATGTTATAGAATCAGATCACAGAAGAATAAAAAGAAGGACAAGACCTATGATGGAATTTAAGAGTTTAGTCTCTGCTAAGAGAGTCATAAAAGGCATAGAAGCAATGAATATGATCGTTAAAAAGCAATCATGTTTCTTTGCAGGCAGCATCCATGATCAGATCTATTTTATTCATCGCATCTTTAATATCTACACCCGAACTATGTCCAAAATTTGAAAAAGCTTTTATTTCCTAGCTTAATTGTAACCTTAGCTCAAAGTTGCAACACAGCCGATAAAAGGCCTTTCTCTGTGAGCACCTTTTCAACAGATTCCATGCCCTTCTCAGCCGTCCAGCGAAAAGCTCTCTGTTGATCCTGAGCTGCCCCATCTCTTGACTCGCCAACAATCACTAAACCCTTAGCGCTTATCCCGTAAGACCAACTCTTGCGTCCGCCATTTAAGGTGCCTAAGGATTCCATGCCCTTCTCAACCGTCCAGCGAAAGGCTCGCCGTTGATGCTGCGTTGCCCCATCCTTTGCTTCGCCAACAATCACTGAACCATCAGAACTTACCCCCAAAGCAATGCTCTCACTTCCTCCATTTAAGAAGCCAAGGTCTGTAAAAGAGAAAGTACAATGCTCCCTCACAAGGGCCTTATAATTTCTTTCTTGAGCAGAATTTTCTTTTAAAATGATTTGCGCTCTCTTGGCATATTCCCTCCAAAGTTGGTTATCGTCCATTAACCTTTGCCATCTTAAACTTGTGCTTGTGACAGAAGGGATATCTTTTTGGTTGAGAAACGAAAAGATGACCACGTAGAGTTCATCAGGTAGATCTTCTATGTGCTGGGCGCTATGAATGGGTGGGGAATCTTCATTCTCTGTACCAGACGGAAAGGCTAAAAGGCTTGTGGTCAACACAGTTAAAAGAAATATAAATCTTAAAGATTTCTTAAAGCAAAATTTCAACATGGTATCTTCCTATTGATAATATGGGTTTTATTGCAACTTTGAGCTAAAATTACAATTAAGCTAAGGAAATATGGAGCCAATTAAAACTAAATAATAGTAATATCCAGCATGATCCGGGAAAGAACACTCTCAAGTTCGACTTAAGAAGAGAAGAAAGCCTAATAATCCTGACTTTCCAAAAGCCTTAGCGGCTAAGTAACTTTATCAAGAAAAGAACTTCCCTATTTAAGAAATCTGTCAAAGATTAGACGGCCCTGATACTGTGTTAAGGATCAAGGATTAATTTTAAGAATTTCAGGGTTAAAAACTGTTTTATATTTCAGCACCCCGAAGCATATATGGAGAAGCTTTCTCATAATAGCGCCTATAATCACCATAGTATGTTTACCTTTTTTCTCTAATTTTTGGACAAAGGGTTGAAGAAGCGGATTATGATTTTTAGCTGCGATAGCTGGAAAATAAAGAGCTTTCCTTAAAGAAGAAGAACCTATTTTAGAAAGACAAGATCTTCCTTTAACAGAAGTCCCTGATGTTCTATGAGATGGCGTAAGACCAGCATATGCAGCTAATTGCCTGGCACTTTCTAAAGAAGAAAGTTCAGGGATTTCTGCAAGAATAGCTATGGCTGTTATTTTGCCAATGCCTGGAATGCTTTGAAGGTTCCTACAATCCTGGTTTAAGCTCTCTTTTGAAGAGACCACTTGGTCTATAGCAACATTAACGACGTTAATTTGCTTCTCTATATGCTTGATGAGGTTTTGATAAACTTTCTCAACACTTTTTGGAAGGCAGTCTTTGGTTTCTAAGAAGTTTCCAACTTGAGTATGTTGTTCCTTCAAGTTTTGCAAGCATCGATAAAGAGATCTTAATTCTTTTAACATGGGCTCTTTAGGCTTATAGGCTCTTAACTCATTCTTGCTCGCATACTCTGCAATCAGGTGAGCATCAACCTCATCTGTTTTATGGCGACTAAGCTTGCTTCTGGCAAAGGCTTTAATACAAGCAGGATTAACAATATGAACTTGATGTCCTTGTTCATAGAGATAATCTGCAAGCTTCTCTCCATAGCTTCCTGTGGCTTCCATACAGGCCTTAACTTGTTCAATACCTTGTGCTTGCAGCCACTTTGTTAGACCTATGAAGCCTTTAATGTTATTAGAGACCTTGTATTTTTTATAAGACGTATGGAGGAGAAGAGCGATAGAAAGGTCTTTCTTAGAAACATCTATCCCTAATATAGCCTCATTCATCTTTTTTTTCCTTCCCTCTACTGATATGATTATTTGAGTCTTTAGCTTGTCATGTGAATTCAGAATAAGGTAGAACCTTTTCTTAAGATACTGTTCAGCTCTAGACCAATTGGAAGAGGGCTCTTATCAGAACCTCAGATTTGGTGTCTTGTTGCAAATACAGAGTCACCTCTTCCAGCCTACAAGGCTTAGCTACTCTCTCATAGGCTCCTCAGCAACATACATGTTGCAAGTTTGTAGATAAAGTTACAATTTAGTCTAAGGAAATACAGATCTTTTTAAATTATGGAGATAGTTGGGATGTAGATATTAAAAATAACGGCCCTGTTGCAAAAATATTATTTGAGCAGATTTAGGTCTTTTTGCAGTTTTCAATTAAACAGTATAGACACTGAATTGTCGGTTAACGAGACGGATTTCTCCCTTGAGTCCTTGGCGATATTTCCAAAGATCCATCTGTCCCTTTTTAAACATCCTCATCACTTCAAACCCTTTAATCGTTGCATAAGCTGTTTTCAAAGATTTAAACCCTAGAGTTGGTTTAATCAGTCGTTTGAGTTTACCATGATCAGCTTCAATAAGGTTATTGAGATACTTAATCTGTCGATGCTCAAGGTCTTGAGGACAAAGTCCTTCCTTCTTTAATTCTTTGATCGCTACAGCATAAGTAGGTGCCTTATCTGTATTAATTTTACTTGGTTTTTCCCATTCCTTAAACTTTCTTAAAGCCTTTGAAAGAAACCGTTTGGCAGCACTGATATTTCTTGTCGATGAAAGATAAAAGTCTATAGTACGCCCTCGCTTATCAAGAGCTCGATAAAGGTAAGCCCATTTACCCTTAACTTTTACATAAGTTTCATCAACTCTCCAGCTATAGCCAAGCCCTGGTTTCCAATACCACCTGAGCCTTTTCTCAATCTCTGGAGCATAAGTGATTACCCATCTATTAAGAGTTGTATGATCAACCGTAATGCCTCTTTCTTCCATCATTTCTTCAAGGTCCCGATAGCTGATCCCGTATTTACAATACCACCTTACGCATCCAAGAATAATATCCCCTTGAAAATGACGCCACTTAAAATCATTCATCCAATAGTCCTCTAATTTTTAGAAACTCTGAACGAAGACAAAACTTTTTGCAACAGGGCCAAAGTATTTACCTTGTGTTTACGAACGGTCTTTTAGAACCCGGTGTGTCTCGCTTTATCATTAAGAATTATGCTTTAACTCAGTCTCTTCTTTCTCCTGAAAAGATTCTTACACCTTTTTCACCCCAAAAGGTTGAACGCACAGATCAAGGAATTGAGGTGACCACCAATCCTTGTAAATGGGATTATCAGTTGATCAGCAAGCCCATCCCCTTGACGTTAGCATCTGCTCTTGAGCTAAGCTTTGAAGCAGACCTCAAAGAAGGAGGGTTTGCTGTAAAGTTTCTCTCGCAAGATAAGAAGAAATTCCTAGGCGCTAAGTACTATCAAAAACCTGGTCTTGTTAAAGATACGCTCAAACTTCCTTTTGGGGTTTCTGATAAAAGTATTTACCTTGTGTTGACAAACAGCCTCCTAGAACCCGGTGTGTCTCGCTTTATCATTAAGAATTATGCTTTAACTCAGTCGCCTCTTTCTCCTGAAAAGATCCTCACACCTTTTTCTCCTCAAAAGGTTGAGCGCACAGACAAGGGAATTGAGGTTATTACCAATCCTGGCAAATTGGATTATCAGTTGATCACCAAGCCGATTCCCCTGACGCTGGCCTCTGCTCTTGAGGTGGCTTTTGAAGTCGATCTTAAGGAAGGAGGCTTTGCTGTAAGGTTTCTCTCCCATGATAAGAAGAAATTTTTAGCCTCTAAGTACTATCAAAAACCCGCCCTTGTTAAGGATACGCTCAAGCTTCCCTTTGGAACTGATGATGAAAGTATCTACCTTGTGTTTACAAATAATTTGCTAGAGCCAGGGGTGTCTCGCTTTATCATTAAAGATTATACTTTAATTCAACCAAGTGCTCCACAATCTTCACTTCAAAGTGAGTCACCATCGCCCTCTTTACCTTTACAAAGGAGAGTGAGAAAGGAACTTCCTTCTCAGCCCGGTTTTATCTATAAGTTTCCACCACAACCTCTTTATAATCCTTGGCCTGGTGCTTCTCAAGCAGATGTCACCTTTGAAGTCGAAAAGCTTGAGGATAAGAGTCTTTATTTTATTGGACGTGAAAACAACAACATTATCTTAGATCATACCAGTCTGCCAGACCAGCTTCAGACTGTGCGCAAAGGTCCCTTCCAGTTAGAACGACACAATGATCTTATTTTTTGGTCTTACCTTGGGCTTGATCATTCTAGAATGGCTTTTGCCGTGAAAGAAAATGGCGATATCATATTTATGCCTCTGAGAACAGAGACCGGGTACCAAGCGCATAAAGTTTGGAGCTTTAGAACGACAGGAACCCTTATTAACCAAGCAGATTCTTGCTTTTATTTTTCTTACTTCCAGGCTTCACAAATTCATAATTTTCGTTTGCTGAAGTGTTTTGGCATGGAGTCGCAGCAATCTTACTTTTTCAATAAGGGAGTCCTGCATTTAGGGGATGACACGGGGATAGCGTCTCTAAGCGTGTATCAAGAATATTTGCCACTCATTGATGAAAAGGCTGAACCTCATTACCAAAAAGATGTGATTGATGATCATGGGGTTACACTTGCTGAGAAAGGCCTTAAGATTGGACACATGACCCATCGTGTTCATCGCTTTACTGAGGCCCAAAAGCTAGAGCTTGATGAAGCGCCTCTTGAGGTTTATCAACAACTCAATGTTGAAGGCCCGATTACCGGTACCACGCCTTCCATGATCAATCATGGCAGCATGAGTGCGCGTGCGATGACATCAAGCCTGAGTGTTCAAGATTGGATCAACAAGGGTGAAGTTCGCCTGTCACTACCCTCTGAGATTCGAGCTCAAAATGAGATGGACAACAGCGGTGTTATCCGCAGTATAAGTAGCATCACACTGAGCTCCCGCAAGAAGCCTAAATCTTTGGGCATGGTGATTTCCGATGATCAAATTAAAGCGATGATCGACGATATTCTCACGCTTGAGGAGCAAGAGCTTGTCTTTGGAAATGCCCGCTTTTTGTCGAAAAAGCGCAGGCTTGTTGTAGATATGGTCCATCATACAGACCACTATTTAAACACGATCACCCATCATTATGTCCAAGATAGAGGGTTGCAACGATTAATAAGGAAAACCGAGACAGGCTATGTCTTTCAGAAGCGGACTTCTGAAAGGTCTCAAAAAGTCATTGAAAAAGGCGTTATAGACATCCCTGAAGAGATCGAGGGCTTGGATCGAGCCTTTCATGATCGCCAGCGCCTTTTATCAAAATTGAGAGAAGGGATCAAAGATCGCATACGTGAGCTGATGCGTTTTTATAGCGGCATTCAAGACCTCAGCCGAATGTTATCCTCTGTGCTTTCTGGCATGGGGCTGGATAGCGAGGAAGTGAGCGACATTACGAATGACCCTAGCCTCCAATCTCTTCTGTTAGCTTTGGGCTTGCCAGAGAAGGATGCTTTTGGGCTGGTTGAAACTCTAGATGATCCTCAACGGCTACTTTATCATTCACTTACGGCCATGGCTCAAGGATTCCAGACCACGGCAGTTCAGTGGATCATGAAGAATCCTGATGCTTTCCTTAATATTGTTTGTGGAGGGGTATCCATTGTAAATTTTTTGGATAAAATAATACCCTATTCTCCAACAAAGTATCCTTTAGCACAACTTGGATTGCAAGGCGCCAATGCCTTTTGTGGAATAAGAGGAGCACAAAAAAGCCTCCCTAAGATCCAAGCATATTTCAGCAAACAGCATGATAGTAAGACTGGTGGGATAAGCTCTTCAAGCAGTAGTACTAAGGAAGCACTCCATGGATCTTCTCAAACACCAAAAAATGTTGCTTTGCATGAAAAACAGAAAGTAGAATTGAGGAAAGAAATGCAAGCGCCGCATGTTGAGGATGCAAGTTTAAAAAAGCTTATAGAGTGGAATTATAAGACAACTGCGGATGTAGGAAGCGGAAGCACTGCTGATGCAGTTAGATACGAAATAAAAACGGGTTTACCAGTTAAAGGCAAGTTTCATACTCAAAAAGCTCAAGAGACAGTGAGCAAGCTTGAAAAATGGATTAGCCAAAACCCAAATGCACATACTAAAGATAAGGCCGCTGCTGAAAATGTGTTGAGAGATCTTAGAGATGCTTTAGGAGAATAAATGGATGAAATTTAGTGAGCAAAATTATAAAGATTATATACTAAGTGAACTCCCTAATTTTAGATCTAGGATAGAAAATTATCATAGTAATTTTAAAGATCAACCGTGGAGAAATCCGACTCTATGTGGAGAGTTAATGGAGCTTGTAGACTTTTATGAAGATTTAAAAGAAAACGAGAGAGAAAATATAGAAGAAATTAAAAAAGTTTTCATAATAGCTGAAGAATTAGCTTATCAAGGTAATGAGGAAATAAGAGGCGCTTTGGAAGTTTGCTTTTTTGAAAGTATTATTAACAGTTTAGGAACGGATGAAAAAGCATTAAGTGAATTTTTTAAGCTGCTTGGTCCTGCGTCAATTGAACTTTGTAAAAAGAATGATGCCTTTTGGGGGACAAGAACCCCAGGTTTGTATGGGAGTGATCACTGAGCAACATTACCACTGACCCTAGTCTTCAATCTCTCCTATTAGCTTTAGGCTTGCCAGAGAAGGATGCGCTTGGGTTGGTTGAAACTCTGGATGATCCTCAAAAGCTGCTCTATCATTCTCTTACGGCCATGGCTCAAGGATTCCAGACCACGGCAGTTTAATGGATCATAAAGAATCCTGATACTTTCCTTAATATTGTTTGTGGAGGAGTATCCGTTGTAAATTTTTTGGATAAAATAATACCCTTTTCTCCAACAAAGCATCCTTACGCACAACTTGGATTGCAAGGGGCCAATGCGCTTTGTGGGATAAGAGGAGCGCAGAAAAGCCTTCCTAAGATCCAAGCTTATTTTAGTAAACAACATACTGGAAAGCCTACAGTAGCAAGTTCAGTTGTAGAACCAGGACCTTCAAGTTCAACGTCTTCAGCACCTAAAGGCCAAACCTTTTATGTACCTCCCCGATCTCAATCAAGAATCAATATTGTAGAAGGGATAGGTAAACCCAATAAACGTGTAGAAGGAGAGACTAAACCCGGGGTTGAGAGTATATGGGGAAAACATATGAATCCTGAGCGCACTAATAAGTCTCAGTTTACAATTTCTAACGAAAGAGTAAGATCTATTTTAAGCGATAAAAAGACTATTGAGACGCCTATTACTAAAATGGGTCATGATAAAACATATGTTAGAGAAGTGGATGTCGGTAATATAATTGGTAAACTACCTGCAAAAGATGGAAGTAAACCCACTTCTATTGTGACAATATTAACCGATGCAGAAGGAAATCTAGTTAATGTTTTTCCAGGACCATTAACATATTAGAGAATGAATATGCATATTGATATAAAATTGCGGTACCGAAATGATATTATTATACCTGAAGAGCATAAATTAATAGAGCATATAACGCGAGAGAATAATGCATCTTATCTTGTCAAAGGCTATGATAATCCAGAGTTTCCTTATCTAGGAGAAGTCGAATATAATGACCCAAGCGTATTCGATGCTAACGATATGGATGCCATTATTGAAGAATTATTGTGTATACGTAAGGAAGTTATAAATCCTGGTGATCAAGCGCATATTGATGATATTATACGGTTAGCCAAGAAATGTAAAGAAATCCCTGATACGGTGCTTACTTTTTCTGGGCATTATGAATCTATTGTTAAATAGTCTACTTAAGATAAGAATTTCTTTATAGTTAAGGTTTAGATTGGGCATTTAATGATCGTCAGCGCCTTTTATCAAAACTGAGAGAAGGGATTTAAGATCGCATTCGGGCGTTGATGCGGTTTTATGAGGCTGCTGGCGGTGTTCAAGACCTCAGTAGGATGTTGGTGTCTGTGCTTTCTGGCATGGCACTAGATCATGAGGAAGTGAAAGATATTACCACGGATCCTAGTCTTCAATCTCTCTTATTAGCTTTAGGCTTGACGGAGAAGGATGAACTTAGGTTGGTTGATTCAGACGACTTTCAATTAAAGCCTCTTTATAGTGCAATACTAGCTCATTCACAAAGGCTAGGACTCTCTGCTCTTGATTGGGTTAAAAATCATCCTATGGAGTTTTTTGATGGCTTTTGTACTCTTGCAAATATAGCAAGTTTTGTCCCTGTTCCAGCCATAGCCATACCAGGAAATATTGGCAACCGTATTTGTTTAGTTGGCAAGGCTGCAATATATCTCCCTAAGTTCCAACAATAGAGGGGAAAAGAGCCCCTCTATTGCAGAGTGAAATTCATAAGCTCCTTTATGGCTTAAACTTCGGCGTAAAATACATAGAACGACTATCATCACGGGTATTTAAGTCTGGCTCCTCATAGGTCGCTGACGGATGATTATCATTATCATAAGGCTTTAAGTTCGGCACAGTATACCTTGTATCCTCTGTATTATCGTTATAAGCCTTAACATAAGGGGCTTCAACACTCTCATTACTAGAGCTTAGCTCACTATCACTGTCTTCATACTCCTTCTGTAAGTCGTTATAAAGGGAAGGAAACTCTTCTCCATATCTTGATGGTGAAGGGAGCTTATCCACATACTCTGAAGGGACCTCTTGTTTATAAGCTTGCTGCGAGGGGAGTTTGTCCTCATAAGCATATGAAGTCGTTGCAGAGCTGCTGGCAGGAGCAATATTGGTATTGACGGCTTCCTTTTTAGCGGGTTGTGTTTCCTTTTCTGACAGTGCCTTCATGAAATCTACGAATAGCTCTTTAGGGGAAGACTTTGGCTTCAATTTGAGAAGCTCTTCTTGAGCTTTGACTGTTGTCCATCTCTTCCTTGGTTTAGATTCAAGCAACCCTTTGAGGACAGGAAGGATCGTTAGACTTTTAAAATTCTTTTCAACCTTCTCGTAAGCGTCCTCAAAATATTCTTCATAATAATCTGAATCACGCTTGTTCAGCATCTCTATGACATTCTTCTCAAAACCAAAGGGATATTCATTATTGGTAATCTCTAACAAAGTGATCCCTGCCGCAAAAGCATCAGCGGCTTTTCCAGAGAAATAGGGAGCCATTTCTGTGGCTTCAAATTGGTGGCCTTTACGATCCATTGCATAACGGCAATGGGCCATACGATCAGGGGAGAAGTAGGCAAAATCACCAAGCCCACCTTTGAGGTTGTCTTTTTGTAAAGCACAGCCAAAATCACTGACATAAACTGATCCATCGGTATGCACAAGAACATTGGTTGGTTTGACGTCAAGGTGAGAGATGCCATCATCATGCATGTTTTTAAGCCCTGTTAAGAGAGAAAGAGCAAAGTGTGTTAACAGATGATCTTTGAGTTTATTATTGGGCAGAAGCGCAAGCTTATCTTGGAAGGCCTGTCCATTGCCGAGAGCCGCTAAGGGGGTGACTTGCAATAAGAGTTCTTGCTTTGTCATATCTTGACCACGAATGGTGGTTGATCCAAAAGTTGCATTCAAAAGTTGTTTTATGTCTCTTCTATTGTCAGAGGTTGGCTTGAAATGTAAGTATTCTAACAAAGGTAAAACACCTTCTTTTTGACCTAAGCTTTCTTGTAGTTTTCCTTCACGACGAGAAGCTTTTACATTTTCTGTTCCGACAACCACTTTCATCGCATCATATTGTCTTGTCCCTCTTAGCCTTGCAGGGAAGACGCGTCCAAAATTTCCTGCCCCTAAAGTTACTTTCTTTTCATCTTCCTCATCATCTTCAAAATCAATGTTAAGGCCGGCGAGAACTTTAAGTTCTTTTGCTTCACGCCTGTCTACGTCAGGAAGAAGCACATATTCATGGCCATGCATTGCCCCTTTGATAATGATCCTTCCAGCCTCAACGCCTTCTCCCTTGGCTGTGAAAGCATCAGCAGCCACAGCGGGAGTAGTTGGGGGAAGTTCACCCAACTCTATATCCTCATTGCCGAAAGCTCTTTTCTTGTTGTTATGACGATATTTAAGGCCAAGAATAACGGCCAAGGTCGTGCCACCTGCAAGTAATACAGTTCCACCAACAGCTCCCCCAACTGCAGCTCCTATGACTGTAGAATCGTTTGAAGATGAAGAAGGTGAGCCACTATTTCCCCCTGGTGTCGGAGAAGAAGTGGGAGCTGCTGCTGCGATAATTTCTGGTCCTAAAATGGCATAATAATTGACCGGACTCCCACTGGAACTTTGAGAGACACGCAAAACAATAGCTGCTGTTGAGTTAGGAAGGTAAAGTTCTGCAAATTTCTCAACTGTACCTTCGGTTAAATTACTACGAAGTGAGGTAATTGAATTAAGAGTAACTTTATGTGTTGTATTAGGTTCTTGGAGAGTCGGGTTCCATTGATAAGAGTGCGTAAGTTGTTGTATGGTTGTTGAGTTTAATTGATGATTAATAATTTTTTCGACCATAGGACCATCAATAACATTAGTTGTAACCGTATATAATCCTGCATACTTCTCCACAAAATAATATGTAAGGCGAGCATAACTTGCTGATGGCAGATAGCTGGAGCATGCAAGCGGGTCGAGTCCAAGTCTTTGGAGACAGTTGATCATATTACTTGGAATCAGGTTATTATCTTCAGCAAATTGTTGTATTGATCTGCTATTTTGTCCACTTGGATTATCGACATAGCCTGAATAAAAGGAGCTTAAAAAATTAGCAAACGATCTATTATCTCTTTCAGACGCTGTTGAGGGTTTAATTGTATTTAATGGTGTTGCAGAGATTTTGCTGGAATTAACTCTATTAGCAACTGTTTGATTTGTAATAAGGCGTTGCCATAAAAGAGAAGAAGGACCATTTGAAGGTCTTAAAACAGCATTTCCTATACCGAAAGTATTATCATTATTCATCACTATGAGAAGTAAAAATTCGCTATTTGGCAATTGATCTAAATAAGAAAAACTTAAAGATCCTTGTTGGGCAGATGTATCAATTATGCTTATATTGGGTTGTATATTTCTTACATCATAGATGTGATAAGAAGTATCTTGATAAGATGTTCCATTAATTTGAGTTCTATTATGGCCAATGCCTGGGCCGTAAAGATTATAAAACTCTAAGGATAGATCACTTAAAGGCAGTGTACCTATTCTAAAACTGTTAATCTCAGAGTAATACCCCGCAGAGTTTAAGTTAGGCATTAAACCTTGCAATGGATCACCTAATGCAAAACGTCTTATAGGATTTGTTAATGCAAACTGTAAATATCCATCAAAATTATTAAAGTTTAAAATGGAATCAATTCCATCTTCATAACCGCAGCAATTTAAAAGAGCAAAGGCACTCTCGCACTCTTTATAAGATCCATTGCATGCATCCTCTAATAATTGAGGACGTTGTGCTGCAACAGGCGTAAGGATATTCGCGCTACCCAGAAGAAGCAAAAAAGTAATTCCTGTAGCTGCTCGGGACCAATTTATATTTCTTGGTAAATCAATATTAACCCCTAGCCTTCTGAGTACTTTTATAGAATCTTCCTGAAGGCGTCCCCCATCCAATTTTCTGTAAAGGCGTTTAACAGCCATATTTAAAAGCGGTAAATTTTCCTGGCGACATTCATAAGAGGACATTTCTTTTAAGCATTTAGATAAAAGAAGACCTTGCCGAAATAAATTAGGCTCCTCAAATTGGCTTTCTTCATCAGAAAAGTATTGAGAAGAAGCACAATCTTTTTTAATTAAAGATGGTAGAGTTCCTTTATTAAGCGTCGAATAGAATTCAATATATGATTCAATAAATTGAGGAAGGTTTTTATCGTTAACTTCAATTTCCTGTATTTTTTTGAAATTTGATAAAATAAGTTCATGATGCGAGTTGAGGTGCTTCTTGAATTCATCAGCAGTTAAAGGATTTGAGAGTTTTGTATTAAGATACAAAAAAAAGTCATTGAGGTTATCATAGCTAAGCTCAGCCACATGATAAAGCACTTTACTTCCTTGTTGTTGCCATCCTGGAGAGTTATGACTTTTCATAATGGTATGCCAAGATATATTGCTTGGTTCTTGTATTTTCGTCGATGACAAATGGGTCTTTGATAAGAGAGAGGAGAAGGCCGTTGCTAATTTATTCCAAACGCTACTGATTAATGAGGGGGGTGAATCTGCTTCTTGCCGAATTGCTGAATTATTTGAGCGTGATTTATATGAATCTTCTTGAATCTCAGTCGCACCAAGCTGATGAGAAAATATATTTATAATAAATAGTATACTTAATGTTTTGAAACTAAGCATGGTAAAATCTCCCCTATAGCACTCTGCACAAAGGCAACAGTATCATATACGATTATTGACGCCAATACTTATTTGTAATATGGGATAAATATAAAATTTTATATAAAGTTATTATTAATCAATGACTTAATTACCAATGAAAAATTCTTAATTATAATATAAGCTTTAATTCTTTGGTATAACTTTATTTATTTCTAAGTATTTCAAAAGGTGTGTTTAATATAAACCGTAGCTTTATTAACATGTGATAGAGATTTTATAGCCACACTTCCAATATTATTCTTATCCATTATATTATATGATAGTTTTTTATATCTAGCTTGAGAGAATTCCCCCCCTACTGATATGTTTTTGTTAACAGGGGTTTCAACTCCAAATCCAAAACTACCACCATTTAAATACTTAGATGTGCTTCCTTTCCCCAATAAAGGCAATATTTCTGTTTCAGATTTCCACTTTGATCTTAAAATTCCAAGCTTTATATAAGGGAGCCATTCTTTAAAGAGGTATCCTAAACGTAAAGAGGCACCATAGCTATGAGTTGTTTTAAAAGTAGATCCTACTGGTTCTCCATAATTTATTGCTGTCCAAGCTTTTCCTTTTGCACGATCAAAAGAGCCTTCTAGCTCTATTCCACTATAAAGCTTATTATCAAAAAGATGCGCATATAAAATGCCAGCACCAATAGCGCCACCCTTGATAGAAATATTCGAGGAGTCTTTTATGCTGTTTAAAGCTGCTATTCTAGAAATGATAGCACGATTTGTTTTAGCTTCCCCACTCATATACCCTCCTCGCACTAAAACAGAAAAGCTATTTGAAGAACTTTTAATCCCCCCAGCTTTAGCATAAAATGGAAAAGTCAATACTATAAGACTTAGCAATTTAGATGTTTTAATCATGTTCAGTTCCTTCAAAATTTACTTCTTATGAGTTAATATTATTAATGTAAGTTGCTATATCGTTTAAATTATTTAATCCAGTTGGAGGTATATGTGGAAAGGCCCCCTGGGTACGAAATGCTCCTGCTATATTATTAGTAATTATATTTATCAGATTTTGGACCCCTTGCTGCATAGTTTGTAAATCATTTTGAGCTTGATTACGTTCTGCTATGATTTGCTCGGCCGTGAGAAGAATATTAGAGCCTACTGCAGGATTAACAACTGTCCTTAATTGCGTCATCGCCTCAGGCAAGGAAGCTGCTCCATTATTGATCTCTGTCTTTGCTTGAGTGATAACATCTTGCGCCTGTTGTAAATCATTTTGAGCTTGATTACGTTCTGCTATGATTTGCTCGGTAGTGAGAAGAATATTAGAGCCTACTGCAGGATTAACAACTGTCCTTAATTGTGTTATTGCTGCAGGCAAGGAAGCTGCTCCATTATTGATCTCTGTCTTTGCTTGAGTGATAACATCTTGCGCCTGTTGTAAATCATTTTGAGCTTGTTGTAGATCATTCTGAGCTTGATCACGGTCTGCTACAATTTGTTGAGTGGCCAGAAGAATATTAGAGCCTACTGCAGGATTAACAACTGTCCTTAATTGCGTCATCGCCTCAGGCAAGGAAGCTGCTCCATTATTAATCTCTGTCTTAGCTTGGGTAATAACATCTTGCGCCTGTTGTAAGTGTTGTCTGGCTTGGTTGCGATCTGCTACCATTAGCTGGGCACCATCCCTTAAATTAATACCAGGAATAATATTCTGGACTACTTGAATAGCTGGAATTAAATCAGGAGCGTTATTGCCATAAACTTCTATTCTTGCCTGATTAATAATATTTAGTAATGTTTGTAATCTTTGTTGTAAAGCCTGAGCACGCGTATGTAAATCGCCGTTTCCACCAAGATCTGCTTCAACAGTAGCCAATCCTAACGCAATGGTAAGAGAATTCGAATTAATAGTATTTTTAATACTTGTGCCTTTTGTCGTGAGAGTTGCTCCAGTGATATTTCCCATAACAACCAAAAGGCCATTTACATCCTGTCGCAGCTTCACATCTTCCCCATTGAGATCAATATCTTCTATTAATTTTAGAAGTTCATCTATAGGACAATTATATTTAATGGCAAGATTAGCTAATCTTGTTTTCCCAGATGAAGAAAATGCAAGTAACTTTTCCCGTTGCTCTTCATTTAGAGAAGCTTTTAAAGGATAGGATAAAGACATTATCCCTACTAATGATATGAGTAGTTTTATAGATAATTTAAACATATGATGCCCCCATGCCCCGAATGTTAAAAGCAAAAGTTAGCAGCATTCATTATAGAACGCATTAAATTTTTTTCGATTGTCTCTGTCAGCAATAAGTTGCTTATTCTTTTTAGCTAAAGTGAAATATTTCTTTTTTTACAACTCATAGCTAACATCAAGAAAAAATGTGCATTATAAAATTCATTTTTATGCTTTGTAACAAATACAATCAAACAGGGTGAAATTTATAGATTCTAATAAATAGGCAGTAATTTATGCCCTATTCAAGAACCATCATAAAACTAAATTTTCCCTGATCTTTTCATTAATATACTCGCCTGATAGCATTTAAGACATCCTACCTCCCTTAATGCTCGGTATACTTTGAGATCATCTCTTCATTACCATGATTTCCAATAGTACTTGCAAAATAACCATCTGACCATAGCTCTCCACTCTATAATTGTTTCTTCGCTTGTGGACAAAACCGAAAATCTCTTAGAAGCTGCTTAACTTTATATGATCATAACTATTTTTCTTACATCGCAACTAGGAACAACCTGAACAAGAAAATGAACATAATCATTTTATAATACATCAGCTATATTGTTTGGCGGCACTCCCCTGCTCTTCCCTATTCTACTAAATTCTAATTCATGATAAGGTTTGTTAATTTAATGAAAGGATATAAGATGAATAAATCTGAGCTTATTAGTGAAATTGCAAAAGTAGTTGCCTCAAAACAAGAAGCTGAGCAAGCTTTCAATGCTATCTTTGAGTCCATTAAACAGGCGCTTGCAAAAGGTGAGGAAGTCCGTTTAACAGGTTTTGGAAGCTTCAAAGTAAACGGAAGGGTTGTGATACTGTGTTAAGGATCAAGGATTAATTTTAAGAATTTCAGGGTTAAAAACTGTTTTATATTTCAGCACCCCGAAGCATATATGGAGAAGCTTTCTCATAATAGCGCCTATAATCACCATAGTATGTTTACCTTTTTTCTCTAATTTTTGGACAAAGGGTTGAAGAAGCGGATTATGATTTTTAGCTGCGATAGCTGGAAAATAAAGAGCTTTCCTTAAAGAAGAAGAACCTATTTTAGAAAGACAAGATCTTCCTTTAACAGAAGTCCCTGATGTTCTATGAGATGGCGTAAGACCAGCATATGCAGCTAATTGCCTGGCACTTTCTAAAGAAGAAAGTTCAGGGATTTCTGCAAGAATAGCTATGGCTGTTATTTTGCCAATGCCTGGAATGCTTTGAAGGTTCCTACAATCCTGGTTTAAGCTCTCTTTTGAAGAGACCACTTGGTCTATAGCAACATTAACGACGTTAATTTGCTTCTCTATATGCTTGATGAGGTTTTGATAAACTTTCTCAACACTTTTTGGAAGGCAGTCTTTGGTTTCTAAGAAGTTTCCAACTTGAGTATGTTGTTCCTTCAAGTTTTGCAAGCATCGATAAAGAGATCTTAATTCTTTTAACATGGGCTCTTTAGGCTTATAGGCTCTTAACTCATTCTTGCTCGCATACTCTGCAATCAGGTGAGCATCAACCTCATCTGTTTTATGGCGACTAAGCTTGCTTCTGGCAAAGGCTTTAATACAAGCAGGATTAACAATATGAACTTGATGTCCTTGTTCATAGAGATAATCTGCAAGCTTCTCTCCATAGCTTCCTGTGGCTTCCATACAGGCCTTAACTTGTTCAATACCTTGTGCTTGCAGCCACTTTGTTAGACCTATGAAGCCTTTAATGTTATTAGAGACCTTGTATTTTTTATAAGACGTATGGAGGAGAAGAGCGATAGAAAGGTCTTTCTTAGAAACATCTATCCCTAATATAGCCTCATTCATCTTTTTTTTCCTTCCCTCTACTGATATGATTATTTGAGTCTTTAGCTTGTCATGTGAATTCAGAATAAGGTAGAACCTTTTCTTAAGATACTGTTCAGCTCTAGACCAATTGGAAGAGGGCTCTTATCAGAACCTCAGATTTGGTGTCTTGTTGCAAATACAGAGTCACCTCTTCCAGCCTACAAGGCTTAGCTACTCTCTCATAGGCTCCTCAGCAACATACATGTTGCAACTTTGAACAAAAGGATGATTTTATCTAAGGAAATATAGATCCTTTTAAATTTTGGATATAGTTGGAGCCTAGTTATTTGAAATTAAATTTTCAAATCTATAGGTTATGCTTCCTTAAGATGCATTCCATGACAGCAACTAATTATGCCTACCATTGTACAGACCTTAAAATAAATTACCTCTTGGGATAATTGCTCGCCATGCTCGCACCTGCCCTTCATACTCTCCTTGTCCGACAAGCACAACCCCACTGGGTGTTATCGCAGTAACCTCATCTAATATCCATCTAGGCGGCAAAAGTGTTTCCTGATTCATGCCCCATAGCATTATTTTCAACCGATTTAGAAAAGCATTCTTGTATTGAGTCAGGATATTTCCAGAGCTATATTCATCTATATAAGTGCAATCGATCCTAGGCCTAACTAGCAAATTCTCAATAAGTTCTATCACTCTTTCAGCAGTCCACCTGAAAGCTCTCTTATGATTTGTTTCATATCCTCCTGGAATAAACTTATTAATATTAAAGTTATCGACAAACCCAACAATAACTGAACCATCATAGTTTACTGCTTGAGCACAACTACAATTCTTGCCTTTCACGACTCCTAAAGATTCCATCCCCTTTTCAGCAGTCCATTTAAAGGCTCTTGATTGATATTGCTCACTCCCATCATAGGCAGCCCCAACAATGACTAAGCCATTATGGCTAATACCAAAAGCATGGCTATCAGCTGATGGATCTTTATTGCTCTTTCCATTTAAAGTTCCTAAGGAATGAGCCCCTTGAATTTTCTATTAAGAAGCTAGAAGATTGCCAAGTTGGACTCGGTACCTTAATTGTGTTGGAGCTAATTAAAGAAGGAAATTCTTTAATCAATTGAGCTATATTAATAACAGTCAGTTTTTGTTTGGGATCTTTGGTTTCAGCAATGTTGATTGTATGGTTTGTGGTTCAAAGGCCAATTCCTGCTGTAACGTCTGGTATCGTAAAGACTTAGATGACCATCTGGATATTCATGGAGCATGATCTTCTTGCGACGTAAGGATCTATTAACAAGAGTATCTTCTATCAAATAGAGGATTCGGTCATGATGAATGGTAAGGCTGTTTGATGCTGTTCTTTTTTGCTTAAAGCAGAGAATTTCATCAGGAAAGAATGATGAATGGTCTGTATCTAGAGTTAGTTGCTACTTCACATTTAATCCTTACCAGTAAACTGGAAATGAAAATAAGGTTTTGCTTCTATGCCTAAAGAAAAGGTGCAAGAAATTGCATCTAAGGGTGGCCATGCAAGTGTTAAAAAGGCAGGTCAGGAGGAAACAAAATTCCTTACAGTCCTAACCTTTTAAAAACCTTAAATCTTATCCCTTATCCCTCATCCCTCATGGAAATAACAGCCTCTAACGCAACATTCTTTTGAGCAACGTTTATAAAATTTACCCTAGGAGCATAGGCTACATTTTCTTGAATGATTCTAACAAAATCCTGAGCATTCTCATTTTTAAAAATTCCTCCTATCAAATAGACAGGAAAGTCAGGACAAGTAGTTTCTTTCACAGCTCGCATGACAAGGGCTGCCAAGGCTTTCGCATTTGTATCAATAATATCGTGACAACGTTTATCTTGTTGAGCATATGCAGCCTTAAAAACCAAAGGCGCAATTTTTGCAATATCTGAAGCATTTATTTTCCCAGTATAAAAAGGTTTGATGATTTGGTCTGCAGAAGTAACATCAAACTGAGAACAAATTTCTTTTGTAATGGCAAAAGGTTCATGCTCAAATTCATCATGAAAAGCTGCTTGAAGAGCTAATTTTCCAATATAAAAACCACTCCCTTCATCCCCAAGAGCATACCCATATCCTCCAATACGTTTTTCACCTTTGGATGACTTTGCAAAACAAATGGATCCTGTCCCAGAAATTAGAATAGCACCTTCATCTCTTATCAAGTGCTTAGCTAGAATAACATCTGAGAAAAGAGCTATACGAGATGCTGAAAAACCAAAAGAAGTAAAAAGTGCTCGAATTGTAGACTCTAAATCTGCATTACTGGCAAGACCTGCTATCCCACAGACAATAGCTGACCTATTGACAACCTCTGACAGTTCTTTTTTCTCAAGACCAATTTTTATCTCTTCAAAAAGCTCTATTAAATTCTTTTTTACATTTTCTAACCCGACAACATTAATGTTTGTAGGCCCAGATAAAATAGAGGGTGTATTCTGTTTTTTATATTCAAGGTCGAGAACCTCTGTTTTAGTATTAACAACTTGAAGTATGGTCTTAGACCCTCCACCATCAATTAAAAACAGATAATCTGTATCTTGTATAGCTTCCTTTAAAGAAGGGGAAGCCGCTGAAGTTAAGGGACTTATGCAAGCAAGAAAGAAGAGAAAGGCGAATATTTTGTACATCCGCTGATAAAATTTTCCTGAAACTAATAGTTGATCATCAAGTCCTAGTATTACCTTTTTAGATATTAATTTTATACTTTAGCCCCCTACATATTTATTGATTAACTATGTCTTCTTGATAGGCTACAGAATTATAAGAAGAAAAACAAATATTAAATCTCACCTCAAATCATTTCCCTCGAAGTATCTAAATAGCAAAAATACGACATTATTATTTAGCACTAACATTCTCCAGTGTCATAAAATCTTAATTATGGAAAATGTTATAAGGTAAGTATCTAAAAATATTAATAAAAATTGATAAATAATTTTTATGCTTAAAAATCTTAAGCATAAAAAAGATAGTCTTTAATCCTTTCTTTAAAAAATGAAGATTAGTTTTAATTGTTTGTTTGTAATAATCTTAGAGAATTTTATAATTTTTAATATATGCATGCATTGTAGGTTGGAGGCTTAAATTAAGGTTCATAATGACAGAATCACAAAGACCCCGTCACTTATCAAATCTTAATTAGGATAAAAACTAGAAAAAAATGACTTATTAATGAAGCATCAAAATCTCAAAGGCTCTTTAAAAACTTTCTTACATTTGCATTATTCTTTTCTTTTTTATCTTTAATATAATAAAGATCAATTTTTCCTTTTTTATTTAAAAAAGTCATAGTCCTAAGGATGTCTCCTTTATGGAAATCTTGCTCTAACTGTTCAAGATCTACATGCTTACATTGAGGAGATTTTGTCATTGAATTCTATCTCAAATGGCTAAAATGATAACTATACCATTGGATGCTTGCTTCTTGACCATAACTAGTGCATGGGAGATCGCTACTTTTACACCCATTGCTCCGAAATTTAGCTTCATTAAAAATGGGTAAATATTGACCTTGAAGGAATATACCATCAATTCCTTCTCCCTTAGCTGATACTTTCGTTGTGATGGTACAGCCAATAACTCTATGAGCTTCATTCTCAATAATGTGGTACCCAGTTGTTTCAAAAAGCTTTTGCACAACAATTTCTCCCAATATTCCTTTTGCCTTAGCAGTATTGTTATCGCCTATTTCCTCTTTTTGCATAATCAAATTTATCCATTGCTCGATAGTCTTTTCACCTGCCCCATTTATTTTTATCGTTTTAACATGTATTAGATCAGCTATTCCATCAGCTTCACATACATACTTTGTATGAGAGGCAAAGACAGTAGAGTCAATTGATAATGTAGAAATAAAAAATAACAGTATACTGAAAATCATCTTTCTATAACGATTCATAATAGTTCCTCCAACTAATGTTTTTTCGACTAGTGACCTATTTCCTAAGCCACAGATAAGCTAGCAAGAAAGCAGACTACATATCTATGAGTAACTTCTACTTGGGTATAAATATCCACTTCTTGACATTTTATTATGTTTAACCTACTATTGGGTGATAGCAAATGGCAAACTGTAAATAATACATGAATACACAACCTAACATTTCTCCTGAATCACCAGGTTCTTACCTAGAACGTAAATTTATGATCCCTAATGGTTTGAGCCAAAATAAGTTGGCTAGAGATCTTGATGTAACAGCGGATAGGATTAATTATATTCTGAACGGTCGCCGTTCGATTACAGCAGACACAGCCCTTAGGCTTGCAAGATACTTTGGGACAACTCCCCGCTTCTGGCTAGAATTACAATTAGAATATGATCTCTACAAGGTAAAACAAAAAAGCGAAGCTGCTATTAAAATGACGGTGCGGAAGAACCCTCTTATTATTTGATTTTCTTTCCGAACAGCCATTTAAGGACCTTGCTATTCATCAAAACTTTCTGACGCTGATATAGCCAAAGATTGTGTTAAATCGTGTACTTTTTGTCGTAATAGCTCTTTATTGATAAGCTTAGTTTCATATTCAGCAATCATGGTTGGTGATAAATGCCGATTGAGGGCGTATTCAACAACTTCTTCATCTTTGGTCTTACATATCAGAATCCCAATACTTGGATTTTCATGAGGTTTTTTAGTTTGTCTATCCAAGGCTTCAAGATAAAATTGTAATTTTCCTAAGTGCTCTGGCTTGAAATCTGTAATCTTGAGTTCAATCGCGACCAAACAATTAAGAGCTCGGTGATGCATTAAAAGATCAACCCGAAAATCTTTCATTCCAACCTGCAAAACATACTCTTCTCCTATTAAAGAGAAATCAGGTCCTAATTCTAGTAAAAACTTCCTAAAGTTTCGAAGGAGCGCTTTACGTAAATCATGTTCTCTTGAATGTTCCTGGATTTCTAGAAATTCAAAGATATAACTATCTTTAAAAATTCCCTTCGTATTTATAGGAAATTCTGTCAGCGCTGCTGACAGTTTTTTATCCGCCAAACGCGTACGTTCATACGTGCCACTATCAATAAGACGAGCAAAATCTCGCTCAGAGTAATAATGTTGGGAAGCAAAAGTTAAATAAAATTCTTTCTCTTCTATGGTTTTTGTCTTGGAAAGTATATGTAAATGATTAGACCATGAAATTTCTGTCAGCGCTGCTGACAGTTTTTCAATTCCTTGATAAGTCTCATAAAATTGTTTCATACGCCAAATATTACGAGGAGAAAATCCTTTTATAGAAGGATCTTGCGCAAGAATAAACTCAGCCATTTCTTGAACAGTGTTTTTACCCCAACCATTTTCGATTGTCATTTGGCTTACGTATCGTCCTATATCCCAATAAAGCTCAATAAGTACTTTATTAGCCTGTTTCCATACTTTTTCTTTAGCCTCAGTTATAAGTTGTAATACATCTTGAAATTGTTGAGGTTGAGATGATTGTACTATCTTATTCATTTAATACTGCTTGTAAGTTAAATATAAAAACTCTCTTATTTGTAAAACTTTAAAACTCAGATATCATACTTTAAATGCAAGATATATAACGGAAGATTCTTAAGTTTTAATTTAAAATAATTGAGTGCTTGTAATTCCTCCATAGCATCCTTATATAAAAGTAAATATTATCAAATAGGAAAATGCTATGCGTATGATTAGTTCTGTGTACTTTCTACTGTTATTATTCATAAATTCTTTTGCTTCTTCTTCTGTAATAGAAGAGCAAGTAAAGACCTATATTAAAGCTACTGCCCATAATATAGGGCAAGGAAGTTGTATGACAGCTGAGTTATATAGTCCTGAATATGGAGAGCCTATGTATCTCTTAATGGATGCTGGTTCATCTGCTTATAAAAAAGAGCTTTTCTGCCAAGAATATTTTATGAGTAAAGCAGAAAAAATGATTTTAGAAGAAGGTGAGAAGGAAGCTACACTTAGTTCACCCCTACCCAGCTCTTCTTCCTCTTCTACCATTCCGCAAAGTGTCCTCCGCCATCTTTCTCCAGGAGAATCACAAGCTTTAGGGAAAAAGCAAGTACAACAATATAAAAGTATCAAAGCCAGAATGATACAAAGCATAAGAGATTCTCTAGGGGCTAGAAGAGATACAGCACCTATTAAGGTTATGACATTTTTTATCTCTCACCCTGACTCAGATCACTATAACCTAGCAGAAGATATTTTTGAAAATGATGAAGATAAAATACATAATATTGTCTTAGGAGGGCTACCAGGAAAATATAGTTCATCATTCAGAGGTTGGCTCCAAAAACAGATTTCTAAGAAAGAAGCAAGAGTCTATTTTCCCGCTCTTTTAACTCAACAACCTGTAGTGTTAATTGAAGATCTAGTTTCTGAGTCTCTTGCTGATATGAGCACACGCACTTATGCGCCTCAAATGTTCTCAGATCCTGAAGAAGGGTGGAAGCCTAAAGAGCATTTAAAAGAATTTGAGCAAGCCTTACCATTTGGCCCGCATATTAAAACCTACCTTCTCTCTGTCAATCCAACCCATTGGCAAGAAGTTGGAAAAGAGAGGGTTCAGCGGTCTTGTCTTGAAGATGATGACAACAGTGACAGCTTAGTTTTAAAGCTGCAAATTGGTGAGCACGCCATTATTATAACCGGTGATGCAACAAATATAACGACGGATCGTATTCTTGGAAACTATGAAGACAATCTTGATTTTTTGAAGTGTACGATCCTCACAGCGGATCATCATGGCGCTAAAACGCATGGGAGTAATAATTTAAGATGGATAAAATCAGCGGCGCCTCAGCATGTTATTTTTAGTTGTGGCACAATGCATGGTCATCCCTCATTACAAGCTTATAACAATTTTAAGAAATCGTCTGCCCTTGCGGAGACTGAACCTCATGATATTTGGGTATGGCAAGTCTCAGATAAAAAAGAAGAGGATGCCTTAAAATCACAGTCTAAGGGCCGAAAAGCCATTGTACATAAAACATACCACTCTCTCTTTTCTACATTTAATAGTGGGACGTTAAGCTTTACCCTCCCCATGCCAGGCGAGGTTAAGCTTGAAAGTCAACTTCTAAATTTAAAGTCAAAAGAATTAAGCCCTAAGAGAAAGTATACCTTATCTAAGGGAAAAGGAAAAAAACCAGGGTCTCTAGAAGAAGAGGTTGCAGAAATAATACTTGAGGAAGAAGAAATAGAAAACCTTGAGCAATCTTTTAGCCTTGAAAGCCTCCAGCAGGCAACAGCATTCCAACCATCAACTTTATCTCCTTATCAAGCACCTCGTCATAGAGCTAAAAGTCACAAGAGGCTTGAGAAAGTTAAAGGAACAAAGAGAGAGTTTGAGCAAGCTCGTGACAGTATTAGCACTTTAAGTACTGAACGAAAGGGAAAAGATGCTTTAAAAGCCACAAGAGTTTCAAAAAAACGTCGTCTTGGAAAAGAGAAGATAGGAGAAGAGCCCGAAAAAGCCTCTGAAAAGAAACCCGCAAGAAAAAAAGGGCGTGTAAGAGGGAAAAAGGATAAGAATGATTAAGAAAGGATTTAATTTGCAAGAAGTGCTCAACTTTAAGGTTGAATAAAGCACTTCTTGCGAAACTTCTAATGTCTATTGATTTTAAAGAAACCTTTAATTTTTCTGATTTGGTAATTCACTCCCAATTTCTTTATTGAGGAAGGCTTCAACGGAAGCAGGTAATTCACTAGGAGGAGCACCATATACTTTGAGGGCGTCTATATATTTTTCATCTGATAGGAGCGTTGCTAGGCTACAGTAAGACATTTCCCACCCTAAAGCACACCCTTGCTTAGCAGCCTCTAACGCTTCAGCTTTTAAGAACAAAGCTTTTTCTTTATCTTGGCTAAGCCTAGAAAGAGCTAACTTAAGGTTTGTTAAATATTCATATCCATGAGGATCATGGAGTTCGCCAGCTTTTTTGAAATAATCACAAGCTTGATTTAGATCTAAGGAAGAAGTTTTTTGTAATTTTTCCATATCCAAGCGATGCAAACGATCCCCAGCTAGCTTAAATCCTAAACCTATGAAACCATAAGAAACCTTAGCTTGAGCAGCTTTTTCTAAGCACATTAAGGATTCTTCTTTTTGGCCATGCTTATCATACCAATACGCAAGGTCAATCCATGCCAAGGGATAGTCTTGTTCTATTGCTTTTTCTAAAATAAGCTTTTCTACTTCTTTTTGTTTTGCTTTTTGAGCATGCTCAGCAGCTTCTATATAAGCGGGCAAGTATCCTTGACGAGCTAAAGCCAAGAAAGCCTCAATAGGCGATCCTGTATATCCTCTTCTTGATGCTTTTAAGCCTAAAGCAGCACATTGGTTTTTAAGGTCGCTCCCTTTCTCATAAAGTTCAATAGCATTCATCTTAATGTAGTTATCTGATAGTGATGTCGGCAGGATATCTCCTTGCCCTAAAGCATAACAGACATCTGGTTTGTCTAAGCATTGCTCTAATTCACAGCATGCTTTTTGCATCATGCGGGTATAAAAGTTAGGCTTATTGAGCTCTCTATCATTTTTAAGGTCATCATCGAAGCGATTTATCATCCATAAAATATGGGTGGTATAAAAAAGACCTAAGGAGTGCTGAAAGGAAGCTGCAAAGATACAGCCATGTAGAATATCTGAGCGTTGTAACAAATGTTCTGTATAAGGTGATCCCTGCCAGTCATGAAGTCGAGAAGCTGGAAAAAAGAGCTGGCCACCAATGATTTCTTTCCAGCTTTCTTGTGAAGGCCACTGCTCTGCCTTTATTTGTTGCCCTAAGGTATGCCAGACTTCTTCAGGATAGCGTAGCTTCCTAAAAGCTTTGTAGCTTTGGAAAAGATCCAACCTTGAAGCTGTTGAATAAGCTTCTTCAATGCTTCTTGTTAAGGACTCAATTTCTTTTTTAAGTTTAAGAAGGGGAGAGGGCTTAGGGCGCGATTTTGAAGATTGCTTTTTAAATTTTGAGGGCTTTTGCTTTTTATAATGATTGCTCATGTTTTGTTGGTTTTCTTTATCAGCTTCAGAGGAAATAGTCTTCCTTTTATTTAAAGGGATCGTTTTTGGTAGAGCAGATAAATCTTGCTCTTCAGCCATAGGGCTTGCGTGGCTCGGCAGAGCAGTTGAGAAAAAAAGAACAAGACTTATTATGGATGTGAAAACTTTATGCTTCATTGCTATTACCTATTTTTGAATGAAATAATTTCTACTTATAACTGCCAAAAAGACATATGGCAATTTAATATAATTTTTAATCAATTTTGAAGGAGTATGATACAGAACACTGGCTTTTGAGCAAATAAGCATAGAGCTGGAAAAAAGGTGAATTTCAGTAGAGGTTGTTTGATGTCTCTCACTAAAGCGCCTAAGCGTCACCGGTTTTCTTTATCTATTATTAATCAAGCCATATGGCATTCTCATCGTTTTAATAACAGCTACAGAGATATCCAAGAACAGATGACTTTTCGAGGAATTATCCTCAGTCATGAAACAATCCGAGAATGGTGCCATAAATTTGCTCATCACTTTTTAAATCTTATTAAGAAGCGAGAGAGGCAACCTCATGATAAATGGCATTTAGATGAAATGAATATTAAGATTAATGGACAATGGTTTGTTCTTTGGCGAGCTGTTGATCGAGAAGGACTAGAGCTAGATGTTTTTCTTCAAAAACATCGGAATAAGAAATCAGCCATTAGATTTCTCAGTCGATTATTAAGATCTTATCCAACCCCTAGATTAATTGTTACTGATAAGCTGAAAAGTTATATTAAGCCTGTACGCTTTATGTGTCCTAAGGTTGAGTATCGAAGGCATAAAAGACTCAACAATCGAGCTGAGAATGCTCATCAGCCAACACGGCGGAAAGAGAAGATTTTGATAAAGTTTAAGGCTCCTCAAGCAACTTAAAGATTATTGTCACTTATGGGAAAGGTAAGAAACCTATTTTCAGTAGAGGTTGGTCGATACAAGAAGAAAGCCTCTGACCAGCTCCTTGCTTTTTCTGCCGCCAAGGCCATTTGGCTCAAGGCGGCTCTGAAGATACTTGCTGCCTAAAATAGGCTAAGCTCTTGCCTATTTACAAATCACTCCACTTAAGTTGACGGAGCCCTTTCATAGGCAGCTTGGTAAATTTGATCTCGGTCTTATAAATCAATTACGTTTAATAGACCAAGATGAGAGAGAATTACAGTACATAATATTCCAAGAGTAAGCTTAGTCATTTATAATCTCTGTAATAATAGCATATTTTATGTATAATTATTAAATATATAAATTTAAGAAATAACTTTTACTGGCATAAAAATAAAAAATATTACAATATATATACTATTTATTAATAATAAATATCAATAATAAGATTATTATAGGTTATTAAATATTAGTTAGACTAACTTATAATATTTTCAATCATAAATAAAAATGGAGGTTTTTATGTCTTTAAAGAAAATTTTAATTTCATCTTTTTCACTCGCAGCCATCGGTGCTTTTAATAATTATAGTTTTGCTACAAATCCTCAAGACCAAGGATCGATCGATGAAATGAAAGCTCATATAGAACATGAGGTAGGAAAAATGCAAGCAGACATGCCTCGGATACATCAAGAAGCTCATGAATTGGCTCAGAATACTGCTACATTTAAACCTAGGCCTTCTTCAAACAAGTCAACTGAGTCGAGTGATTCCTCAAAAAGAAAATAAGCCTGTCTTCACATTTGTTGAGGTTAGAGTTAGTTTTGGATAAATGTTTGCTGAATACTATATATTTGTCCAAAGCGGCTCTCTTACTTTAAAGAGAAGTATTGCAAATTTATTTCTGTTGCAACTTTGAGCTAAGATTACAATTAAGCTAAGGAAATACAGACCTTTTTAAATTTTGGACATAGTTGGGGTGTAGATATTAAAAATCCGATGAATAAAATAAATCTGATCATGAATGCTTCCTGCAAAGAAACAGGATTGTTTTTTAACGATCATATTCATCGCCTCTATCCCTTTTATGACTCTTTTAGCCGAGACTAAGCTTTTAAATCCCATCATCGGTCTTGTTCTTCTTTTTATTCTTCTGTGATCTGATTCTATAACGTTGTTGAGGTACTGATGCTGACGGTGCTCAACATGGGATTTAAGAAGCTTTTCTTTCTTTAAGGCTTGGATAGCTGGAGCATAACAAGGGTGTTTATCTGTTGTAACCTTGAGAGGTCTCTCATTAACTCTCGTTTTCTTAAAAGCATTCTTAAGGAATCGGTAGGCCGCTTGATAATTCCTTGTACTTGAGAGCATGAAGTCTAGGGTGCCTCCGTTCTTATCGATAGCACCATAAAGATACTTCCATTCTCCCTTGACTCTCAAATCCTTAAAAATTTTAACACAGTGTTAAAACCTTTAATACTAGGTGTTGACACTTTTCAGCAATCACGTGCTATAGATGAGATGTCTGGTGCTTTGCGACTAAAACTTGAGAAGCTTAAAAGGGAATCCGGTGCGAAATAATAACTTTTATTCCGGAGCTGCCTCCGCAACTGTAAACGGCGAATGTTTCATTCAATATGCCACTGAAGCAATCTGCTTTGGGAAGGTCGAATGAAATGTAATGACCCGTAAGTCAGGAGACCTGCCGACAAACTAATAACAAACATCGGGCGGGGTGCACCGGTTGAGAGTACTGAATACACTTTTGTATTCCTGGTTTTCGGCCACCTGCTCTCTACACAAAGAGAGGGTATTATGCTGACAAAAGCATACGATTTTGACCTTAATGGTCATCTGATTAGCTACGATCCTACGCGTAGAATTATTCCATTTCCTGAAACACAAGAACAGAAGCCACTTTATCGTAAATCAGCAGAGCCACCAATTAAAAAGGCTAAAGTGGAAATTTCGCAACTAACGCTTGATTATAAGCGTGATGCCCTCTTAACCAATTTTGGTAAAGCGACCCTTGATGATCGTTACTTACTGGAAGGCGAGAATTATCAGCAGATGTTTGCGCGTGTGGCATGCACGTATACCAATAATGTTCAGCATGCACAACGACTGTATGATTACATTTCTCGTCTATGGTTTATGCCTGCAACACCAATCCTTTCTAATGGTGGTGCTAAACGAGGTTTGCCGATTTCCTGTTTTCTCAATACTGTAAGTGATTCATTGGATGGCATTGTTACAACTTGGAATGAAAATGTATTGTTAGCTTCTAATGGTGGAGGAGTAGGAACTTATTGGGGATTTGTGCGCGGTGTGGGAGAATCAGTAGGCCGTGCTGGGAAGACATCAGGGATTATTCCTTTTATTCGCGTCATGGATTCTTTAACATTGGCAATTGCACAAGGAAGCCTACGTCGTGGCTCAGCAGCGGTATATCTTGATATTCATCATCCAGAAATCGAGGAGTTCTTAGAAATCCGTAAGCCTTCAGGTGATTTCAACCGCAAAAGCTTGAACCTACATCATGGTATTAATATTACCGATGAATTCATGGAAGCTGTAAAGCATGATACAGAATTCGGTCTACGAAGTCCGAAATCTCAAGAAGTACTGCGCAAGGTCAACGCCCGCCAGCTTTTCCAGAAAATTGTGGAAATGCGCCTGCAAACTGGTGAACCCTATTTAATTTATATCGATACAGCTAATAAATCCATGCCTAAACATCAGCGCGAGTTGGGACTCAAAGTACGCATGAGCAATTTGTGCAGTGAAATCTTGTTACCTACCGGCCCGGATCATTTAGGCAATGATCGCACCGCTGTTTGCTGTCTTTCATCGCTTAATGCTGAGACCTGGGATGAATGGTGCAATAACGAAATGATTATAGAGGATGTACTACGGTTTCTCGATAATGTACTGCAAGAGTTCATTGATACTGCCCCTGATGGCATGGCACGTGCTAAATATGCCGCCATGCGCGAGCGCTCTGTTGGGTTAGGTTTAATGGGGTTTCATTCTTTCTTACAAAGTAAGGGTATTCAGTTTGAAAGCGCAATGGCTAAAAGCTGGAATTTAAAGATATTTCGCCATATTCGCCGCTTAGCTGATGCTGCATCAGTCACATTGGCTGAGGAACGCGGCGCTTGTCCGGATGCAGCTGAGCGTAATATTAATGCGCGTTTTAGCCATAAACTTGCCATTGCGCCTACAGCCTCAATCAGTATCATCTGTGGTGGCACAAGTGCTTGCATTGAACCAATCCCAGCGAATATCTATAATCATAAAACGTTAGCTGGGAACTTTGTAGTCAAGAATGTCTACCTTGAGAGATTGCTAGAGCAAAAAGGTATTAATAATGATGCCATTTGGCAATCAATTGTTGAAAATGAAGGCTCAGTACAACACCTTATACAACTTTCACAAGATGAAAAAGATGTATATAAAACGGCTTTTGAGATTGATCAACGTTGGGTAGTAGAATTGGCAGGAGATCGTACTCCATATATTTGCCAGGGACAGTCTATCAACCTGTTTTTGCCTGCCGATGCTGATAAATGGGATTTGCTTATGTTGCATTGGATGGCATGGGAGAAAGGCGTAAAAAGTCTTTATTATTGTCGCTCTAAGTCTATTCAACGTGCAGAATATGCGGGGGGTGAAGGTAAAGAAACCAAGCAACTTAAAACAAAACGTACTGACTATGAGGAGTGTTTAGCATGTCAGTAAATTATTCCAATCAAGATCCTCGCAAACTTCAGGGCAAAGGTATTGTTGGACTGCTTGAAACATCTGGCTCATATAACATCGAACGCTACCCTTGGGCATATTCAGCATGGAAGCGCCAGCAACAAATTCATTGGATGGGTGAAGAGGTCCCGCTGGGAGAAGATATTAAAGATTGGAATGGAAAGGACCTTACTGAAAGTGAACGTAATTTACTTACGCAGATTTTTCGCTTTTTTACTCAATCTGATATTGAGGTGAGTGATAATTACTTTAAGCGTTACATTCCTATTTTTCAGCCGCTAGAAGTGCAAATGATGATGGCAGCATTCACTAATATGGAAACTGTGCATATTGATGCATATGCATTATTACTTAAAACGCTGGGTATGCCGCAAGTTGAGTTTGAAGTCTTTCATAATTATGCTGCAATGCGTGCAAAAGCAGATTATATGAAAACCTTTGGTATAGGTACTTGCTCTGATGTGGCGCGCACACTTGCCATGTTTGGGGCATTTACAGAAGGTATGTCCTTATTCGCTAGTTTTGCGATGTTGATGAATTTCCCACGTTTTAATAAAATGAAGGGTATGGGGCAGATCGTTTCATGGTCAGTGCGTGATGAATCACTCCATTGTGAATCAGTTATTCGCCTATATCATGAGTGGGAAAATGAAACTGGGTCAGTCACAAAATCGGTTGCTGCTGATATTACAGATGTTGGTAAAATGATGGTAGGGCTGGAAGACAAGTTTATTGAACTTGCTTTTGAACTAGGAGGTATTGAGGGCATGGCGGCAAAAGATATTCAATCTTATGTGAGATACATTGCCGATTGGCGACTTACACAACTTAAGCTCACACCATGCTATGGTTATTTTACCGGCACAGCAGGTGAATATAAGCAAACAAAAGAACACCCTCTTCCATGGTTAAGTGCTATGCTCAACGGCGTAGAACATGCCAATTTTTTTGAAGCCCGCGCAACAGAGTATTCCAAGGCAGCAACAAAAGGTGAATGGCATGGTGATGATGGCGTATGGGCAGTATTTGACAGCTTGCAGAAAAAAGATGCCGCATAGTGTTTAGAAAATTTCTGGGATTATTATTTTAAAAGTAGATTTAAGGAAAATAAGCAAGAAGAAAAAAATATGAATCATAAATTTAATTTCTTTGATTGGTTCTGTTGCGAGTTTGAGGTAAGGTTAGAATTAAGCTAAGGAAATATAGATCTTATTATCTATTTGATATACTTTATAAAAATAATAATGAAAGCCATAATATGAAAAAATTTATATACTTCTTTGTTCTTTGTTTCGCTGCCTCATTTTTTAATTTAGGGAAGGCTTCTAGTTTAACAGAAGTGCTTATAGAAAGCGATGATTATGCAAAAGTTTTTAATGTAGAGAAGAGATTTGATGGTACTGTATTAGTTTTTGATCTGGATGATACGCTTATTACTCCTTCCGGAGGAAATATTTTAGGTAGCTCTTGCTGGTTTTATGACATTGTTAAATCCGTTATTTATAAGGATAAAGTTAGCATAAAAGATGCAGGTGACAGAGTTTATCCCTTGGCAACATTAGTGCTAAGTCATACCGAGATACAACCTACTCAACCTGATCTTGCATCTATTATAAAGAAGGTCCAACAACAAGGAGGAGAATGCATAGGACTTACTGCCCGAAGGCCGACCCTAAATTCCTCTACTCTCAAAAAGCTAGCATCCTTAGATATAAATTTAAAACTGGATACAGTAGAAGAGAGATGGGATTATGAAGAAGCAGCATATATTGGAGGAGTAATTTTTGCGTGTGAATATCATGATAAAGGTTTAATTCTTAAAAACTTTTTATCATTTTTATCCCAAAAATATAATAAAAGTTATAGAAGTATTGTTTTTATAGATGATATGTTAAAAAACTTAACAAATGTTTATGAAAAATTTAAAGAAGACAAATATCAATTAACATTGATAAAGTATACTCGTTATCATCACCTTCAACAAAGCTATTGCCCACTTACTGCTGCAACAAAATTAAAAAAATTCATAGATAAATTAATTTCAATTGAAGATAGAGAAATTCAGTTACTTTTAGCTTCTGACACTTATACTCAACAACAGCATGAAATTGCTCGGAATCACCAAGATAAATCTTGAGGTTATCGATAATAAAAATGTAATATCAAGGGTTCTGATACAGTGTTAAGGATCAAGGGATATTTTTAAAGATTGTTTTTTGCTTTATAATACCCACAAGGTTATTGTATGACATAAAAAATAAGTATCCTACCTATGCTTAATGTAAAGAAATAATAATGTATAAGTACCTCTTTATTTTCATTTTTCTCAGCCATTTTCTCACTCACGCTTCAGTTACAAAATTTGAAGAGGAAAGCGATAATATCCCAGCGCACCTCAAACCCTATTTTGAAGTTACTCAATTTGTTATGCAGGAAAAATGGATTGAAAAAAGTGATGCTCTTAAACCTGCCAATTATAACGGTTATAATGCCATCATCAAACAATGCTTAGAGTGTATTGTTAACCTTAAAAAAAGCCGTCCTTCCATCTCTTATATACCTCAAACACCAGAAGAAATTGATGATTATCGATCCCTGAACCCGAGCATCCTTAAAAAGTTTTTTAGCACACCTCTTCCAGAACAATTTTTAGCTTATCAGAAACTGTGGGAGATTTATAAAGCTAAATTTATTGATACCGCAAACTTTACTGACCATATAAAGCTTGTGAATGATCTTACTTATATCCAATATGGCCATGAAGCTTTGAAAGAAAAAGCCTGGAATACAGCAGAATATTATACTTGGCTTCAAGAAAAGATTAAAACTTATAAAGACCCTTTTCAATTCTGTATAAGATACTTTCCTGGGTATTTATCATCTCATCCGTCATAATTTTAGCCTTCTTTTTAAGAATGCTTTTTTTTGGGTTGTGTTGCAACTTTGAGCTAAAGGTAGAATTTATCTAAGGAAATAAAGAACTTTTTAATATTAGATGCAATTAAAGTTTAAATATTAAAAGCTCACTGTACAAGTTAATTACTCCTTAAGTATTGATAAAGTGTTTCCCGACTAATATTAAGCTCCTTGGCAATGGCTAATTTACTCTGACCTTGAGAAATCTTCTCCTTAAGCTCTGTTATGGCTTCATCTGTCAGCTTCTTCTTCCTTCCTTTATAAAGACCTTTCTGCTTTGCAAGATGAATCCCTTCTAACTGGCGCTCTCTGATGAGGGCTCTTTCAAACTCTCCAAAGGCTCCCATCACGGAGAGAAGAAGCTTGGCCATGGGGGAGTCCTCGCCTGTAAAGACTAATTGCTCTTTCTCAAATCGAATGCCTATCCCCTTCCCTGTTAAACCTTTTACAAGCTCCCTTAGCTCAAAGTTGCAATAGAACCAAAGCCAGTGTCCATATCATCAAAGCAAAAAAATACTCTCCAACTTATTCACTTTTTAATAATAAAGGAATTATTAAGGTTTATATGACTAAGATATATGAATGATGATTTTATCCGACTAAGCTTGAAAGGAATATGATATGAAGTCTCAATTTAAATCTGTAATGTTTAGTGCAATTATTTCAGGTATAATAGCACCAGTCGTCTATGGCTGTCCCCCCTCAATTCCAGCTACCACAATAACTGGAACTCCCCAGCTTGCAGGCATCACTTACAATAAACCACAATTATTTAGCAACCTGCAAATAGTCGTGGGTGGCCATACTTATGACGTCATATCTGCGCGCGTCACCTACAACCAAGAGGATAAAAAACTTTTGCCAGCAGCGAACTTGGCAGATACACTTGGCTTTGTTATGACACATAATTCATTAGATTCAGTGTCACTGAAAGAAACTAAACAGTATTCATGTGTATACTCACGCAAAGGAATTTATCATATAAATACCCCTATTGAGATTGAAATCGAACTTAAAAAAACTAATATAAACGGTCTTCACCTTGAAATTAAGATAGGGTGAAGACCTCATTTCGTTTATCCTCATAGACCACATATTTATACATTAAGATTCCTAGGGTTTAAGACAAAAATTTAAACCAATTCTAGCTTTAATTAGAATTTTACAATTATTTAAGAAGTGCATGTTGTTAGTTAAAAACGCACCTTTTTAGGTTGTGTTGCAACTTTCAGCTAAAGGAGTAGATTTGGGAGTATAAATAACTTTGTGTCCTACTTATGAAATATCAAGATTTCCGTTATCGCCAATTTTTACCAACTATTATCCTACAGTGTATGCGCTGGTATTTAAGGTATCCCTTGAGCTACCGTAATCTGGAAGAGATGATGGAAGAAAGAGGCGTGGAGGTTGACCATACAACTCTTTATCGCTGGGTGCAAAAGTATGCCCCTGAACTTGAGAAAAGAATCAGATGGCATGCGCGTACCTTCTGCAGATCTTGGCATCTTGATGAGACCTACCTGAGGGTAAAAGGGAAATGGAAGTATCTTTATCGGGCTATTGATAAGAATGGAGGGACTATAGACTTCATGCTCTCAAGCAAACGTAATTATCAAGCAGCATATAACTTTCTTAAGAATGCTCTGATGATCTTGCTACAAAAATTTAGACATTGTGAACTGAGATGGTTTGATTTTTGTAATGATTGTATTCCCACTGATTTGGACTTTGATAGTTGAGTGTCGAGTGCCTCCTTTTAGAGTTATAAAATGTGAATATGTATTCAAAGATATCGGTTTTTGCTTCTTCTAAAGTTTTATAGTTCTTAAAATAGACATGCTCTGTTTTAAGCGTATGAAAGAAGCTCTCCATTGCAGCATTGTCATAAGCACATCCTGTTTTTCCATGACTCAGTTTTATTCCATGAGTTTGAGCTATTTCATAAAGGTTATTGCTTGTATATTGGCTCCCCATATCAGAATGATGAATAAGCCCTGAAGGAGGTCTCCTTAATAAGAGAGCTTGATTAAGTGCTGCTAAAATTAAAGAACTTCTCATGTGATCACTCAAAGCCATTCCCACCACTTTTCGAGAGAATAGATCAAGAATAATAGCCAGATAAGCCCAGGTTCTATTGATGGCAATAAAAGTAATATCTGCGGCCCAAATTCTATTAGGAAGAGGAGAATAAAAATTCTGCTGAACGAGATCCTGGGTTGGACGAGTGATATTTTCTGAACGTTTTGTTGTTTTAACAAACTTCCTATACATCTTGGCTTGGATATCATTCTTCTGCATCAATCGAGCGACTTTAACTCGAGAACAAAAAGTTCCCTGAGCACAAAGTTCTGCATGGATCCGAGGACTGCCATAAGTTTCTCGGCTCTCCTCAAAAATAGTCCTCATTCTTTTAACAGTCTCAGTGTTCTCCAGTTCTCTCTTGCTGGGACTCCTTTTAATAAAATCGTAATACCCACTGCGAGAAACCCCTAAGACTTGCGCCATCTGATCCAAGGAAAATAAAGTGGTATGATGCTTCATGAATTCGTACCTTTGCCTCGGGGTTCGGAGAAGATGGCAACTGCTTTCCTAAGAAACTCCCTGTACCAAGTCCTGCATTTTATTCTCTTGCAATATATAACCTAAAGCAGCAGCTCGCTTTGATAAGTTATCAAGAACCCGCTTTTGATATCGTGCCTCATAGTAATTGGCACCTGGATCAACATATTGCATTCCATAACGCAGAGCATTAAAAAATAATACTGCCATTTTTCTAGCTGTTGCAGTAATTGCCTTTGATTTACCAATGCGAGCCGAGAGTCGTCTATAAAACGCACCAAGAGCCGTATTTGTCTTTCCAATTGTTACAGCAGCCAATCTTAATGCTGCTGCCGCACGACTTGAGGAACGCCGTGTTCGTGATGATAATACTTTCCCTCCTGATACCTTATTCCCTGGAGAAAGACATAGCCAAGAAGTAAAGTGCTTGCTGCTCGGCCAGCGAGACATATCAGTGCCACATTCTGATATTAATTTTAAGGCTAATGAAGGTCCAACACCGTGTATTTGTGTTAAGTCCATTCCTAATGCTTGGTAAAGGGATGCTCTTACATCAAAGCTTAAGCTATTAGGTTGTTTAGTGCGATGCCTGGCTTTGGGTAGAGGTTGATCAGGCAACTTATTATCTTTTCCAAGCAAGCTTAATGTCTCTTCTATTCGACGATCACACTCATTAATTTTTTGTGTGTAATAATCGAATAATTCAACAGCTTGAGTTAAAGAAAACAAATGCTCTTCTTGATAATTACCCTTTAAGGATTCCTCAATAGTTTTAATGGATTCCTTACAACGTATGTCTCTATGTTCTGCTAATACAGCAGGGCAACGTTCACCATTCATAATCGCACGAATGATCTTCATGCCTGTGGCTCCCGTTATATCCGATACGACATGATGCAACTGTAAGTTCATTTGCATTAAAGCTTTTTGCATATGCTGGATATGAGAGGCTCTGAATTCAAGCATACGTTCACGTTGTCTAATATAAGCACGTAGCACAGTAATTTGTTTTTCTGGTCTGAAGCTAGCACGTAACAAACCAAATTGATGTAACCGTTGAATCCATTGCGCATCATTGACGTCTGTTTTACGTCCAGGAACATTTTTAGCTTCTCGTGGATTAACTAAAAATACCTCAAAACCATAATTCTCTAAGATCTCAAAAGCAGGAATCCAATAAATACCTGTGGATTCCATAGCAATGCTGGTGACCTCACAGCTTTTAAGCCATTTTGCCATAGCATGTAAATCTGTGGTAAAACTTTGAAACGTACGAACTGGTTCTTTTGCTTTATCACTCCCTACAGCAACAACGTGAAACTTAGCACCAATATCAATCCCAGCAGCATTTTGATGAATAATTGGCATACTGGATTGTCTGTTAGATTGAGTCATCACTTACCTCTTCTCCTTGTTTATCTATAGAATCAAAGAGCAGGGTAACGAATAAATCACTTTCCTAAACGGGGTTTGTACCTCCAATGCCGGGTTCGTTGTACTCCCTGGACCATGTTTTTTAACGGGGTAATCCACCAATAAGCAGACGGCCGCTCTCTTTGATAGCTCAACTTTAGCAGTTAACGAGCGCGAGTTTCTATTTATTAGGGAAAGGGGTGCCATTTAGGTGGTTTTTTAAGATATCTCGCTCCTGGCGAACAAGATAAAGCTCCCGCTTAAGCGCTCTTAATTCTTCCTCAACAACATGGCCACTGCCAGGAAAACTTCTCTCTCCCTCACGCCGGTATTGTTTAATCCAGTGCCCTAAACTGGCACGCGAAATCCCTAAATCTAAAGCGATCTTCTCAATGCTCTTGTCATTACTCAAATAAACTTTAACCGCATTAATTTTAAATTCTTTATCGTATTTCTGGGTCATGTTCTCTCCTTTCAATAACATTAACCCATCTCGGTTCCTTGTGTCCGCTTTATTGTAGCAAGATCACAAAATTTGAAAATCCCTATATTTCATTAGCTTAATTATAATCTTACCTCAAAGTTGCAACACAACCAACTCATCAATTACCCCGCCTCGGCCTCTTTATCAGGCCTGTTATGGGCTGATATCGATGAAGATGGCGCGGTTCGTAGCGTATCAAGAAGATCATCCTCTGTATTGTTTGGCCGCGTTGTTGTCAAGTTTGTAAAAGGTTGATCATCTCTCTCATTATCGGGATGTATTCCTGAGCGTACACATTCAATAAATTGGTTAATATATTCAATGGCATTTTCTGAAGAGTGGCCATATTCTTGAACCCATTGAGAAGCGACATAACGGATACTGTCTAAATTCTCTTGTTGATTATTAATACGTTGTTTCGTTATGACAGTAGCAACATAAAACATTTGAAGAGTAGCAATACATTCTTTAAGGTTGTCTTCGAGTTCGTGTGAAAAAGCTAAAGCTTGGTTAAACTTCTCTTCGAGTGTTTCTGTTCGTTCCTTTAATTTCCTGACCTCTATTATCTTGTTTTCTAATACTGAACTTATATCACGTATATATGCGTCCGATTCATCTTGTTTTTGTATTAAATTGGTATTCCTCTGCGACAATTTATGGTTTTCAGCTTTTAGCTGTTTCATATTTGTTGTTTGTTTTTTTAATTGCTTACTAAGATCTTCTAGCAAAAGATATAGCTTTGAGACATCATCTTGAGAAGCTATTCTATCTTTTTCGTATTTTTTGACTTTTTCTTCAAATTTCGATAAGGTGCGGTCTTTAGTCCTTATTAATTCATTTAGAGCCTTTCCACTTTGTTCTAATTCAGCTTTCTCATTTTTTAATTGATAATTTTGTCTCTTAAGTTCTGAATTTTCCTTGATTATTCTTTTTAATTTAGCAGTCAACTCACTCAGTTCCGCTTCTTTCTTTGCGTTTTTATCTTGGGTTGACCACAATATTGCTTGTCCATGAGAAAGTTGTTGAGATAATTCATCAATTCTTTTGTTAAGTTCTTCTAAACGCTCTTGGTAAGCTTGTTCTTTTGCAGGATCATCAGGAATAGGGTTAAGCAAGCGGCTCTCTAAAAAATGAGATGTTTCAGCTTCTTCTTTTTCCTCTTGCGGAATTTCAGAGTTGCTGAAAACTGATACTTGCGGCATAAAAGTTGATTGTTTTTCTGCATTTCTTCTTCCTGTGTGACATAATGCTTCCTCATTACTTTCCGAGATTTGGATTGTACGCTCAAGAGTTTTATTGATAGCTTCTAAAGCCTGTTTATCGCTTTCTAAGATGCGGAGCTTCTCAAAAAGTTCTCTAATTAATTGTTCTAATTCAGAATTTTCTTGCTGTGATGCATCGATCGTTGTAACAGGTGTTGCTTGCCTTTCCTTAAGGTAGAGATTTTCTTGCTTGAAATTGGTTAAACAATTTTTAAGCTTTTTTGTATGATTTTTTTTCTGAGATATTTTTTGTTTAGCGAGATCTAGCTCTTGTGTTAATTCCATCATACGTTGTTCGTGAAGTTCAACATTTTCTCGGGTCGTATGATTAAATTTTTTTAGCTTGTTAACGTGAGTGTCTAGCGCAACCTGAAGCTCATGTATGCGTTGCTCCAATTCATTTTCTTTTGAGGGATCCGCACCCTCTTGTAAAGTATTTACCGATTGTTCTGTTTTAGTTAAAGAGGTAACAGCTGTCTTTGTTTGTTGTAAAGCTTGATTCTCGTCTTGTTCTTGTACTGTTTCGAGGCGACTCTTAAGGGTACCAAGCTCTCGTTGTAAATCTTCATGGTGTGTTTGCAAGCTGAAAAAGTCTTGCTCTACGGATTGTCGATGGCTAAGTTCTTGTTCAAGAGCATAATTTTGCTGCTCTAATTCTTGAAGACGTGCAGTTAAATGAGCGTGCTGTTGCTTATCAATCATAGAAACTTTTGAAACGGAGAGAGAAGACGCAGGAACTGACTCTTCTACGAGCGTAGCTGCTTCTTTTTCTATTGTGAATAAAGGTTGCTCGTTGCTTTTTAAAGTCTCGTGATGTTGATTGCTCTTATGTGGGGCTATGGGCTCAATAGAGATCTGCTCTTGCTGATTATGAGTGGAAATGGTTGGGACATCTTTGTTTACGACCATGTTTTCTTGTCTGAGTGAAGAAGGAACAAAACTGATGATGTCCTGTTGTTTTATTGTTTCTGGTTTTAATATTGAGATTATTTTTGAGGGAAAATATAAGTCCTCATTAATTAAAGAGCTTGTTTCCGTTTGAGGTGGAAAAGAAAAAATAGAATTTAAAGGCTCTTTATTTGTTTTTTGCTGGCTTATATTTATTTTTTGAAGACTTAGCATATGAAGATCAAATAAAGAAGTTTTTTGGCTAGAGGCTCTCATTGTTAAGCTTGACGACTCTTTTATTTGTTGGGCCTGAGGAATGGTTTGCTTATTCTGCTTTGTTAACTGATCAATTAATTCAGCTTGACGCTTGATAATCATATACAGAACTGTTTGCGTTTTATTTAAATCCAGGTTTTGTTGCAAAAGTGCCGCATTTTGTTTTCTGAGCCTATCGAGGTTTCGCAAAGATTCGCTTGTCTCTAAAGCTTTTTCACGACGCTCTTGTTTATCATCAATTTCTTTTGAAAGACTTGGAAAGGGATGAAGGAGGAGTACAATGAGGCTGTTAATAATAAATAAAAGAGCACTTCCCTTAGGTTTTTGTCCCATTTCATTCCTCATTATCTAGGTAATTTTGTTAGTTTTACTATTAAAAATGCATTATGGTCAAAAATATTTTTTAATTATTGTGATAAAACGCGGATAATGGATAAGGTAGTTTAGTAATTATCGAAAAGTAGGATTATCCAAGACAGTAACATAACAAGAAAGGATAATCCCAATGATAAATTATGATAGTTTATATGGTTGTGTTGCAAAAATTGATGATGGTAATTAACTCGGAGGGTATTTTTAATATCTACGCCCCAACTATGTCTAAAATTTAAAAAGTCCCGTATTTTCTTAGCTAAGTTATTTGTTTCTTTAAACCCCAAAGTTTCAACAGAACCCAAAAATACTATCAGAAACTTTAATAAAAGTTAAGTTGACGATACTTGGAAAATAATCCAATTATATTAATTTAAATTAAATATTGGGAGGTAAATATGAGGAAATATTCTATATTTCTTATTCTATTTTTTTTCAATCAATTTTCTCAAGCTTCTCAACAAAAGCTTGCATTAGATTGTGAGATAAATATCTATGATGTAGGGGGCCCTGTTGCAAAAATATTATTTGAGCAGATTTAGGTCTTTTTGCAGTTTTCAATTAAACAGTATAGACACTGAATTGTCGGTTAACGAGACGGATTTCTCCCTTGAGTCCTTGGCGATATTTCCAAAGATCCATCTGTCCCTTTTTAAACATCCTCATCACTTCAAACCCTTTAATCGTTGCATAAGCTGTTTTCAAAGATTTAAACCCTAGAGTTGGTTTAATCAGTCGTTTGAGTTTACCATGATCAGCTTCAATAAGGTTATTGAGATACTTAATCTGTCGATGCTCAAGGTCTTGAGGACAAAGTCCTTCCTTCTTTAATTCTTTGATCGCTACAGCATAAGTAGGTGCCTTATCTGTATTAATTTTACTTGGTTTTTCCCATTCCTTAAACTTTCTTAAAGCCTTTGAAAGAAACCGTTTGGCAGCACTGATATTTCTTGTCGATGAAAGATAAAAGTCTATAGTACGCCCTCGCTTATCAAGAGCTCGATAAAGGTAAGCCCATTTACCCTTAACTTTTACATAAGTTTCATCAACTCTCCAGCTATAGCCAAGCCCTGGTTTCCAATACCACCTGAGCCTTTTCTCAATCTCTGGAGCATAAGTGATTACCCATCTATTAAGAGTTGTATGATCAACCGTAATGCCTCTTTCTTCCATCATTTCTTCAAGGTCCCGATAGCTGATCCCGTATTTACAATACCACCTTACGCATCCAAGAATAATATCCCCTTGAAAATGACGCCACTTAAAATCATTCATCCAATAGTCCTCTAATTTTTAGAAACTCTGAACGAAGACAAAACTTTTTGCAACAGGGCCTCCTCAAGTATAAAACAGCCTTTAACCCTCAAATCCTTAAAAATAATCCTTGATCTTTAACACAGTATCAGAACCGAAAATGCTGTTGAAGCTGTGATGCTTGAACAGCAAAGGAGAGCGGCATGAGTTTAATCATAAATTTCTTTACGGTGTCCTATTTTAACAACTGTTATCAAGATTTTTTGATCGTTAATTTGACAGACTACTCTGTAGTCTCCAACTCTGTATCTCCAATAAGTTGCAAGGTTCCCAGTCAACGGTTTGCCCAAAGTCCGTGGATCTTTAAGTCCACTGATACGTTCTTTTACAAAGGCTACAATTTTTGCGGATATTTGCTTGTCGAGTTTTTTCAGTTGTTTCAAAGCTTCATCAGAAAACTCAAGAGTCCAAAGATGATTTGTCATTCTCAAGTCCTAAAGCTTTCATTACTTCTTCATAAGAGTGAACTTTTTCTTCACCTCTTTTTATGCGTTCAACAACAGCTAAAGCATCAAGATAATCTTCTTGATCTTCTAAAAATTCTGCCAATGCTTGTTGGACACAAGAACTTTTTGAGCGATGTGTTCTCTCAACAAGTTGATCAAGACGCTTTTCAAGCTCAGGGGGGAGGCGAACAGATAGCATGGTAAACTCCTTTAATACATTCTTTAAGTATGACATGTCATACATTCAAACATCAAGCAGAAAATATGCTTATGTATCAGCATTTCTGTGGATTGTGGGTTCAAATTTTTCAGTGTGTAAAGCTAAAGATTTAGGTGTTCAAGGTCCTCTCTTTACCATTACTGAAGAAAGCTTATTAGATGTTATTAAAACTAAGTTACAAGCACTCAATTAGTTCAACATCAATTATAAAAATGATGATCCTTATGCTTAATTTAAGAAATCTGTCAAAGGTGTGATCTTGCTACAATAAAGCGGACACAAGGAACCGAGATGGGTTAATGTTATTGAAAGGAGAGAACATGACCCAGAAATACGATAAAGAATTTAAAATTAATGCGGTTAAAGTTTATTTGAGTAATGACAAGAGCATTGAGAAGATCGCTTTAGATTTAGGGATTTCGCGTGCCAGTTTAGGGCACTGGATTAAACAATACCGGCGTGAGGGAGAGAGAAGTTTTCCTGGCAGTGGCCATGTTGTTGAGGAAGAATTAAGAGCGCTTAAGCGGGAGCTTTATCTTGTTCGCCAGGAGCGAGATATCTTAAAAAACCACCTAAATGGCACCCCTTTCCCTAATAAATAGAAACTCGCGCTCGTTAACTGCTAAAGTTGAGCTATCAAAGAGAGCGGCCGTCTGCTTATTGGTGGATTACCCCGTTAAAAAACATGGTCCAGGGAGTACAACGAACCCGGCATTGGAGGTACAAACCCCGTTTAGGAAAGTGATTTATTCGTTACCCTGCTCTTTGATTCTATAGATAAACAAGGAGAAGAGGTAAGTGATGACTCAATCTAACAGACAATCCAGTATGCCAATTATTCATCAAAATGCTGCTGGGATTGATATTGGTGCTAAGTTTCACGTTGTTGCTGTAGGGAGTGATAAAGCAAAAGAACCAGTTCGTACGTTTCAAAGTTTTACCACAGATTTACATGCTATGGCAAAATGGCTTAAAAGCTGTGAGGTCACCAGCATTGCTATGGAATCCACAGGTATTTATTGGATTCCTGCTTTTGAGATCTTAGAGAATTATGGTTTTGAGGTATTTTTAGTTAATCCACGAGAAGCTAAAAATGTTCCTGGACGTAAAACAGACGTCAATGATGCGCAATGGATTCAACGGTTACATCAATTTGGTTTGTTACGTGCTAGCTTCAGACCAGAAAAACAAATTACTGTGCTACGTGCTTATATTAGACAACGTGAACGTATGCTTGAATTCAGAGCCTCTCATATCCAGCATATGCAAAAAGCTTTAATGCAAATGAACTTACAGTTGCATCATGTCGTATCGGATATAACGGGAGCCACAGGCATGAAGATCATTCGTGCGATTATGAATGGTGAACGTTGCCCTGCTGTATTAGCAGAACATAGAGACATACGTTGTAAGGAATCCATTAAAACTATTGAGGAATCCTTAAAGGGTAATTATCAAGAAGAGCATTTGTTTTCTTTAACTCAAGCTGTTGAATTATTCGATTATTACACACAAAAAATTAATGAGTGTGATCGTCGAATAGAAGAGACATTAAGCTTGCTTGGAAAAGATAATAAGTTGCCTGATCAACCTCTACCCAAAGCCAGGCATCGCACTAAACAACCTAATAGCTTAAGCTTTGATGTAAGAGCATCCCTTTACCAAGCATTAGGAATGGACTTAACACAAATACACGGTGTTGGACCTTCATTAGCCTTAAAATTAATATCAGAATGTGGCACTGATATGTCTCGCTGGCCGAGCAGCAAGCACTTTACTTCTTGGCTATGTCTTTCTCCAGGGAATAAGGTATCAGGAGGGAAAGTATTATCATCACGAACACGGCGTTCCTCAAGTCGTGCGGCAGCAGCATTAAGATTGGCTGCTGTAACAATTGGAAAGACAAATACGGCTCTTGGTGCGTTTTATAGACGACTCTCGGCTCGCATTGGTAAATCAAAGGCAATTACTGCAACAGCTAGAAAAATGGCAGTATTATTTTTTAATGCTCTGCGTTATGGAATGCAATATGTTGATCCAGGTGCCAATTACTATGAGGCACGATATCAAAAGCGGGTTCTTGATAACTTATCAAAGCGAGCTGCTGCTTTAGGTTATATATTGCAAGAGAATAAAATGCAGGACTTGGTACAGGGAGTTTCTTAGGAAAGCAGTTGCCATCTTCTCCGAACCCCGAGGCAAAGGTACGAATTCATGAAGCATCATACCACTTTATTTTCCTTGGATCAGATGGCGCAAGTCTTAGGGGTTTCTCGCAGTGGGTATTACGATTTTATTAAAAGGAGTCCCAGCAAGAGAGAACTGGAGAACACTGAGACTGTTAAAAGAATGAGGACTATTTTTGAGGAGAGCCGAGAAACTTATGGCAGTCCTCGGATCCATGCAGAACTTTGTGCTCAGGGAACTTTTTGTTCTCGAGTTAAAGTCGCTCGATTGATGCAGAAGAATGATATCCAAGCCAAGATGTATAGGAAGTTTGTTAAAACAACAAAACGTTCAGAAAATATCACTCGTCCAACCCAGGATCTCGTTCAGCAGAATTTTTATTCTCCTCTTCCTAATAGAATTTGGGCCGCAGATATTACTTTTATTGCCATCAATAGAACCTGGGCTTATCTGGCTATTATTCTTGATCTATTCTCTCGAAAAGTGGTGGGAATGGCTTTGAGTGATCACATGAGAAGTTCTTTAATTTTAGCAGCACTTAATCAAGCTCTCTTATTAAGGAGACCTCCTTCAGGGCTTATTCATCATTCTGATATGGGGAGCCAATATACAAGCAATAACCTTTATGAAATAGCTCAAACTCATGGAATAAAACTGAGTCATGGAAAAACAGGATGTGCTTATGACAATGCTGCAATGGAGAGCTTCTTTCATACGCTTAAAACAGAGCATGTCTATTTTAAGAACTATAAAACTTTAGAAGAAGCAAAAACCGATATCTTTGAATACATATTCACATTTTATAACTCTAAAAGGAGGCACTCGACACTCAACTATCAAAGTCCAAATCAGTGGGAATACAATCATTACAAAAATCAAACCATCTCAGTTCACAATGTCTAAATTTTTGTAGCAAGATCAGTTCAGAGACAGAGGAAAGCACATAAGCTCTCATCAGCTTCCCCCCATAAATTGAACAAGGATATTAATACCGATAAGCGCACACCCAACACCACAAATGGAGCCAATCCATTTCCAGTTTCCTCCTTGATTCGTTAAGAACTTAAAAAGAGCTGCCACCAGCGCAACACCTACACACGCCTTACCAATTAAGATAAGGCCGTTCCTTAATTCTCCTAATTTCCCAGTAAAGACTTGAGAAAAGGCAAAGGCCGGATGGCTCTCCAACATAAGGTAAGTGCTGATAGAAAAATGAAGGGTGTACTTCTTGCATTTTTTGAAAAAAGATCCTTTGTAATCATTTTTCTTGAGGTCATTAAAAACTTGGATGTTATTCATAAAATTCTCCTTAGGATTGTTTAGATTGTTGAAATTAATTGAAATTTATTTGGTAAGAATGGTTACGGATGGCTAGCTCAAACTGCGTAACGCTTGAGAGAAAATTCTCAAGATCTTTAAAGACTTCTTGATAAATTAGAGCTTCTTCATCTTGGCTATAATTTTTTATGAATGATTGATGAAGAATGCGGCTTAAAGCACTCACTAATTCTTGAGGGGAAGCGTTAGAAATTCTCTCTGTCCAAACCTTAAAACCATGAAAATATGTCTTTTCACTTGCGAGAACATAATAGATACCCTCTCGAATCCATAATTGGACAAGAATCGTCAAAAGCTTATGAGGATATGAGGCACTATTCCATATGTTCTCAAGTTCTTCACAATAGTTTTTAGTAGGGCATGATATAAGAGATTCAATATCTATAGGTCTCAAATTTTCTGAGGCTTCGGAGTATAAGAAAATTCCAATCCTCATTAATTCATCATAATCTTCGTCAGATTGATTGATCGCGAAATTTAAGGCCTGTCTTGCGAGAAAATCATAAATGTATGCTTCTTGAGTCATAAATGACTGAAACTGCTTTAAAGTCAGCTTATTATTAAGAAGATCGATCATCCATTCATGGTGGATAATAAGATCAAAAGTTTCTTTAAATTGGTCTCTTAGCTTCTCAGTTAAAGAAAGAGATGATTTTTCCCACAAAATGGGTATAATCTTGTTGTACATCAGTTTACCTCTGAGTTCTGGTTGTACGAGGAGCCTGTGCTGTTGACGCCAATCTTAAGCACAGGCTCTTTTTTCTAGTTTCTATTCTTTTAAATGTTGTTTTTTCTCGATTAGTTTAATTCGTCGCTCGAGGTACCACACCGCCTTTCGTAAGTCTTTAACTTCGTCATGCTTACGACCAGCTCGAGAAATATATTTGAGAGCACAAGCTAAATGATGATTTAAATTCCAGTCCTCAACTATACTAATAGGTTCTATTGTTCTCCCTTCTATGTAATGCTTTGGGGATTCAATTTCTGCATCTTGGTCGTCTTTTGCGGGGAGTTTTATAAGGTATAAATTCTCAGTCATGAGCATGCTCTCATAAAGGGTTGATTTAAATATTCTGTATATCTCTTCCCTGACAAAGACCCAGCAGGATTTAACCTACTGGGGTTAGTTAAGGGAGAGATTTGAGGAACATCTTGTTCCTCTCTATTTGATGCTTGAAAGGCATCAAAACTTAATTGTGTTGAGGAGATAGAAGGAGAGTTATTGGGGGCCTCTCCTTCTATCAACTTTGGCCTTAGGAGGGGGTGGCCAAAGTTTTGGGGGATGTCTATTTGAAGATGCTTAATGGGATGACCTAAAGCTTCTTCTAAGGCTGATAGAATTTGAGCTTTTAAGTTCTTGGTGATCCAGCCCCTTGCAAACAGGTTGGAAACTTGTAAACAAACTTCTTGAGAAGTGAGAGAGGCGATATCGATCTCTAAGAGCCATTGGCGAACACTAAAGACACTTATCTTTTCAATCAGTGATAAACACACTTTCTTCCACAAAGGATGATGGGAAGAAGAGAGAATCTCTTGGCGTAATAATTCTTCTTTTTCTGCTTCGAGAAGAAAGGTGATACGATCTCCTAAAGTAAACTGACCCGCTTCAATATTTTGGTAAGTATCAGCTTTAATTGCCCAGGTGAGCCAAGGTTTTTGGAAGTTCTTACCACTCGCCTCTCCCATCAAGAATTTATAGGAGGCAATCTTCCAGCAATAAGATTTCCAATTAGTAAGACAAGAGCCACAAAGGCTTTGAAATGATCTATAAAGGCTCAAGATTAAAGAAGGGGTTAACTGGCTGACCTCAAGAGAGCCAATCTCTTCCATCCAGATTTCTTTCATTTTATTGGCTATGTTTTTTTCTTCTGCACTTCCCAATGAGGAAGAGGTAGGAGAAAGAGAAATATCTTTTATACTCTCTGTGTATAATCTCTTATCTATATTGTTTGCTAATTTTTTAACATTCGAAGGTCCATTTTTGACGTTCGAATGTTGTGAACTTAACATTCGGGAGTTATGCGGGTTTTGAGGTAATGTAAAATCACTTAAAGGATAGCCAAGTGCAAATAAGCTTTCCTGTAGTTTTACCAGGTTCAGCCTATATTTGGTTGTCTTGTCCCATTTATTATCATCAAGATATGCCTCTTCGATAACCTCAAGGTCGACAAGGTTTTTTAAAACGGTGCGCATTGTTTGACGAGAAACTCCAAGCATTGTTTCATCAGCTAGATCTTGAGCTGTTTTAATGATCCATCCATGTCTAAGATCAACATTACACTCTGGATTGCGGTTATGTTCTTCTTGAAGAAATCTATCAAAATCATGGACACGTTTTGTCCAATAAATGAGCTGATGCAATACAACAGCAACCTTATAGTCTTGTGTTAAAGCCACAAGATCTTTGAAAATAACTGACTCCATAATAGGACGCACAGTATTAGATTGCATGCGAGTTAGACCCTTCTTAGCTCAATTTTCTTATAAGGTGAATAGAGTATTAAGAGGAGCTAAGCGTTTAATGCATAGAGGGTATGCACATAATGTGTCTAGACACATACCCCTAACTTGTGCAATATTAGTCATACGATTCTTCCTTCATTGGTAGGTTGTACAAGAGGCCCGCAATTGACGTCGAAATCATAAGTGCGGGCTTCTCTACTTTATTTTCTTTATGCAGCTCCAGTTTTTATTTCTCTTAAAAAAGGCTCCAGTAACCCGAAGATTACTGGAAACAAGTTTACAGGGAGGCTTATCGAGAAAACTATTCTCGATACTTAACACGGGAGCCGCGTTAAACTATTTATATTAAAATATGATTTAACTGTTCATATGATGAACAAATAACCATAATTAACTCTTAATATTTTTCTCAAAAAAATTATTTTGATCTTCCTGTTCTATAACCCCAAAGTACATATATATTTTTTATATGTTATTATTTTATGCTTGTCAAGAAACTTTTTTGTATGTTTCTAATATAGAAACATTTTAAAAACTATTTTAATGAGGAGTGAGGTTTTATATATAAAAATTTATATACTTCTACTCATTTGCGTTTGTACTTAATATATGGGTATGTTTTAATAATTTTAAAGGGTAGCATTAGAATTATGTTGCTTAAAGTGATGAGTACACTGGCATATAATGTGTTTTTTGATGGAAATTCTCTCCAAATTGTCCATCCCATTAACATAGAAATAGGAAGCATTAAGTAACTTATTAATGATATTGTAGTCAAATTATTAATTCTTAAACCATACGTGTATAAAAAACTTGCAACAATATGTATAATGGCCATAAAAGAAAAAATGGTTAGTTCGTGTAAGTTGACTTTAATTTTACTATAATCTATGAAAATTAAGGATATACCTATACAACATAAACTATAATAAAACATAATCGAGAATATTGTTTCTGATACGGGCATTTTTTTAAATACTAAAACAGCTAAGGATATACAGAAAGCTGCTCCTATAGCGTATAAACCATGAACGCTTAAAACTTCATCATTTGGCCTAAAAGCTATATAAATTCCTACAATACACATAATAAATGAAATCATTTGTTGATTTGTAAGTTTTTCTTTTAAAAATATTATGCCTAGAATTGTCATAAATATTGGATTTAAAAAATACAAGTATTTATAAGAATATAACTGTAATCCTGCTAAAGCTTTTGTTGCAAATATTAAGCTAGTTGCTGAAAAAAAAGATCGAAGCAAATGCATTTTAAGGTTTTTGGTCTTAAATAGCGCTATTTTTTTTAATATGAATGCTGATGGTGCTAAAAATATAATTAATAAAATGCTTCTATAAAGCAATATTTCATAAGTTGTATATGTTTCGGTTGATAACTTGAGCAAACTTTCAGACAAGCAAAATAAGATGCTTCCTGAAATAAGTGAAATGTATTGAAAATAGCTACTATTAATTAATTTATTTAACATTATGAGTTACCCATATGTAATAATTTTAAATTGTGAAAGAACAATTTTCATTGCTACTTCAATAATAACATTATAAATATCAAATATAAGAAAAAATTTTCTAAAATAAGAGATACATTTTACTGGATGAGGAAAAAAACATCCCATGAGCCCAATGAAATTTAATATTCCTAACAATTTAGATTGGGAGTTACTTAAACGTTTTAATATTTGTACTCATTCTTCCACATTTGCAGAGGCAGCTAAGAAAATCAAAACTAGCCAGGGTGCTTTAAATAGGCAACTTGACACATTAGAAAATGAACTTGGAAAAAAGTTATTTTTAAGAACAGCTAAATACCGTTCTATGGAATTAACTCCTGATGGTAAGGATTTGAAAAATATTGTTGATCAAGTTTTTGATATAATATCAAAAAAGATTACAAGAAAAATACCCTCAACTTTAAATCAAGAAAGAAAAAAAGTACTAAAAATAATATCTACCCCAGGTTTATCTACAACTTTACTCCCTAATGCTCTTTCCGAATATGTTCATTTTAATAAAGAGATCCGCATTGAATTAAGTGCTCAAGTACCACCAAAAAAATTAGATGTTGGAGAAGTTATCATAAGAAATGATTTTCTTCCTCAAAATAACCTTAAATTTGTTAAATTATGTTCACTATCAATGAGTTTTTATGCATCTTCTTCTTACTTAAGTACCCAAGGGGTTCCATCTTCTTTTGAAGAATTAACAGAACACAGCATTTTAACTACACATTATTCTAATATTTCAAGTACCGATAAATATGCTATAAGCCAAAAAAAATCAATTATTATTGAGCCATTGTTTCAAGCTGACTATATTGATTTTCTTGTAGAAATGGCTTATAGAGGCCATGGTATTTTATCCTTGCCTGATCTTCACCCAGCAACAAGAAATCTTATTAAAATAGATTCAATTCCTGCTCAGAATGAAGAAATTCAAGCAGCTTTTCTTGATATAGCTGAACAAGATTCAAGTATTTATAAGTTTATTAATTATTTAACCACCTATTTAGAAAGAAATAATCATGGAAACTGAGATAATATATGAGAAGACCACACCGATAGAAAATTTTGAAAATTTAACTGATGACTGGTATGCTCCTTGGTAAATGATGAGGTATTAGTACCAAACCATCAAGCTACAAGAAGTTTAGAAAAGATTACAACAATACTGTTCCAAACCATGGACACTCTTATTAGATATTTAAATGTTGCGGGAACAGGGTTCAATAATTTTCAATTTTATTGAATTTTTACTCAAATTTTTAAAGGATAAAAATAACCATGACCTCAAAGACAAGTTTAGTTAATGAATTACCTCAAATAGAAGAAGTTCTCGAAAGCACGATAAATGATTGGTATATAACTTGGTAAGGTCTAAGTGTTAAAAATAACTCAGGAAGGCCCAGGATTCATTGTATGGGATGATTTTCTAAGTAAAGAAAATCATCGGCTTGTATGGAACTATATTCAGAGCGAAACTCTAGAATTTGTACATCAAAAAAAATGGGTTAAAGCATTTCGATTAACTGATGGAGAGCCTTTATGGGGGCCTCCTTACCTTTCTGATCCTTATACCCCAGACATAAAAAGTATTGTATATCCTACTAAAAAAGGAATCGACCTTTTTATCTCTGAACTTAAAAATTTAGCACCTCATTGCGAGCATATTATTGGTAAACAAGGGCAAGACTGGGCTTATTTTTTTGCACGTGCGTATATTTATCCTAAAGGTACGGGATTATCTTGGCATAGGGATAATGAAAACAGTGCACAAGGGGCTTTTGTTTATTATGCACACCAGGAATGGGATCCTCAATGGGGCGGAGAATTTTTAATATCTTCTTATGAAACACAAAAGTTAAAATACCCTGAATCAGAACTTTATGGTGGTGAAAAGAAATACTTAGGGTCACATTTAGATAATACCTTTGAAAAAGAAACCTTATTAAGTTCAGGAATAGGGACTTATATTATGCCTAAGCCAAATAGGCTTATAATAATAACTTCTGGTATTATTCATTGTATTAAAAAGGTAGAAGAAGCAGCTGGAAATAAAGTTAGAGCTTCAATTACTGGTTTTTTTCAAGATCCTGCAATGCTTTTAAAGAAAAGTGAAAATTGATTTATGTTTTAAATCATAAATTGGTGGGGGTGAGTTTCCTCTTTAAGCATCCCTGTTGGTTATTTTAGTATCTAAGGCTTTCTCCCCAATTCGCCTTAAATAACTTTTTGGAGACTATGGCAGCCCCCTGCTGCTCTTACTAAATGTAGTATATAAGAATCATTTTAAAAATATCAAGTAAAAAGTTGTTGATTTCATTATGTTTTATCTCATTTGTTGCAATAAAAGATTTATATCTCATTTTTTAAAAAATTAATGTATCGTTAATCAATTAGTAAGGTATTGTTAAGATTATATTAATAGTTTTTTAATAAATTCATGGTTGAATTCCTCAGGGTTTATATACTCATCAAAAGTAAATTTATCCCTAATCTCAGCATGGAACTCTTTATCCTTAAAAATAGCAAACATTACATTGTTCTCTTTTTTCCTTCATCCTATCTCTCAAACAGTAAAGCTAAGATAATTAATTTTTGTGCTATTAATCTCTTCTAAAGCTCTTTGAATTTCTTTCTCATACTTTTTTTGGAGATAATCTTTATAAAATCTGCTTGAGGCTTTAAGCTCAGCTATATGTTCATTGGAATCATTGTTTCCTAGATAAGTTAAGTCTAACTCTTGGAAATATTTAGCGGCATTGCCCCCTACCCTTTCAGTTAAAAGCAAGCATGCTTTAATCCATAAAGGATGTCTTGGAAGTTCTAAGAATTCTTGCCTAGTTTCCTGAATAACTCTCTCAGCCTCTTTTTGTTGTTGGTCTTTGCTTAAAACAACTTCTCGATCCCCCAGGGTAAAATCCCCTGCCTGAATTCTTTCAAAGCTTTCATGCTGGATGGCCCATGAGAGCTTAGCCTTAAAATTTGTATTCTTCTTCTCTCCCATTAGGAACTTGGAAGAAGCAATTTGGCGGCAGTACGTCCGCCAAAGGTCAAAGGAACTTTCAAAGGTTCTCTTGAAAGCGTTGTTCAGATTTGTGATGAGAGTATTTGAAAGAAAGCTAACATCTAACCATCCAATTTCTTCCATCCAAATATTTTTCATTTCATTTGCAACCTTCTCCTTCTCAACATTTTGTAATGAGAGAGAGGTTGGATAGAGAGAAGAAGATGAAGTACTTTCTGTAAAATCATTATTCTTCCCCCCTATAGTCCCCCCATAGGAATGGCTGTTTGTGTCGTTACTGGAACGGTTGCTCAAAAGCACCTCTTCCCCCTTCCCTTTAGCAACTCTCTTAGGACTAAGCTTAGAATTTTCCTCTTTTTGGGCCTTATTCTCAAGGTTCAAAGGCTTATTAGCTGATTTCTTTTCTGCTAATGCTTCTTTAGGTTGGTCGGGAGTCTTATTACGAACAAAAAAGGTTCGATTGGTTTTTCTGTCATGATAACTTGCATAGAGTTTACCTTGAAACTTATCTTCAGCTTTCATGAATTCTGTTTTGCTTTTATAGCGGATGCCAATAGTATCAAAAGCTGCATTAAAGACACGGCGCGAAAATCCTAGTTCCTCAGTCCAGCTGTCTCCTAATCGATATAAGCGATGTTTGCAAGGCTCTAAGAATTTATAGAAGCCTTGAGGATATTTAGAAAACCAATAATCAAGTTGGCCTCTTATAAGACCTAAATATGGTGAGCCTAGCTCAGGCTCAGGAGTACGATAACATAAAATCACAAAGGATTTTTTAGGGCACAAAATCCTATTAGGTAAAACACTCATTTGTTTTCTCCTCATGTTGAGGTGCTACAAACAAGCTTTTCCCGTTGACAAAATCGATAAATTCGATAATATCTAAATTACAGTATTCGGTGTTGCCTTGTTTCTGTGGCACCATTTTATATAATAAAAGCCTTGGTTCCAGCCAGGGCTTTTAAGTCTTCTATGAAATTTATATCATACTTTTTCCTTTTTATTATGAAAGTCATTGTTTGAATAATTTTAGTATATGTCAAGCATAAAATTATCAAAAAGATATTTAAATGATATCAAAAAGGTATCAAAATTATATATAAAAAATATCATATGTCGTATGGTTTAATATCTTTATGATAGCTAAATCATATCGAAATGATATATTTAAAAAATTAAATAACAAGGTCTCTTACATTTTCTTAATTACACACATAAGTAATTTAATATAATGATCCTACTCATAAATAATTATAAGAAGCAGACGATATTTAGATTAATAGCTTAGCCAAAAATTTTAAAAAAAGATATCATAAAAAAATCATATTGATATCATAATGATATTAATATAATGTTTATATGATTTTGAGAAAGGATATTATATGATTATATTAATAGGCGGCGAAAAAGGCGGCCCAGGTAAAACCACTATTGCCACAAACTTAGCGGCAAGAAGAACGTCTGAGATAGAAGATGTACTACTTATTGATACAGACAAGCAATCAACGGCAAGCTATTGGTGCTCAGCTCGTGAAGATAAAGGGATTAAGCCAAGAGTTACCAGCGTACAAAAATATGATAAAGCGGTACGTACAGAAATTATTGAGCTCAAGAAGAAATATACTGATATAATTATAGATGCGGGTGGGAGGGATTCACCTGAGCTCAGAGCTGCTTTACTTGTTTGTGACAAAGCAATATTCCCCTTAAGACCTTCACAGTTTGATTTATGGACTTTAGGTAGATTAAATTCCTTAGTTGAGATAGCTTTAGAAATTAATGATAAGTTGAAAGCTTATGTCGTAATTAATCAAGCCTCCCCTAATCCGGCTGTAAAAGAATCAGAAGAAATGAGAGAATTCATATCTGATTTTGAAAATATTAAAATGCTTAACACTGTTGTATGTGAGAGAATTGTTTTTAGGCGAGCAGCTTTAAATGGCATGTCAGTTTTGGAATATAAACCGGAAGATATTAAAGCTAATGAAGAAATTGAAAATCTCTATAAGGAGATATATGAATGAGTAAATTTATAAAGCCGCCCCTTTCCAAAATAGAAAAGGAAAAGAAAGCAGAGGAATTTTTAAGCTTTGTTGGTGAAGTTAAAGTGGAAGATGAGAAACTTCATACTTCAAGGAGGCTAGAAAAGGAACCAACAAAATCTTATCCACTAAGAATACCAACTACCCTTTTTGACGACCTAAGAGAGATAGGAGCTTTAACCGGGATTTCAATTAATGCAATATGCTTGGAACTTTTAAGGCCTGTTGTGAAAAAGAAACTTAAAGAACTAAAAGATTTAGAATAATATCATATTTATATGAAAATGATATCATAAAAACCCTTATATAATATCTTTTTTATATTTATATAATATATAAATGATATATATCATGTATTATTCGTTTGATACGCTAATGAGTATGTGTAGTGCTCCCTGGAGTTGCCCCTAGGAAAGCGGACAGGTGTTGATAGCTCCTAAGAGATAGGAGTAGATATAGAACTATGACTAGTACTAGAGAAAAACCTGTTCATGTAATTACGTCCGTTGAGAGGCGCAGGCGTTGGAGTATTTTTAAGAAGAAAGCTATCGTAGAAGAGACGTATGAGGCTGGGAAGAGCGTTTCTTATGTTGCTCGTAAGCATGGCATTGCAGCTTCTCAGGTATTTTTATGGCGCCGGAAGATGGAGGAAGGAGCCTTAGTTGGGGTTGGGAGTGAAGAAAAGGTTATTCCTGAGACTGAGCACAAGCAGGCACTGGAACGCATCAAGCGATTAGAGCGTTTATTGGGATAAAAGACAGAAGAAGTCGAGATTTTGAAGGAAGCGGTCAAGATCAGCCGCGAAAAAACTGGTTTGGCGCAATCCCTTGCTTTCAGAAAGAGGTTCTCAATGAGTCGCATTTGTAAAGCCCTTGAAGTTTCTCAGTCCAATCTTTATGAACGCTTAAAGAAGACATCAAGCTCTCGAAAGAGGAGTGTTACGATTCATGATCAAAAATTGCTTCTTCTCATTCGTCAGATCAGGGATGAACGCCCCACTTATGGTTATCGGCGAGTAACTGCACTTTTAAGAAAATCTTTGAATCAAGCCATTAATCCAAAGCGAGTCTATCGCATTGTGAAAGAACATAGCTTACTTTTACAAAAGCATGGAAAGAGACCTGTTCGTGTCCATGATGGAAAGATCATCACTTTGAAGAGTAATTTGCGGTGGTGTTCGGATCATTTTAGCATTCAATGTTGGAATGGAGATCAGATTCATGTTTGATTGTCATGATCGAGAAGTTCTTTCTTGGATGGCCCTCTAATACAGGCATTGATGGCCAAATGACCAGAGACCTGATGATAGATTGTGTTGAATCTAGGTTTAGCTCCATCAGCCATTTACCCCACAAGCTCCAATGGCTCAGTGATAATGGTCCTGCGTATGTGTCGCAAGGTCAACAGTTCACTTTGGAAGGTCTCTTGGCTTTAAGATTTGTACAACAGCTCCCTATAGCCCCGAGAGTAATGGAGTGGCAGAAGCCTTTGTGAAAACCTTCAAGCGAGATTACGCATATATCGCTGACTTAAGCTCAGCAGCAAGAGTCATCAAGCAGCTTCCAGGATGGTTCGATGATTACAATAACAATGCACCCCATAAAGGGTTAAGGATGCTCGCACCAAGAGAATTTTTAAGGCCTTCCATGGAAGGCCTTAAAAAGGTAGGGTATAACTAACCGAGCTAATCTACTTGTCCGGTCTTAATAGGGACTTCTCATAATAATAACTTTTTAAGATTTAGTATCTTAGTAATTAAATTACTTTGGGTTGTATTCCTAGCTGTTTGTGCCAATGATATTTTATTATATTGCATGTATGTTTATATAAAAAACATCATAAATGTATCAATATGATATCATATTGATATCGTTTAAATATTTTATATATATTTTTTTAATATTATATTGATATTGTTATAATATAACTTTAAAAAATACAAATAGGAGTTAGCTTATGTCAGGTTCAGTAAATAAAGTGGTGTTGGTAGGTAACCTTGGTAAAGACCCAGAAATACGTATGACTCAAGATGGCACAAAAATAGCCCAATTCTCTGTTGCCACATCAGAATCTTGGAAAAACAAGATCACTGGTGAAAGGCAAGATAGAACAGAATGGCATCGTGTTGTGGTCTTTAATCCCAATATTGCCGATGTCTGTGAGAAATATCTTCGTAAAGGCGCTAAAGTCTATGTTGAAGGCCAACTCCAAACGAGAAAGTGGACTGACCAAACAGGGCAAGAGAAATATACGACTGAAATTGTGCTTCCAAAGTTTAAAGGGGAACTGACGATGCTTGAGGGGCGAGCAGAAGCTGAAAACCCAAGCCCAACCTTAGGATATATGAGCACTGGAAATCATACTGAAAATTCATCCAATAACTCTTTAAGTGAAATCCCATTCTAAGGAAGAGAGTAGGGGGCTTTATATTGAGGTAGCTAAGAGACAAAAGTTAACGTGAAAACTTTATCTCCTCGTTGGTTTGTTGGCGGTTAAGCGTTAACCGCGTCTTTCAGTTCTTTCCCTGGCTTAAAAGTAGGAACCTTGCTTGCAGCAATCTTAATCTCTTGCCCTGTTCTTGGATTTCTGCCTGTACGAGCCGCTCTTCCATTCACTTTGAAACTTCCAAATCCTGTGAGGCGAACTTCTTCCCCTTTTTGGAGAGCTTCTTTAATGGACTCAAAGATAGCCTTAAAACCTTGCTCAGCTTCTTGTTTAGAGGCAACGACTTTTGCAATTTCATTTATAAGCTCAGATTTATTCATCTTTTATCCTTTCTTCAAAGTAATGAATTCTACCATGAATTATGGGGTGGGAGAATAGGGAAGATATTGCGTTAGGTGTAAGCCCCTTTTATAATTTATTTTGATAGGCGAGCGCTTAAAAAGGGTGTTCCTTTTTTAGGACGCCAAAGATGATATACAATAGTTTTTGCATGATTGCCACAATATGGAACATACCTGGATCCTCATAAACTCTTCAGCATTATGGGAGGTTCTAGTAATATTTATTGGTCTTGCTAAGGTCAGTCCAGTGGGACAAGGCCAAAAGCTATAAAAGTAGGCTAAAGGCTAAGGTTTAAGCGACGGGCTTGAGACCATGGATTGTACATTTCCTTTCCTCTGTTTCGAAGGTGGTCAATCTCCTGCATCCTTTCTTCTGGGGACCCATTAAAGAGCTCAGGGTGTTGTTCAAGGAGATAAGCTAAATTAAGACAAGCAAGCTTATGACCTTCCCTTGCTGCTTTCCCATAGTTCAGGAAGGCCCCTTGGAAGTCACCTTTTTTCTCAAGACAAAACCCTAAGCTATTTTGAGCAGGGACACATCCTTGCTCTGCAGCATGGCGATAGTAGCCTTCAGCGTCTTCATAATTTCCTTGATGTTCTAACAGGCGCCCTAAATTAAGCTGTGCTTCTGTATGTCCTTGGTTTGCAGCTTGGCGGTAATAAAACTCGGCTTGCTCCATCTGGTCTTCTACCTCATGGTGCAAGGCCAGGGTACATTGGCCTTCGGAATCTCCTAGATGCGCCAGGTAAGACAAAACCTCTCTGGCTTCAATAAACTTGCCTTGGTGCTCTAAAATGAGGCTTAAATCAAACTGAGCATCCACATCACCTTGCCTTGCCGCCTCACGATAAAAGATCTCTGCCAATCTTAGCCATTTATCCCTGAAGAGACTATTTGCTTTTTGATCCGCCCATAGATAGCAATACTCGGCCATATTGTAAGCTTTAGCCCGGGACATATTCGGGAAGGATGTCATGGCTTGAGGAAGCAAGATAGCTTCTCCTTCACTCCTCTCGGTATCAACATCCTCTAAGATTACTTCTTGATTAACCCGCCTGAATAAAGCTGTGATCGGCTCACTACTTGGAAGGTTAAAAAGCTTTAAGAGATAAAGAGCTTTATAAGGGGCAGCATGCGTTTGGGTAAATTCTATAAATTCTTGGGAGAACAAGCTTTTTTCTAAAGGAAAGATGGGGGCTGTTCTGCCATAAGCTTCAAGGGTGGTTTGGGGGTCATTCTCTAATTTTTCTTGAGCAAAGGCCTCATGAATCCTGGCGGCGGTGATTTTACTTTCAAAGAAGAGAGGGAGGAGGGACGAGGTGCCGAGAATCTCTTTAAGAACAGGGGGATCTGCGCAGATCTTCTCAAGGGCGAGAGGAGAAGCAAAAAACTGGTGAAATAATCCCTCTTGGCCGGCTTTACTATCTTCCAACTTCTTCCATAAAATAACTAAAGGCTTTGTATGAATCTGTTTGGAGAAAGAAAGCTATTCATCCTGAGCAAGGTGGCCCCATGCTTTACACACCCTTTTGACAGTTCTTAAGCCCTGGAAGCTTAAGGCATCAAAGATATGAATCCAGATCTCATCAGGCAACGGGGCCCCTTCAGGGGCTTCTAGTAAAGGCTCTTTCGGAGAAGAGGGGAGAGTTCTTTGGCGTTTCTTGGCAGGTTCAGCAGAATAAGCTTCATCTTCATGGGTGGAGGCTAAGCAAGAGGTTTGTGTTATTCTTTGAAGGGCAAGGAGAAAGATAAAAGAAAGAAGAGTTAAAAATTGCATGAGTGTCTTTTATTTATAAAGTGTTTAAAAGCTTTGCCAGAATTTAATTCCTTAAAACAGCCTTAATTTACCCTACAGGAAATCCCTTATTATCAATAACCTCTAAAAGCAGTTTTATGCTGTGTTGGGAGATTCCCTATTTTATGGATGGGTGTAGGGGCTTCATTCCTGCAATAAATGCATCTCCAGCGGTTTTTCTAAAAGTAAGAAGCCCCCAAAAGGAGTCCCTCTTCGTGTAAACCCAAAGTTACAATGAAGTTTATTTTTAAAGACATAACAACACTCTAGTTTATGCCCCTCAAGCAACTCTTCTAATTTATTCATATATTTCCCCCCTAACTGTGGGAATTGGCTGGTTACTTGCGGATAAATTGGAAATACAAAAAAATCATGTTTTCTGCGAGCATAGTCGTAGCTCGGGTCATAAGACGTAGTGTAGAATTTAGCGGAAAAAGGAACATTTTCAAAAGTTAAATCTTCCTGATAAAGGGTATCGTTTTCAAATGGCTCTAAAAGGCGTTTTTTAAGGTGAGCCTTCACTATTTCATCGTGCGGACGAAGAGTCATTTCTTGACACATCATCCCTAGGGCCTTTGATACTTCTGGGATACTCGTACGACAAAGCTTTGCAAGATGGTATATAACCGCTGGGTTACTAAGATCTTGCCGACTGCTATGCATATTTTTTAGAACTTCTTCTTCATGGAAGCTAATGAACTTTATTAGTTTTCCAATTTCTTGTTGTTTCCTACTGATTAAAGTTGGAGAGGTTATTTCAGCTGAGGGGCTTATTAATTGATTTTCCTTTGTCTTTTCTCTTTCAGTTAATTCAACCTCATGGGCTTGTTGTAAAGAGAAATTTCCAGCTTCTAATTCTTGAATCTCTTGCTTTAATTTTTCAATTTCTCGATGGCGAGCTTCTTGCTTTAAGAGCTTTCTTTGTTGTAAAAGCTGTTCTTTTCTTTCTTGCAATTGAAAGAGTTCTTCTTCGCTGTTAGTACGTATTAAGGTTGATTTAGGAGTCTCTGTTTCAAGCTCACTTGATAGCAGCATCTGAGGAATGAAAATAATATTTATAAAGAAAATAAGTAAGAATGATCCATAAGTAGATTTTTGCATGATGATCTTCTTGTAAGGTTACATTTTTAAATATTTTATTTCCGTATGATAGCGAAAGAAGCTCAAAAAAACTATTGGAAAGATCAAGGCTCAAGCGAAAAAGAAAAACCAGGTTTACCTTTCTCTTCACTTATGTGGAGCTTAACATATCACGAAATCATTTGTACAACTTCGAAAGAAGAGAGCTCCCTTAGCTAAAGTTGGGCAAGGTCTACACGACTTCTCACCCTTACGCCTTAACAAATAAAATTAATTTTTTCTCTATCTTTTTAAAAAATAGATAAATGATTAAAATATTGATATAAATAATAATGTCCTTAATTTAAGGACTTAATCAATATGGAGGGAACATGCATAAAAATTTTAAATCTTTTCTAGCTTCTTTATTTATTACTTCACTTCCTTTGCTACATATCAACTGCCCATTAAAGGCAAGCCAAGCTTATCTAGTTTCGAAGGAAGATGATTCTAGCCCAGAAGCCAAATCTTTTAGCTTGCCGAAAGTATCAGAAGAAGAAACTATAAGTTATTTGGCAAAAAGAAGTTTATTTATTTTACCTCAGGCTTCAGAGCTTAAATTTGAGTCAGGAGTACCTAATTCATCAAAGATAAAAGCAGGTCAGTATCCTACACACTTGGGCTTATCTATCGATGGAGGCGGAATCCGTGGTGTAATGCCCGCTGTATGGCTAAGTTACCTTGAGCAGCAGCTTCAAAATAAATATGGTCAAAGGACAAGGCTTTATGAAGTTTTCGATTGTATTGGAGGGACCTCTATTGGTGGAATTCTAGCCTTAGGGCTTGCTCAAGGGATGCCAGCGTCAAGCTTGATAGAGCTTTTTGATACACATGGAGGCGATATTTTTTCAAGTAATGCTAGATCCTTTATCCAATTGTTAGATTTTTGGGGGATCATTAGTCATCGTTATCAAAGTGCGGCTTTAGAAAAGGTACTTGATGAAAAGTTTAGCACTCAAACTCTTGCTGACGCTAAAACAGATGTATTAGTGACAGCTTGTACTACAGACGGCAGGCCAAAAGTATTTAGGAATACAAGCAAAAACAGTGACGACATCTATATAAAGCATGTAGCCCGTGCTAGCTCGGCGGCCCCTACTTATTTTGATAGTTTTACTGTTCGAAGTAAGGAATATATTGATGGAGGCATATGGTGTAATAACCCATCTATATTAGTGGCGGCTCGTTTAGTAAACACCCATCCTGAGGATGATTGGAGAGATAGCGTTCATATGCTTTCCTTAGGGGCAGGTGAGTCGAGGCGGTCACCAATCCCACACTCTTCAGGAAAAGCGGCTGCAAGGAAAATAATTGATGCTTTGATGACAAGCCACGGCCAAGGAAACCACTCTGCAATGAAGCAAATGTTTGGAGATCATTATCAACGCATAGATGCTTATCTTGAGGCTGAAATTGATCTTGATGAGTTCGAGAAAACTGGTCTCCTTAAAGATGAAGCAGCTAAGTATTTGCATAAAGTTGATTACTTCTTAGAAAAGTATGAGGAAGTTATTGCCAGCAAAATAGCTGAAAAAAGATCTAATCAATAAAATTGATAGATTCATAAAGTGTAGGGAAGTTGTTCCCTACACTTAAATTTATCATAAAGCTAATAAATGTTATGTTGATGAGAAAATCTTGAGGATAAGATGAATAAAAAGCTAAATTTTTTACTTTGTATTTTATGGGTGTCTTTCTCCTCATATGGCTCAGGTCCTCAAATAGAACAACTTGAAGAACAACGTGATCAAGACCAAACTTTTAAAAAAGTACCTTCTGAACCTTCAGAGAGTCAACAATTTAACAGCATTTTAGAAAAATTAGCGACTGATGAGGTGTTTCGTAACTCTTATTTAAAAGCTAATCCACAATTACTCCCACTCTTTTCCGCTGTCGGCAAAGAAGCTGAAAAAATTCAAGCTCCACAAGCAGCACAAGAAGAAGATAAAAAATATCAGCGGGCAAGACGCTTTCATAATACAATGCTCGCCACCTTAAGAAAACCTGAGAGCCAAATAAGCTATATTAATGCGGAAGAGGGGCCTAATGGCAATAATTCATTTCTAAGGTACACCCCTGTTTATAGCTCTTCTTATAGCGAGACTGAGTGTGATAATAAAACTGATTTTGATAATCCTATTTTTGTACCTACAGAGGGGAAACAGATACACCAAGAAACTTTAATGAACTCTGATCAAGATACAAGGGTTTCTGTAACTCATCCTTATAGATGGCCATATTCAATATGCGGTAAGCTATTAATTGATTTTAAGAAGAAAGGCAATATCGTCGGAAGTGGCACACTTATAAGTCCTATTCATGTATTAACAGCAGGTCATTGCATTCTTGACAGAGTAAACGGATATGGCTTAGCTACTAGCATTCGCTTTTTTTATCCTGTTGTTTGTCCAAATGAGCATGCGATATCTTCAACAGAGTGGAAACAAATAAATGTAAAAGAAGCCTATATTGTGACAGGCTGGAGTAAGAACGGTCGTCCAGAGTGCGATTATGGCGTTATTGTCCTTGAGGATAAAGTTGATAATGTACATATACCACTTGGGAATCAGTTTGGCTTTAATGAAGCTTTAAATCTTTCAGCTACCAACCAAGATAACTATAGACTATTTGAGCTTTCAGTGAGAGAGACTTTGTCAAAAGAATGGGTTAATATTGCTGGTTTTCCGCTTAATCATGGTCCTTGCAAAGAAAGAGAAAAAGTCACAGAAGTTAATACCCATGAATTGCATGAGACATATACAGCATATGGAAAGCTTATGCCGAATATTAAAAAATCTGATTTACTATCTCATAAGGTAGACACAACAGAAGGTCAAAGTGGCTCGCTCGTATACAGTGTTAAGCTTAAAAATGACGGATCTTATTATCATGGGATTGGAATACATACCCAAGGTTTCGATAAGAAAATAAATAATAGTGATAAAAATCATAAAAGGAGGAATAAGGCAGTTATGTTGACCCCTATTCATCTCAGTAATATTGTTCAATGGATCTCTTTAGGGGATATAAGTGAGGGCCAACAATGAAACTAAATATTCTTGCTTCTTATTTTAGGCTTAAAATTTATTTTTTACTAATTATAGGCATTTTCAATGTAGAGAAAACATTTTCTTCCCCTATAACTGAAAGTGAAGCACAGCAATTTACAAACTTCTTGTCTGCATTATCTAAGAATCCTTCTGCAATTATGGAGTTACCTGAAGAAACAAGAAATAAAATTGTAAGCATTTACCACCAATATTTAAATACTCCGCCAGAACCATCCCTTGTCGCCGAGCCAGAAGATACGATCAGCATTTTCTTTAAAGAAGAAGGTAGCTTAGAAGGAGGAAAACTTCTTCACGATGAAAAAGAAGAAATTTTTTCTAACAAACCTTCAATTGTTAAAAAGATTAAGGCTAAACACCAAGAGATTAAAAATACACCTTTTCAAGGTGAAGGAAATAATGAGGCTGATATTTTGTCGGCTTTAGGGCAAATCAAAGCCTATTTTAAAAATTACTCACCTTCTTATGGGACCGGTGTTCTTATTGATGGAAATCACGTTTTGACAACTGCTTCTTGTGTTTATACAAATAAAGAAGCTCCTGAATCTGTCATATTTTTTTCATACTGTGAGGCTGAAAAGCAATATACTTCTCCACAAGGAGTGCGCTCAATTTCTCTTCATACTAAATACCTCACAAGTTCTTCAAAAGAAAAGAACCTCTATAATTTTACTATATTAACTCTCGAAAGAGCGGTTCCACATCCAATACAAAAACTAGGCTATATTAAGGTTGATAGCTTACTTAAGAAGCAGGATGCATTTAAGCATGAGATTTTATATTTTAAGGACTTTTCAAAAAACTTGACGAGAGAAGAGGTAAGCAAGATTAATAATAAAAAAAGGTCATTTTTTCAGTATGAAGCTAAAACGCACGCAGGAAGTGGAGGGGCCCCTTTTTTCACAAGAACTAAAGATAACTTCTATTATCTTGTAGGTCTCCATATAGGCCTTTCTCTTAAAAAAGAAAATGTAAAAAGGTCTTTACCAGCCTCTACTCAGGTTCAGCAATTAATTCATTTAATGGTAGCCAAAGAAAGGAAACAAGCAATAGAGAAGACTTCTAAAGTCAAAAGCAGTATCTTAAAGGCTACTGGAGAATTAGTGTCGCCTTCTGCACCTAGGAATGAAGATAAAGGAAAAGAAAAACTACAAGAAGACGAGGGTTGGGGTGCCTCTTTAATAGAAGATTCATCTTACCCACAAGAATCTTATAAAAGATTAGGGCCTAAAATAAATGTAACAGCCGAAAGGAGAGGGAAATTAGAAGTTTCAATTCCTAGTGATATTAAGGTAGGGAAAAAGGAGCACTATCTTACAGAAAGAACACCAAAAATTTTTGATGTTACGCGCCGAAAAAATGTAGATAATTTTTTAAAAGCAGCTTTTGCGCCTAATATGATAAGTATAATGAAGCAAAGATTTATAGGTCTAGATGCAAGTAATACTGACATTTCTATAAAAGGACTAAAATTAATTCCTCAGACTTTTAAGATTATTAACCTAGAAAATTGTCAATCTATTACAGATGAAGCCCTCGAAGTTTTACAGAATTTTAGTGAGCTAGAAGATCTTACCCTTAATGGTTGCTCGATTACCAAAAAAGACTTTAGCCCCTTTAATTTCTCGAAGAAGTTAAAAATAAATTTTCAAGAAAAATATGATCCTTCTAAGAACTCTACAAGGCAAGAAGAAACTTCTTCACAAGTAATTTTTAACTTATCTGGTTCAGAAACCGACGATTAACAAAACCCTATAAAGGAAAGTTTATTTTTTAAGGAATGGGGTAAGTTTCTAACTAAGCTTAATGGAATAAAAGGTAGAAAATGAGATCTGACACGCGTTATTGGCTCTTTCTTATTATATGCAGTATGATGACTGTAACCATATGTTTTGCTTCTTCTCCTTCAAGCGAGGAGTTTAAAGAAATTATATTTTCACCCTTATATCAGAGTGAGGAGTGGAAAAATTTACACAGACGTTCTGATACGGTCTGGGAACCACTTCATATAGCTCAAGCATATAAGAATAATTATGAAGGTTTAAGAGGGGAAAGATACCAGGGTAAACCATACCTTTTTATAAAGAATTCAATAGATAAGGGATCAATAATTAATGATTATAATGATTCCATAGAAGAAGTGGCAAGAAAATATCATGAATTCTTGTTAAAAACATATCATGAATTAGATTTTTTAGATCAGAAAGATACCATCAACATACAATTTGAAATTTTGCAAGAGATAGGTGGGTTTGAAGATATTGAAAGTATTAATGCTTATGGATGTGTAGCAACCACAGATAAATTTTTAAGAAAATGTCATCCTAACTTAAAGCAATTAAATCTTGGTGCAAACCCCAGCCTTACTTTAAAGAACTTAAGGTATTTCACCTGCCTTTCTTCTTTAAATTTAAGTCGATGTCTTCAAGTTGACCATGAGTGGATCCAAAGCCTTGCTCGATTATCAACCTTAACTCATTTAACTTTATCCTACTGTGAGCTTTCTTCTCAAGCATTGCAACAGCTCTCACTTCTTACATCGTTAAAAAATTTAGACCTTTCAAATAATGAAAAAGTTACACAAGAAAACTTACAAAATTTAACCTTTTTAAGTGTCTTAAATATTAGCGCTTGTAAAGGAATTAAGGAAAAACTAGCTGTTAGTAATTTTTACTTTTTAGTAGATATCAATCTAAGTTCTTGCAAGCAGCTAACAAACGTGAACCTACGTGATCTTCCTGTTTTTAAAAAGCTTAACCTTAGCCACTGTAAAAGCCTAATAGAACTAGATCTTTCGAACCTTCCTGCTCTAGAAAGCTTGGATTTATGGCCTTGCGAGCAGCTAACAAACGTGAACCTACGTGATCTTACTGCTTTTAAAAAGCTTAACCTTAGCCACTGTAAAAGCCTAACAGAACTAGATCTTTCGAACCTTCCTGCTCTGGAAGAGTTGGATTTATGGTCTTGTAATCAAATGAGCAGCGTGAACCTACGTGATCTTACTGCTTTTAAAGAACTTAACCTTAGCCACTGTAAAAGCCTAACAGAACTAGATCTTTCGAACCTTCCTGCTCTAGAAGGCTTAGATTTAAGTTCTTGCGAGCAGCTAACAAACTTAAACCTACATAATCTTCCTGCTCTTAAAAAGCTTAAACTTAGCCACTTTGAAAGCGTACCAGCGTTAGAGCTTTCAAACCTTGCTGCTTTAGAAGACTTAGATTTAAGTTCTTGCGAGCAGCTAACAAACTTAAACCTACATAATCTTCTTGCTCTTAAAAAGCTTAACCTTAGCCACTTTAAAAGCTTAACAGAACTAGATCTTTCGAACCTTCCTGCTCTAGAAGGCTTAGATTTAAGTTCTTGCGAGCAGCTAACAAACGTGAACCTACATAATCTTCCTGCTTTTAAAGAACTTAACCTTAACAACTGTAAAAGCCTAACAGGACTAAATCTTTCGAACCTTACTGCTTTTAAAAAGCTTAAACTTAGAAACTGTAAAGGCCTACCAGCACTAGAGCTTTTAAACCTTCCTGCTCTGGAAGAGTTGGATTTATATTCTTGTAAGCAGCTAACAAACTTAAACCTACATAATCTTCCTGCTTTTAAAAAGCTTAAACTTAGCCACTTTGAAAGCGTACCAGCGTTAGAGCTTTCAAACCTTGCTGCTTTAGAAGACTTAGATTTAAGTTCTTGCGAGCAGCTAACAAACTTAAACCTACATAATCTTCCTGCTTTTAAAAAGCTTAAACTTAGCCACTTTGAAAGCGTACCAGCGCTAGAACTTTTAAACCTTCCTGCTCTGGAAGAGTTGGATTTAAGCTCTTGCGAGCAGCTAACAAACTTAAACCTACATAATCTTCCTGCTCTTAAAAAGCTTAACCTCAACAACTTTGAAAGCGTACCAGCGCTAGAACTTTTAAACCTTCCTGCTCTGGAAGAGTTGGATTTATGGTCTTGTAATCAAATGAGCAGCGTGAACCTACGTGATCTTACTGTTCTTAAAAAGCTCAACCTTAGCCACTGTAAAAGCGTGCTAGCACTAGAGCTTTTAAACCTTCCTGCTCTGGAAGAGTTGGATTTATGGTCTTGTAATCAAATGAGCAGCGTGAACCTACGTGATCTTACTGTTCTTAAAAAGCTTAACCTTAACAACTTTAAAAGCCTACCAGCACTAGAGCTTTTAAACCTTCCTGCTCTGGAAGAGTTGGATTTATGGTCTTGTGACCAAATGAGCAGCGTGAACCTACGTGATCTTACTGTTCTTAAAAAGCTCAACCTTAGAAACTGCACAAGCATACATTCTCTTGATTTTTCAAACTTTCCTGCCTTGGAAGAATTAAGTTTATATTATTGTAATCAATTGAAGAATTTAAAATTAACAAATCTCACAATTCTTAAGCATCTTGACCTCCGTTATTGTAAAGAATTATTGAGCCTTACCTTTTCTCCTCTTCCTGCCTTAGAAAGCTTAAATTTAGAAGGATGTACAAAGATAATTAAACTAAAGACTGAATCAGTCATACGTACGATTAATTCATCAGGGCTTTTGCATGGAAATGATAAGATTTTAAGGTTGTAGTATTTGTAAAGTATATTTTGTGATGTTGAAATTTAAGAAACACGCTACCGTAAACAACAAGAAAACCTATTAAAAAAACAAAGCAAGAACTTAGGATGATAATGATGTTTTCTTGTTAGAGGGCTCTAATCTGTTGAAATGATATTGGATGTTACTTCAATATCTATGATCTCTATAACAGCATTATGTACTTTCCTCATAAATTCCTGATCACATCGAGCTATGGGACCTTTGATTAGCCTTTTATTGTCGATGGCACGAATCTGATCAATTAAGAGATCTGAGTCCTGCTCTAAATTCCCCTGAGACAGGATTCTGATTCTCAAGGGCTCTGCGTCCTCAATTAAGTTTGTGGTAAGAGGAATAATAAGAGTTGAGGGATGTCCGATATCTAACAAGGCTTGATTTTGAATAATTAAGACAGGACGCGTTTTCCCTGGCTCTGTACCCATTTTAGGATTTAAATCAGCGAGCCAGATTTCACCATTACTGAGGATTAAGGTCATTTTCTATTTTCTCGAACTCAGCGTTAATTTTCATACTCTCTTGTCTTACACGTTTACTAGCATCCATAAGCCTTTTTCTTTTTTCAAGATTACGTATTTTATCATTCATGTGTTCAAGCGCTTTCTTGATATACTCATTACGTGTGAGGTGTAAAATCTGTGCTCTCATATTAGCTTCTTCAAGTAACTTATCTGGTAACCTTAGTGTAACAGTAGACATGATATTTTCTCAACATGTTTTGTTTTAATTTAGTATAAAATCTATTTTAACACACAACATTCAAAAATATAAGATATAAAATTTGTAAAAGTCGGAATTTGGTATGTGATTTATATGCATGCATGTTGAACAATAATCTACATTACAAAAATGTTTGCAAAATTTAAACATGATTTGTTTATGTCCATATAGAGTATACTCTAACCTGATGTCAGGGAGAGGGTCGTAACCCTGTCAGAAATAAGTAGGGTTAAGAATTTATTGACAAATGCTTGCCAACCTCTTAGACTCTATCTTGACAATTTTGTTTATTTATCATAAAAAGGATTATTATGTCTAAAGGTAAAATACTTGGCTATATCCGCGTCAGCAGCTTTGGCCAAAATACAGAACGACAACTCGATGGAATCCCTCTTGATAAAGTTTTCACTGATAAAGCATCAGGAAAAGATACCAAAAGACCTGGATTAGAAGAACTTCTTCACTATGCAAGAGACGGAGATACGATTGTTGTCCATAGCATGGATCGATTAGCTCGTAATCTTGATGATTTAAGGGAGCTTGTAAAAGGTTTAACAGAGAAGGGGATAGGTATTCGATTTGAGAAAGAGCAGTTAGTCTTTACAGGTGAGGACTCCCCAATGGCCAAGCTTCTTCTCTCCGTCATGGGCGCTTTTGGAGAGTTTGAGCGCGCCCTTATCAGAGAGCGTCAATTAGAAGGCATTTATCTTGCCAAGCAAAAAGGACTTTATAAAGGAAGGAAGAAAAAGCTGACAGAAGAAGCCATAACAGAGCTTAAGGAGAAGGTTTCTCAAGGACACAGTAAATCAGCCATTGCAAAAGAGCTTAATATTAGTCGAGAGACTTTGTATCAATATTTGAGAGGTAATTAACTCGAACATTGCATATATAATATCTATAATCCAACTTTGTCCAAAATTTAAAGAGTTCCATATTTCCTTATTACAACAGAAGCTGCAAGAACATACTTTCTCATCCTAATTTGTGCCCCAACGCCATAGAGTGTATAAAGGAAATTACTTCCTTCTTACTTTATTTGTCTTCTTTTTTAAGCCTAACCTTTTTTCTGCAATTTTAAGGTTTGATTTACGTTCTTTCCGCAATTCTTCTTTTGTATACTCAGTTTCCTGAATCTCCAACTTATTAGGTTTTGATCCTTGTGCTATGGATTCAAGCTTTGGATAACCAGACTTTTGTAGGTCTTCAAGATTTTCATATTTTTGCTCACTTGCTGAACCATCATTAATAGCAAATAAAGATAATACCGCTAATAAAAATAATTTGTTCATTTGCTCTTCCTTTCATTTAACAATAAAATGTTAAAAACTAATTTATGATAAAAAATAATTTAATTAATAACAACCTTCTTCTTCTCCATCTTCTCCCGAAGTTATACAGCCAAATATTTTTACTTTTGTATTCTTAACTCTAAAAAGCGGGCCGCCACTCATTCCTTTTGCAGCAGGAGCCTCATGTAGGATTCTTCCATCCTTTAGAAGTGGCCTTTTTAAAACTCCTTTGTGATACTTAGGCAAAGCAGAGGTTATATGAAGTGGAGATAAGCCTATTTCCTTTATAAGAGAATAATTGGCATCTCCTTTAAATTTCCTTTTATTATAGTGTGAGCACCCTGGGTACCCTGCTGCAAAATAAGGCTTTCTTCTTTTTGTTATTTTGAAGGGGGTATCAGCTGTAATGGTATTAAACTTAATTCTCGTATTGTGACTATAAAGATGCGCTACTGTTTTAAATGTTCCAAAAATAATGTCTTCATTGCTCCAATATTGAGGATTGGTGGCATTTACATTATTTCCTTCAATTATAGAAATAGGGTTTGTTCTTCTTTTAATACTGTAAAGATTAATTTCATATGAATTTGGATTTGTTCTTAAATATTGCATTAAGTTTTGTGCTGAATTGACAGGATTTATTTGGTCTTCTGGCAACCCTGTTATTGGATTGAGATGCTCATGAGCGACAAAATAAACACCGACTAAATGTTCATCATCTCCTGCTTCAAAAACATGGGCGCATGACATAACACCATTTAGTATATCACCATTTTTAATATTGGAAGGCTTCCCATTTGTGAGCTTAACCATTATACCACTGCCAATATCCATGACATCCTCTGGTTCCTCCTCTTCTTGAGTTATGTGAAAAATCTTTCCTACAATGCTACTCAAAGAAGTTTGGACATTTTGTGGGATGAGCGGGTGATTAAAACTTCCTCGCACCCCTCTTCTATTAAAAATTTGCACGTCAAGTCTTGCTAAATCCAGCCTATTATCTATTTCGTCTATGTGATCTTCAAAGTAAGGTACTAAAATAGGATGAACTTTATCTAACCTCTTTTTTAAATCTCTTAAAGTAGAGATGTACTCTGTCTGATCTCCAATATTATCCATATCAACAGGGTCATAAATACGCTCTTTAAAATTTTCAGCACGCTCTTTTAATTCATCAAGATGCATATTTTTGCGCATTTTTTTGTAACTCTTCTGTAATTTTGCTTGAGGAGTATGTCTTGTTATGTGGCGTACTTTAGGTTTTGGGATATATTCCGTTAAGTCAATTGATCCATAAACACAAGTATTGAGTGAAAGAAAAATAAAAGACAAAGACATGAAAAAATGTATTTTCAACTCAAGTTCTCCATACGCTAACTTATTTTATTTATAATTAAATAATTAGTAATTAAATCTCGGTTCTCAGGTATACTGCAATTAAGTACGATTGCAGGTTCTTTTAGGATAAATCATAACTATTTAATTACCTAGGCAACAAGAAATACATTTTAATTGCCTTAAAGTTAACTATAAATTTTAATAATTAGCCTGGAGTTAGTTTTCTGGTTCTACTCCAACTTTGAGATAAGGGAGTAGACTTGGAGACCAAATATAAGAAAGCTTTTTCACATATGCTTCGGGGTGCTGAAATATAAAACAGCCTTTAACCCTCAAACCCTTAAGAATAATACTTGATCCTTAACACAGTATCAAAACCGTATTTTTACATAAAAATCTATATTTAAGCTAGGATGCCTGACTATTAGGCATCAAACAAGCCAAATTTTAATACCCTTAAGGGTATTCCCCTTACGAATATTTCCCTAATATTTTACAGCTAAATAATCTCGCATGATCAAGGTGTTACTGCAAGAGACCAAAAGTTTTGAGCAGCAACAAAATAAGAAGATCACGGTGATCTTCTTATGAAAGACCTAAGAGAGGCGGCTACCTCTCTCAGGTTTGTCAATAACACTGATGACAATGGAGATTATAATGATGGTACAAAATCTAAACAAGATTAAAAGTGACCTTCCTCCCTATAATAGCTCCAGTTTTTAGTTAGTATAGCGAGATTGATTGAATGGAGGAGGCTATTATGAAGAAGAGCTATGGAGCGGAGCAAATTATAGGGTTATTACGCCAGAGTAATGTTTTGTTATCTCAAGGCAAGAGTATCATTGAGGTGTGTCGTCAATTAGGGATCTCGGATGCAACTTATTATAAATGGCGTAAGGTTTATGGGGGCTTGAAGGTTAATCAAGCAAGAAGGCTTAAGGAGCTTGAGCGAGAGAATGCTCGGTTAAAAAGAGCTGTTGCCGATCTTACTTTGGATAAGCTTATATTGAAAGAAGCTGCAGAGGGAAACTTTTAAGCACCGAGCGACAGCGGCAATGTGCCATTAAGATGCAACAGAAGTTTGGGATCTCCCAAAGGCGTGTCTGTGAGGTTTTGGAGATTCATCGTTCGGTGCTGAGATATTGCTCTAAACAAGAAGATGATGAGGAAGCGTTAAGAGCAGCTATTATTAGGTTAACAACTCGTTATGGAAGATATGGTTATCGTCGGATTCATGCTCTGCTTAAAATAGAAGGCTGGCATATCAATCATAAGAGGGTTGAACGTATTTGGCGAGAAGAAGGTCTTAAAGTACCACAAAGACAGTCCAAAAAAGGAAGACTCTATCTTAATGATGGTTCTTGTTTGAGGTTAAAACCTTGCTGGCCGAATCATGTTTGGAGTTATGATTTTGTGGCGGAACGCCTTGCAAATGGCAAAAAGATCCGACTTCTCACAGTCATAGATGAATATACAAGGAAATGTTTAGCTATCAGGGTTGGGTATCACTTAACATCAAATGATATTCTCGATATCTTAAGTGATTTATTTATTCAAGAAGGGATCCCTGAGCATATTCGCTCCGATAATGGCAGTGAGTTTAAAGCCCAAATTCTTAAAGAGTGGCTCAAGAGCTTAAATGTTAAGACAGCTTACATAGAGCCAGGTTCACCTTGGGAGAATGGCTACAATGAAAGCTTTAATGGAAAATTGAGAGATGAACTTCTCAATGGAGAAGTATTTTATAGTCTAAAAGAAGCTCAAGTGCTTATAGAAGAATGGCGGCAGCATTATAATCATATAAGACCTCACTCATCATTAGGATATAAACCTCCAGCTCCTCTTGCCCGCATCCGCTCTTCAAATACACAAACACAAAACCAAAAGATTCATACCTATAATAATGGAGGAAATACTAACCAAAATACAAACTTAAATCTGGATCTTTAATCGGGGGCTGGACACCCCAAGCCGCACTCATTGCCCCTCCATTTAAGAAGCCAAGATCTGTAAAAGAAAAGGTACAATGCTCCGTCACAAGGCCCTTATAGTTTCTTCCTGGAAAAAGATTCATTCAACTTTGGAATACATGTCTCCAAAAGAGTTTGAAAGAAGGGCGCTCACATTGGAAGAACCTGTCCTCTAAATCGGGTGAAGTCCATGTTCTCTTCTTTCAATAACATTAACCTATCTCAATTCTCTGCGTATGTTTTAATGTAGCAAGATCAGAATTAAATTATAATATATCCTTCTTAAAATCGTAGTTTTTTAATAAGGTTTTTGCTATTGGCTTAATCTCTCTATATTGGCTTGCAGCAGCAAGCTTAAGGACTTCTAAAGCATCCTCTGAAGCATCGTCTAATTGAATATCTCTTTCTAAGAACGGCTGAATTCTATGATAATTCAAGTTTTTTATTCTAGACATTTCTTCATGCACACCTTCGGTATTGGCCATTATCATAGCCTCAATAGTAGGTTTAGCTGCCCTTAGCAAAGAAGCACTTTTAGGTAAAGCTGAGCTAGAAGCTCCTGATGCTTTTCCAGTTCCTATCGAAACTAGCATCATATTTTCAACACTACAGTTAAAATGATTCATCATTCTATTATAAACTAATTGTGAAGGATTATTATACCATAGTCCGCCATCCACAAGATTCATTGCTCTAGTGCGTTTGATATTCCATACTTCAGCTGCAGGGAAAAAAGTTGGAGCCGCAGAAGTTGCAAGTCCAACGTCAACAATTAAGAAATCATTATTGTCATCTGCAAGTGCTTCCAAGCTTTCAAAAGTCTGTGCTCTTTTAAAAAGTAGAGAATTGTCAACTGCATGAACTGCTGTTGTAAGGACAGGCTTAATAGCCTGGCTTAGACGCGCTTCGTAAAAGGAACTCTCTAATAAACCTCGTAAAGGAGCCGCAGAATAACGAGCTGACCAGAAAAGATCTTTAAACGTATAGAATGTGCTTGTTACTAGATCTAATTTTTTTTCCCTTGGGAAAATATTCTTGCTATGATTGTATAATAGCTCACTAAAATGATTAGCAGAATAGTAGGGGCTTTGATATTCTCCTATAGTTAGCCCTAGAGCTATAATCCCCCCAATCGATGTCCCTCCTATAAAATCAAATAATTCGGCTATTTTTTTACCTGTAACCCTTTCTATTTCTTCCAAGCAGAGACAAAGATTTAACCCTCTAATACCGCCCCCATCTAAGGACAGACCATAATAGAAGGGTCTCTCAAGGCTTTTAACACTATTTCTTCGAAAATCTAATTCCAGATCTTCATATTCTTCTAAGATTTGGTCTCTTTGTTGGTGTGTTTTGTATTTTATTTGTCTCACAAGGGCAGTAGGATTAGCATCAATAGGGTTAGTCCCGACCAATATTCTTTTCAAGTTTTCTATAGGAGAAATAAGAGAAGGACTTAAATAAGTCTCTATCTGTAGGCGCTGCTCTAAATTATCAAGGATGCTTTTGGTTTGATCTACCTCATCTTGACTAATAGTTATTATTTTTTCAGCATAATCTCTCACACGCAAGAGTTTCCTTTGTTGCTCTGCTTCTCTTTGTTGCCTATCACTTTTTAAAAACATACTTTTTCTATAATATTCTTGAGTTTCCTTACGAAGCTCATTAAGTTTGCTTTGAAACTGTGCCTCTTTTTCTTTATCTTCTCTCTCTAACAGAGATATAGTTTTATGGTTTTCATCTAAAGCCATTTGGTATTGCTCTTCTAGCCTTTTTCGTTGGCCCTCAAGCTGCTCTAAGCTTGTATTTATATTAAAGTAATTAATTGTTAAGTTAGGGCGATATGATTCAATATCCATCTTAGGCACTCCCGAAGATCTCGCAGGATGATATAAATTTAATATTATACATGGTAAAACCATACAATATTTAACAATATGAATATTTTTCATAATAATACTCCTAATTTCTATTGTAACAAGCAATTGCTTTTGTCATGCTCTTCAATTATTTTTTCTTTTGATTTTATCTCTTCCCTAAGATTATCAACTTCAACTTCTAACATTTTCGTGTGAACATTACTAAGTAACTTGCTAGCTTCAGTCTTTAAAATTCGCATCATTTGTGATTGAATTCTCTTTTCTTGCTCTTCACATCTTGTTTTATACATCTCGAATTTCTTTTGATAAAATTTACAAGCATTTTCCATTTGCTCCCTTAAAAGAACTTGAAAATGAATTTGTTCTTCTTGCTCTTTTATATCTATGAATATATTCCTCTGCTTTAAAATACTTAATATAATTTTTGTCCTTTCCTCTTCGTAAGTTAATATAGATTTGAGCTGTTGTAGGTCGTATGTAAGTAATGTCTCAACATTTCGTTGTGTTGGGGTAAAATGATTTTCACTTATTTTTTGCTCAAGAATTTCTTGAGAGACACTTAACAATCTCGTCATCAAATCTTTTTTAATTCTTCTTAATTCTTCTTGATGATTGTCTTTTTTGCCCTTTAAGGGTTGTGAAGCCTGGTTTCGACCCCTATTTACCCAACGTCTGTGTTTCTGGCCAAATAATTCCAGTTCATCAGCCGGATTACTGGCTAATGAACTGAAAGACCAAAAACCATGAAGACATATACATATAAGGGCGCATTTAAGAATATTATATATTACCTTCATGACTATACCTTAATCTAACTCTTCAATACGAGGGCCTGATCTTGTAATTGATCCAATAGTTTTCTGAGGGGCCTCTATTGACAACATTCCCGAAAAATATTCTTGCATTTTCTTTTTCTCTTTGGCTTGACTCTCTCTATCTGCTGCTATTTGACCATAAATATCACCATCCTCAATTTTTCTCCCAAAAAGACCACTCCATAGAGTACCAACCATGCTTTCTTCTGATATTACCTTATCCATTTGCAACTTGCGTGCTTTCCGCATATTAGCAATTCTCTTACCTTCTACCTTTACCTCTGTTTCACTCAAAATGCTGATTACTTTTGCTTGTATTTGTGCTGCCTCCATTTTGCTTTTGTTGAATGCTATTATTTTATCTTGTTCAATTTTATTACGAATTCCTTCAGTATTTATTTTTTGCTGCTGCAGCTCTTCTTCCCTTTTCTCTTCTCTATATTTTATTTCTTTAATTCTATCAGAAGCTAAAGCTGCTATCAGAGGAAGTTCGGCTTCTGTTTCCTTAATTTTTTTTATAACGGCTAGTTTTTGAGCAAGTGCTTCAAGTTCTTTAATGTCATATTCCATATAAGATCTTGACTCTGTGCTTCTGGTTCTTGATTGGCTTCGATAAGATTCTTCAGCTTCAGCATCAAAGTGTGAACTTGCAAATACTTGGCCAGTACCTAGTAGAATTGAAGTTGTAATCATTAAGTATTTTAATTTCATGTAATTCTCCTTAAATATGTGATAAACAAAAGAAGCTTTATGATGCTTCTTAATCAGGCATGCGCCTTATTAGGGTCAGACTACGTAAGAAAGCGAAAAACACCTATAAGTACAATCTACTTAATTACAGCTTTTAAGTAGATTGTACTTAAGGTAGACAGGCAGAAAAATATTTATTAAAGTTGAGCAAATAAACTTAGGCTAAGGGAGACCTATTTTTTGGTGCAAAATAAAACCTCAAACATTTTTGAGAGTTCCCTTAAAGACATCCTAGATTTTATTTATATCCATCAACTTCAAGTTTTGCATAATGTTCACTTTACTCGGCGAGAAATTGAAATCATTGCTTGTCTTATGAATGGAAGGCCCCCCAAAGGAATTGGCGCTTTACTCTCCCTCTCTCCTCGTACCATTGAAGTTCATATTTATAATATTTTTAAAAAGCTTGAGGTTAACTCCAAAGAGAGCCTTATCACGTTAATTGAAAAAACTTCACATATTTTTACTCTTAAGAAGTTTTATCTTTATCTTTCTTGGCTAAAAGAATTCGAAAAAAATTTAGAAATTATAGCAAGACTTCCTTTTCATAAAGGTGCTGTTCAAATTGTTGGATGGAAGGAAGACATTTCAGACAGGGCTTATTTCTTAAAAGCCTTAGAAGAAACACTCAAACAAGCAGGCTTTATTACTTCCCTTGTTATAATAGATGAGCCTTTTCCAAATATTAAATTCCAAAAGAATCAGCCTATACAAAGCCTTATTTACTTTCTTCCCATCCAAACTCTAAAAGGATTATTCAGTACAAAAGAACAAAAAGAGTTTTTAAGCGCTTCAAGCTCTTATTCATTAATAAGTGTTTATTTGCTTGAAGAAGGAATCCTTCCTTCTCCTTATCTTTCTGTCGAGTGCAAGCATTACCTTAATAGAAATGCTTTATTTTTGGATATCATTAAGTTGATTGCTAATCATGCAGATATCACTAAAATAACTGAATCCTTTATTGCTCATACTCAATCAATTGAATCTCCCCCTTTTTTTTCTTCTACTATACCCTCTAGAAAAAACAAATCTGTTCTTTCCTCTTGGTTATCCATTAAGGGGTTTTCTTATTCTCTTCTAGGAGCTTTGGGTATAAGTTTAGCAGGGTTTTACTTTATTAAAGGCTTCTACCATGGGCCTTTAAAGCAGCGTCATAAGATAGAAATTCAATCAGAACTTCCAATTCCAACCCCTGCTTTTTTTTTAGAGCGCCCTGTTTTAATGGTTCATATGCATAAAAGCCTTAAAGGCCAAAAAGGAATTCAAACTATAGCTCTTATTGGCATGGGGGGCATGGGTAAAACAACTCTTGCTCGCCACTATGCCCGCATTTATAAAGAATCTCTTGTGTGGGAACTCAATGCAGAAACCCCTGAAAATCTCTCTCGTTCTTTTGAAACCCTTGCTGAGAGCTTAATTCACACTGAAGAAGATAAAATCTTTCTCCAACAAATAAAAGATATTAAAGAAGATTATAAACGCTTAGAAAAAATGGTAGGTTTTGTCAAGCATCGCCTCAAACAACACCCTCATTGGATTTTAATTTACGACAATGTTGAACAATTCTCGGACATTAAGTATTACTTTCCTTATGATGCTACTTTATGGGGGCCTGGAAAAGTGATCCTCACAACGCGTAACAGCAATATTCAAAATTGCCTTTATATTAATGCTCACCTTCAAATCCCAGCTTTAAATCCTGAAGAAAGAGAAGACTTATTCTCAAAGGTTCACAGCAGCTCAAAGGAGCAAACCTTAGAAGAACGCAAAGATTTAAAAGTATTTTTAGAACAAGTCCCCCCCTTTCCTCTAGATGTCACGCTTGCAGCTCAGTACTTAAAGAATACAAAAGCAAGCTATAATGAATATCTTGGGGCTCTTTATCATGATGAAGCTAATCTTTCCCAAAGCCATAAGGAGATCTTAACCTCATCTCAAAATTATCATCAAACCCGCTATAGTATTATTAAACTTTCTATTGAAAAAATGCTACAAAAGCACCCTGATTTTAAAGATTTTCTTATCCTTTTAACACTCATTGATTCACAAGCAATACCGAAATTTTTGTTTGAAGGTTATAAAAGCAAAGATTTGGTTAATACTTTCATCCAAGATCTTCACCATTATTCTTTAATTAGTTATAATACTTCATCTCAAGGTCTTGCAACATTCTCCATTCATCGCAGCACTCAAGAAATGATGCGCGCTTATTTATTAAAAAAGCTTAACTTAACTTTGAATGACCCCAGATTATATATACTTTCTGAGTTTCTTGAGAAGTTTATTTATGACACTGTCCTCGAAGAAGATTTTGCTAAAATAAGGAAACTAATGAACCATGGAGAGGCCCTTTTAAAGCACACAAATTTGCTTACAGACGAGCAAAGAGGATATTTAGGGTGTCAGGTGTCAGGATTTTACCTTTTACTCAACATTTATTCTAAGGCAACTGAAACTTTAAATAAGAGCCTCAAGCTTTTAAAAAATGCTAAAAAAATAAAGCCTGAATGTCTTAAAATAGACTTAAGGAAAGCCAACATTCTTGTCTACAGAGGGATTGTTAAAAAGTGTTTAGGAGAGTATAAAGCTGCCTTAAGTGACGTACAAGCTGGTTTAGAGATTTATCGTACACTGTTTCCCACCCATTATATGAGGCTTTCTTGGACACTTGAGCATTTAGGGGATGTAAGTCTATACTTAGGTCACTATAAAGATGGTGTTAATTATTTAAAAGAATCTGTGGCTCTTTTAAAAAACTATATGCCTAAGGATGACTTAAGAATCTCAACAAGCCTTATTAAGCTTGGCAAAGCTTATGTAGAAAATGGAGACTACCTCCTTGCAAAAAACTCTCTTGAAGAATCTTACCATATACAAACTCAAAAGATTCTTAAAAAGCATTATCGTCTGATTAGTTGGAATTTAGGATTTCTCGGAAAAGTTTATAAAGCACTGGGCTATTATGAGAAAGCCCAAGAGCTCTTTCAACAAGGGAAAAAGCTTCATCAAATACATCTTCCTGATAATCATGATGATATTGCTTGGTTTTCTCTTCATATAGGAAACCTTTTAACAGAAATGGGAAGCTATCATGAAGCAGAAATTATGCTTAAAGAAGCTCTAGGAGAGTGCCAAAAGTATCTTCCACCTCAACACTCCTCAATCTTTTTAGCCAAATATTATTTAGGTATTTTATATTGTGGAACTGGAAGGCAAAATTTAGCAAAAAAGAATCTTCAAGAAAGCTTAAAGAATTATGAGAGAATCTATGGGACTCACCATATTGAAACAGCGCGTATATTAAGGGCTTTAGCATGCCTTTATATGGCTCAAGATCAACTTGAAACTGCAGAAAATTTATTGTTCAGGTCATTGTCAATTTTTAAACTCAGTTCGCATCCTGAGCAATTTATGGATTATGAACTCTTAGCAGATTTATACCGCAAAAAAGCCCAAGGGAAAGGCCCTTTGCAATCAAGCTTTTTTCTCAAAAAAGCGGAACAGAACTTGCAGCAGGCCATTTCCTTAGGTAAAGTTTCTTATGGAGAGAAAACCCCTCATTTATTAAGGGTACTCGCTAAGCTTGAATTTTTTAAAAAGCATTAGACTTGCGATAAACACTTTCCATATTTATAAAAATCCTTTAGTCTAACTCTTTAATGGGCACCGTCATATATGACGGTGCCATCTAAACTATTCCTTTTGGCCCTGTTGCAAAAAGTTTTGTCTTCGTTCAGAGTTTCTAAAAATTAGAGGACTATTGGATGAATGATTTTAAGTGGCGTCATTTTCAAGGGGATATTATTCTTGGATGCGTAAGGTGGTATTGTAAATACGGGATCAGCTATCGGGACCTTGAAGAAATGATGGAAGAAAGAGGCATTACGGTTGATCATACAACTCTTAATAGATGGGTAATCACTTATGCTCCAGAGATTGAGAAAAGGCTCAGGTGGTATTGGAAACCAGGGCTTGGCTATAGCTGGAGAGTTGATGAAACTTATGTAAAAGTTAAGGGTAAATGGGCTTACCTTTATCGAGCTCTTGATAAGCGAGGGCGTACTATAGACTTTTATCTTTCATCGACAAGAAATATCAGTGCTGCCAAACGGTTTCTTTCAAAGGCTTTAAGAAAGTTTAAGGAATGGGAAAAACCAAGTAAAATTAATACAGATAAGGCACCTACTTATGCTGTAGCGATCAAAGAATTAAAGAAGGAAGGACTTTGTCCTCAAGACCTTGAGCATCGACAGATTAAGTATCTCAATAACCTTATTGAAGCTGATCATGGTAAACTCAAACGACTGATTAAACCAACTCTAGGGTTTAAATCTTTGAAAACAGCTTATGCAACGATTAAAGGGTTTGAAGTGATGAGGATGTTTAAAAAGGGACAGATGGATCTTTGGAAATATCGCCAAGGACTCAAGGGAGAAATCCGTCTCGTTAACCGACAATTCAGTGTCTATACTGTTTAATTGAAAACTGCAAAAAGACCTAAATCTGCTCAAATAATATTTTTGCAACATATATGGCCTGAGCCTATTTGCAAGAGTATTTAAGAAGAAAGATTGAAGCGAGTTGCGGACATATATTCGACCTACTTTTGGAGGCATACTCCTGGCCTAGATGAATATCCGAAAGCTTTTCTTCCTTATCAGAGCCAAGGCTTTATTAGCCGTGTTGCAACTCAGGTTTTAGAAAAGCTGTTATCACTTTCTGCCATCTTCTTCATATTTCCTCTGCAAATCTCTAGCATCAATGTTTAACTTTTATGCTCTTAATGAGCAGATTGATAATCAACTTGTTTAGCGAGAAGAGCCCATACAATTCTTGCATTTTTATTTGCCAAAGCCACATAAGCCTTCTGCTTGCCGCATCGTTTAATAAGGGCCTCTAACCAAGCTGATTTCCGCTTTGCAAAACTGATAAAGGCTCTTGCCCCATGGATAAGAAGCGTCCTGAGGTATCGATCACCTCTTTTGCTAATCCCTAAGAGAGCTTGTCTGTTGCCACTTGAATGTTGTCTAGGCACTAAGCCTAACCAAGCAGCTAAATGCCTTCCATTCTTAAAAGCATGAATATCGCCAATGGCTGAGATGAGAGCACTTGCACTCAGAGGCCCAATTCCTTCAATCTTCATGATGCGCTGACAATAAGCGCTTTCTTTACACAATAGCATAATACGCTTATCTAAGTCTTTTATGTGTTGATCAGCAATGATGAGTTCTTGGTAAAGAGCATTAAAGATCTCTCGACTTAAACCAGAAAGTTCATTCTCTTGGTCATCCAATATCTGAGGAACCCTCAACCGAAGAGAGGTGATCCCTTGAGGAATAACAATACCATACTCCGTTAAAAGCCCTCTTATCTGATTAACAAGAGCTGTTCTTCCCTGGATAAGCCGTTGTCGATAACGATGCAAAGCTTGAATATCTTGCTGCTCGACGCTTTTAATAGAAACAAACCTCATGGTAGGTCTGCTCACAGCTTCACAAATTGCTTCTGCGTCTGCAGCATCATTCTTATTGGTCTTAATGTAAGGTTTTACATAGTGAGGATTCATCAACCTTACTTCATGTCCATAAGACGTGAACTTTCTCGCCCAATAGTTTGATCCCCCACAGGCTTCCATTCCTATTAAACAGGGCGGTATGTTTGCAATAAAATTAGAGAGCTGCTCTCGACTAATCCGCTTTTTTAATACCACTTTACCAAAGCAGTTAATCCCATGAAGCTGAAATACTCTCTTAGCAATATCAATCCCTAAGATCTTAATTTCCATGATACGGTCTCCTTATTATGGTTAAGCCCTTTAAGCTTGCCTCATTATCAAGGCTAATTAAAGATGCTCAGGCCATATCATCAGGGCCATTTCTCCTGGGTTGAAGATTTAAAACCAATAACAGATAAAGGTCATATTAATGAGTTCGAATTTGATCTTATAGGAGAACTCCATACTTTACCTTTAGAAAAATGGTCTCTCCTATCTCCTTATCCTGAAGAATCACCAGCGATGTATTATAAATTAAATAAAGCTAAAACCAAGTATCCTTCCTTAGAAGACGTTCAGCAAGTTTTAGTAGAAAAAATAAAAGAAGGAACTAATCTTAAAAAGATTATAGTTAGACCTTTTGATAGTAGGGATGAATCTTTAAGATCTTGGAATGCTTATAAAGGACTTTTATATGAGAAGGCAACTAAAGCTGGAACTTACATCTTAGTTGGAGGAACATGGTACTTAGTTGATGTAGGATGTATTAATACTCTTGATAGAGACATCAATAAACTATTCCTCACTAATCCTCACCCTCTTCTTGATCGGCTTACCGCCCTCACACCGGGCGAAGCAGCTAAAGGCACAAGAGACAATCCTAATAAACGGGAACAAAAGTATAACATTAGAATGGCAGAGGAAAATCCTGAGCATTTCCTTTTAATGGATGCCAGGAATGCTTCCCTTGAGAAGGGAAATAGCAATGATGTAGTTGAAGTATGTGATCTCTTATCTCCTGAACGCTATTTAATCCATGTAAAAAACTGGACTGGATCAGGAACATTTAGCCATCTATTAAATCAAGGGCTCAGCTCTGCCAATATGTTGTTGGACCCTTCTTACCGCAGAAAGGCTCAACATCAATTTATGCGCGCTGAGATCTTAGAATACCTTCACCCTTCCTTCGAAGATCCTAGCCACAAAGAGGGTTTTGCAAGCAAGCTAAAAGTAATTTTCGACAATTCAGAAACTTCAGAAGAAGAAAAATTAAGCGCATCAATAAAACTCATTGAGGAGTATTTTGGGGCAGAAGTTATGGGTAGAAAAAAAATTGAAGAATTAAATGATATATTCACCAAAAAGAAGATCCAATTTGAGAGAGGCTTGCCGCCTATAGATTTTAATCCCTCTCACCATACTATTGTCTATGCTTTTTTCCATAAAGATAATTACAAAACCCTTAACGAATATTTGCCTATCTTTAGTCGCTTGGCCCTGAGAGAGATAAGTCATTGCCTCAAAAGCTTAGGATATACAAATATTCTTGTTAAGAAAATTGATTACCCAGCTTCTGAAAGCCAGAAAGGCAAAGGGAGGAAGACCAAAACCGCTCCCAAGAAATCAGCATCCTCAAGTAGCTCTACTTCCCAAGCAAGTTCGAGCAGCTCAAGTGCCAGAAGCCAGGGATAAAAATATTCACTAGTATGGTGTATTGAACACTTTCTAAATACCGATATAAAGTTTTATAGAGACAGTAAGTTTGTTATAATTTATCACTTATTTTTTCTTCAAATAGCCTTGTCTTTAGAATTTGCTATTGGCTTTCCGACAAGCTTTCTTTTTTCTTCCTTTATGCCGTCTTTTCTCCCCAGCATTAAATCGTACCGCATGAGTCTCTAGAATGCATACTTTAAAATCTCTAAAGAAAAGTGATGAAATATCTGTCAAAGAGATCTGTGAAATAGCAGGAATAACGAGATCTTTATACTATCGGGCTCTTAAGCAAAGTGAAAACATTGAAAGCAAAGCAACCTTGCCTTTGTAAGTCGCAGAATATAAGGACTTTTGAGGTATTTTTGTTTGCTTATGTCTTATTGTTACACAGTATCTGGCTTAATACCAAAAAATGGTTTGAGAAGGGTGCTGCGCAAGGTCACACTCATACAAAAAAAGTTCTACAATTCATAAGAGAGAAATGAAATTAATAAAAAATGTTATATTTAATGTATTGGCGTAATTTTGATCAATAAGGGGTGGGAAATATATAAAAATGGGTTTTAATTATGAAAGTATAAAATATCAATGGGACCCGTTTAAAAACAGTGAACCATTTCCTAGTGATCCCCATAAAAATAAGCATATTATTGGAAAATGGCGATGTGAAAAAGGGCATTTTTGGTACGAAACTATAGAAGACAGAGCTTATTATCAAATTTGTCATATGTGTCATTCACACAAAAAAGCAACAGAAACATACAATCTTTTTTATCTTAGGCCTGATATTACTGCCATTTGGCATCCAACTAAGAATAAAGGGTTAATACCCGAAGATTTTACTCCAGGAAGTGGGGTAAAGGTGTGGTGGCTTTGTGAAAAGGAACATGAATGGGATGCAATAATTTTTAATATTACTCAAGGGCATGGATGTCCTGAATGTACTAATCGAAGAGTTGGCAAAGATAATAATCTTGCAGTACTATATCCCGAGCTTGCTAAGCAGCTACATCCAACATTAAATGGGATTTTAACTGCCTATGATCTTCTTCCTGGAAGCAATAAAAGAGTATGGTGGTTCTGTGAGAAAGAACACGAATGGGAAACAAATGTTAAAAGTAGAGCTTTAATGGGATGCAATTGCCCAAAATGCAACAACATAAATATTATCAGGCCACATATTGAAAAGTACAAGAAAAACACATTTAATGAAACTAGAATCGGTCTAGCAAAACATTTGTTAAAAGAATGGCACCCTACAAAAAATGGTTTGTTAAATCCATTAACTTTAGCTGCAGGAAGTGGGGTAAAGGTGTGGTGGCTTTGTGAAAAGAAACACGAATGGGATGCAAGAGTATATATTAGATCTCAAGGTCATGGATGTCCTGAATGCTCTAATCAGAAGATTGGAAAAGATAATAACCTTGCAGCTTTATATCCCGATATTGCTAAGGAATTACACCCTACTTTAAACGGAAGCATAACAGCTCACGACATATTACCTGGAAGCAATAAAAAATACATTTGGGAATGTCAATTTAAAAAACATATATGGCAAGCCCGAGTAATTGTTCGAACACTCAGGGGTCAGGGGTGTCCTGAATGTGGTAATAAAAAAGTAGGTAAAGATAATAATCTTGCCGTACTACATCCTACCATAGCTAAGCAACTCCATCCCATTCTAAATGGGAACTTAACAGCTTATGATCTTCTCCCTGGGAGCCATAAAAAAGTATGGTGGTTCTGTGAAAAGAATCATGAATGGGAAACTAAAGTATATTTAAGAGTGAAGGGGTCCGGGTGTCATGAATGTTTAAATATGAAGGCTGGTAAAGATAATAACCTTGCAGTTTTAAGATCAGATTTACTTATGGAGTGGCATCAAGAAAAAAATGGAAGTCTAACACCACGTGATGTAACACCTGGGAGCCATAAAATAGTTAATTGGAAATGTCATAAAGCAGGTCATGAATGGAAAGCAGAAGTGCGACATAGGGCAATAAGAAATTATGGCTGTGCTAAGTGTTATTCAGAAAGAAGAAAAAGAAGAGTATAAAGCACTTAAAAAATAATCAGCTCATTAAAATTTTCATACCTATTATGCATTAATAATATTTGATATTTGAACGACAATCATTTATGACTATATGGAAGTGGGGAGAGACTCAACGAAAAAAAGGATAACAGCCATGTCTCTTCAACTTTTAAAAAATGTACCATCATCTTCTACCTATAAGCCATTATTTTTTTATTGATAAAATAACTGCAGGCTTTCCGTCGCCAGCATCGGATTATCTGGAGAGTTCTTTAGATTTAAATGAGTATTTGATTACAAACCCAGTCGCCACGTTTTTCTTAAGAGCAACAACTGATGCCATGAGAGAGTCTGGGATATTTTCAGGTGATATGCTGATTGTTGACCGAAGTCTCAAGCCAAAGTCGAATGATATAGTCGTTGTCGAGCTCGAAGGTGATCTTTCAGTAAGGCGTTATGAAAGATTGGGTAAGAAAATTACTCTTTCAACAGATAGCCCTTACATTGAACCTATTTATTTAAGCACTGTTTTTGATTTTACCATTTGGGGAGTGGTTAAGGCTGCAATACATACATTATGAGCAAGAAAATAGCTCTTTTAGATTGCAACAATTTTTACGTTTCTTGTGAGCGTGTGTTTCGCCCTGACCTCAAAGGTAAACCTGTTGTTGTGCTTTCAAATAATGATGGGTGTGCCATTGCACGGTCTAATGAAGCAAAGGACCTTGGTATTAAAATGGGCGAGCCTTATTTTAAATTTAAAGCCATTGCTCAAAAATTTGACGTTAAAATATTTTCCTCTAACTTTGCTCTTTATGGGGATATATCTAATAGAGTCATGAAGCTTCTTCAAAGGATGGTTCCGCATATTGAGGTTTATTCAATTGATGAAGCGTTTTTAGATTTGACGCTTGTTCCTGACAAAGAAATGGAAAAGTTTTGCTTTAAAATAAGGGAAGAAGTCCTACATTGTACGGGGATTCCTACATCAATTGGTATCTCTTATACGAAGACTCTTGCAAAGGTTGCTAATCATTACTCTAAGAAGAGCAGGGGCGTACTTGCACTTTTAAACCAAGAAGAGATTAGTTCCTTTCTTGCAAGGTTTCCAATTACGGATGTCTGGGGGATTGGGTACAATTATGCCAAATACCTTCTTTCTCATAATATAGATACGGCACTCAAATTGAAACAAGCCCCTCCTAAATGGATCAGGCAAAAGATGGGGGTGGTAGGCGAGAGAATAGTCACAGAACTTAATGGTCATATCTCTTATGAATTAGAAGAAGAGAGTGATGCTAAGAAGATGATTACAGTTTCTCTTTCCTTTAAAGAGCCTAAAACAGAATATGAAGAGATAGAAAGCACCATCTCAGCTTTCATAGAAAGAGCGGCAGAAAAACTAAGAGGTGAGGGAAGAGTCACTTCTCAAGTTTTAGTATTTATTAAAACTAATCGTTTTTCAGAAGAAGATTATTATTCCAACTCTCATCTTATCCATTTAGACATTGCAACAGATTATACCCCCGCTCTTTTAAAAGCTGGGAAGAAAGGTTTAAAGAAAATATTTAGGGATGGATTCCATTATAAGAAAGCAGGCGTTTGCTTAATAGGATTGGTGGATAAAGAACAAGTCCAATATTCTCTTTTTACGCGTCCATCACCTAAGCATGAGATCCTCATGCAAACGATTGATCACCTTAACAAGAAATACGGCAAGAGAGCTGTAAGCTATGCAGCTGTCGGACAGAAAGCTTTAACATTAACATCTAGAGAACATCTCTCCTCAAAATATACAACTTCTTGGAATGAGCTTGCGACAGTAAAATGATCTAAACAGCTTTAATAAATTAGGATCATTGTTCCTAAGCGTATTCACATACTGGCTTACCAGCATAAAGGATATTTTTTCGCCTATGTTTAATATAAATTGAAAAAATGTGGGTTAAGCCTAGGTAAGTTTTTTAGTAAGGGCAAGAGATAATCTTAGGCAATCATTATATCAATATCTTTTTCTGGTAGCAGTTTATGCCCCTCAAAAACGGTAAGAATAACAATACTACTGTCAAATGACCTTCCCCCCTATAATAGCTCCAGTTTTTAGTTAGTATAGCGAGATTGATTGAATGGAGGAGGCTATTATGAAGAAGAGCTATGGAGCGGAGCAAATTATAGGGTTATTACGCCAGAGTGATGTTTTGTTATCTCAAGGCAAGAGTATCATTGAGGTGTGTCGTCAATTAGGGATCTCGGATGCAACTTATTATAAATGGCGTAAGGTTTATGGGGGCTTGAAGGTTAATCAAGCAAGAAGGCTTAAGGAGCTTGAGCGAGAGAATGCTCGGTTAAAAAGAGCTGTTGCCGATCTTACTTTGGATAAGCTTATATTGAAAGAAGCTGCAGAGGGAAACTTTTAAGCACCGAGCGACAGCGGCAATGTGCCATTAAGATGCAACAGAAGTTTGGGATCTCCCAAAGGCGTGTCTGTGAGGTTTTGGAGATTCATCGTTCGGTGCTGAGATATTGCTCTAAACAAGAAGATGATGAGGAAGCGTTAAGAGCAGCTATTATTAGGTTAACAACTCGTTATGGAAGATATGGTTATCGTCGGATTCATGCTCTGCTTAAAATAGAAGGCTGGCATATCAATCATAAGAGGGTTGAACGTATTTGGCGAGAAGAAGGTCTTAAAGTACCACAAAGACAGTCCAAAAAAGGAAGACTCTATCTTAATGATGGTTCTTGTTTGAGGTTAAAACCTTGCTGGCCGAATCATGTTTGGAGTTATGATTTTGTGGCGGAACGCCTTGCAAATGGCAAAAAGATCCGACTTCTCACAGTCATAGATGAATATACAAGGAAATGTTTAGCTATCAGGGTTGGGTATCACTTAACATCAAATGATATTCTCGATATCTTAAGTGATTTATTTATTCAAGAAGGGATCCCTGAGCATATTCGCTCCGATAATGGCAGTGAGTTTAAAGCCCAAATTCTTAAAGAGTGGCTCAAGAGCTTAAATGTTAAGACAGCTTACATAGAGCCAGGTTCACCTTGGGAGAATGGCTACAATGAAAGCTTTAATGGAAAATTGAGAGATGAACTTCTCAATGGAGAAGTATTTTATAGTCTAAAAGAAGCTCAAGTGCTTATAGAAGAATGGCGGCAGCATTATAATCATATAAGACCTCACTCATCATTAGGATATAAACCTCCAGCTCCTCTTGCCCGCATCCGCTCTTCAAATACACAAACACAAAACCAAAAGATTCATACCTATAATAATGGAGGAAATACTAACCAAAATACAAACTTAAATCTGGATCTTTAATCGGGGGCTGGACAATACGATAATTTCCTTCAATCAACTCTCTTAATTCTATTCTACTCAAATCCGGCACTATCCGCCCCATAGAAGGAAAATCTTCTAATGCTTTAGCTCGTTCGATAATAGAACTTATCAAATTTTCTGCAATTAAAGATGAAGATCTTTGAGCTATAAAATCTTGAATCCCTTCAAGTCTTTCAAGAGCTTGTTTCGTCCATATAAGATTCATTTTTTAAGGGCTTTTACCAATTTCTCTTTAACTTGAGTTGTTGTATAAGTTAAGCCTTCTTCAGCATCCTTAAGACCTTTTTCAATGGAATGATAAAAGCGTTCTCTATATTGAAGCGCATCATAATCGTGGGGTGATAAAAGAACACCAACTGATTTCCCATTTTGTGTCAGAACTACAGGGTGCCCAGTATCTTTAACATGGTTAAGCCAGTGTGATACTTGGCTTCTAAATTCAGTAACTGGAACAATATCTTGAGAGAGGTCTATATTCTTCATTTATAATCTCCTTATAAGATCATTATAGACAATATTACGTACGTTTGAAAGTACAATTTAAGTACAAACATATATATATAAATAAAACCTGTTGGCCCCTAAATTATTCTTGAAGCTTTCTTTGTTTTTTAGTCTTTATAAGTTGAGGAGTTTTATCAAGCTTGTCTTGAGCAAAATCTTTTTGCTTTTGGGTGATTTCTTTAACTTGGTGGCCCTTTAAATTATATCTATGAGTACCATTAATAAGAGTTTTCAGATCATCAAGATTGTTGGTGTAATAGGAGAGAACGTCTCGCAAAGACGCTGATGTAAAAACTTTTAAATTTATCCAAATTTTTTAGAAACGAGGAAATGATGTTAGAACGCGTCGTTGAAGTTGAGCATGTAGCTCCTTATCGCTAGATAGTCAATATGGAACTTAAGAAGAGGATCAGGTGGTATTGGAAGCCAAGACCAGGATATAGCTGGAGAATTGATGAAAATTATGTGAAGCTATAGACTTTATTTAAGTACAAATTGTTGCACTTATCTTTAAAAATGGGACGAACATTCTTGCAAGAAAATAATGTGCCTTATGAATTAATAAAGTCACAATGGGACTTTGATCATAATAAAATACCATTTCCTGAAAAGCCTCACCTCTTAAAAAGGACCCTTTGATCATGAAAATGTAAAAAGGGACATTTTTGGTATGAGACTATTGAAGATAGGGCATATTATCAAAAATGTCCCATGTGTGAGACATCAAGACGTGCAACTGAAGTTTATAATTTACAGTATCTACGTCCTGATCTTGCAGCTCAACTCCATCCTACTAAAAATAAGAATATCCTAAGTGACAAGCTAACTCCACGCAGCAGTAAAACCATGTCATGGATCTGTGATAAAGGTCATGAGTGGGAAGCTAGAGTTTGTCTAAGGACTGAAGGTCAAGGGTGCCCAGAGTGTTGTAATAGAAAGGTTGGAAAAGGTAATAATCTTGCAGTTTTATATCCCAATGTGGCTGCTGAGTGGGATGATGAGGAAAATGGAGATCTAACACCTTCTCAAGTCGTTCCAGGTAGCCGTAAAAAAGTAGGATGGACGTGTAGTAAAGGGCATAAGTGGAAAGCAACCATCGCTTCGCGTATAAAAGGAAGGAATTGTCCTAAGTGCTGTAGGAGAGGTGGTGATTATAGGCGCTATTATGAGAAAGCTTCTTCATATTTGCTTTGGCGTCCTCAAGTATAAAACAGTTTTTAATCCGAAAATCCTTAAAATTAATCCTTGATCATTAACACAGTATCAGAACCCTTAAGAGAGCTTATAAAAGGTTTAACGGGGAAGGGGATAGGCATTCGATTTGAGAAAGAGCAATTAGTCTTTACAGGCGAGGACTCCCCCATGGCCAAGCTTCTTCTCTCCGTGATGGGAGCTTTTGGTGAGTTTGAGCGAGAACTCATCAGAGAGCGGCAGTTAGAAGGCATTTATCTTGCAAAACAGAAGGGTCTATATAAAGGAAGGAAGAAGAAGCTCAGTGAGGAAGCCATCGTAGAGCTTAAGGAGAAGATTTCTCAAGGACACAACAAATCAGCAATCGCCAAGGATCTCAACATTAGTCGTGAGACTTTGTATCAATACTTGAGCGGTAGTTAACGCGCATATCGTATTTTTAACATCTACATCCTAACTATGTCCAAAATTTAAAAAGCCTTATATTTTCTGAGCTAAATTACACTCATCATTTAAACTTGGGCACAAGCCTCTAATTAGATTAACTCAAGGACCAGCCCTATGGAGAGTAGAGGGTGGGTTGTTTTCATCAGCATCATTTTTTAGTCTTTTAAAAAGGGATTTACTTTCATGCCTTATCTTACCCTCTGATTCTGTCTTGTTCTCTAATTCTGTATAGCTTCTTTTGGTTCCAACGATTGATGTTATATCATCACTATTTATTTCAGGTGAGGGTTCTGCAAGGACGCCAAAATCTACGAGCCAGCCTTTTATTAAGTTATAATTCTCATGAGTTATCAAAATACCCCCATTCCATTTATATGATCCGTAAACCCCTGTTGTATGAATACCTATGCAAATGGGAGAATTTTTTTCTCCTACCCAAATACAGGAACCACTATTTCCATAAGTAGTATCTATATCATAGTAAATTTTATTGAGCTCTAGTTGTTTAATTAAGCCGCTCATAGTATACATATAATGTTCCAATTCCCCTGGATAACCTGTAACATTTATTTCTTCATTTAACTTTGGAGAATGAGGGCTAATTGGAATATAGCCAGTTGTAAGTCCTATCTTTTTTTCAAAATGAATCATTCCTAAATCGTGATTTGTGCTAGTCGAGGCTATCCATTGAGGATGGACTACATAACAACTAGAACGTGCCTTAAGATGATATTTTTCTCCTTTTAAACCAGGATAAAACACAATTTGTGCAACTTTTCTATCTAAGTATGGAAATTTATTGTATTTCTCATCATCAAGATAGAGATTATGGCCACATGTTAAGACATTTTGAGGACTAATCACTACTCCAGTACCTATAGCTACTATACTTTTTTGGGAGGGGTCAGTGCTATTAAAGTATAAAAAAAGCCTTCCATGAATTGATTGAGGAAATTTTTTAGCTTTCTTGACTTTTTTTCTACGATCGCGCCCGTCAGAAGAAATTATGGATTCATACCTAACGGAGGGTAATCCAAAATTAGCTAGAGCTCCTTCCTCTGGTTTAGGATCTTCTTTCTTTGGACCTTTTGAGATAAGAGAATGTAAATCTTGTTTAATAATATGCTCGGATATTGTTTCAAAATTAGAATCTTTAGGAGTTTTTACATAAAATCCTTCACCTTTATTGCCTTCTAATAGTGAAGCTGTTTTAATGGCATTATACTCTACCTCAATATAAGCAAATTCTCCTTTACTAAAAGAAGCCCTACCTGGTTGGATATTAAAGGTTGGAATATACCCTCTCCCTAAAGAAAACTCGGCTTCTTTCTCAGGATGAAAATAATCATAAGATGAGAAACATGGATTAATAGCAAAAAAAGAGCTTAAAAAAATTGAAATTATTTTTATTTTCATGAGTATTTCTTCATATAGGGATTAATGTAATATTTAATTATTTTGATTAATGTAATTTATTCTAAAAGAGGAGTCTCTTCTTTAGATTTAGGATTTTTTTCTATTGTTTGTGGTTCTCTGGTAGGTATATTAACCATAATTGCTCTTTTATTTTCTTTTGAGGGAACAGGCCCCTCGATTTCATAATAAAATTTTCCAGAAAAATCATTTTTTTCTTAGATGGGAGTCGCAAAGTCTTGGAAGGAGAAGTTTTCATTTTGGGTGGTTGATACCCTTGCCCTAAAGTAAAGTGATGACCAGTTATTTTTTCTGAAGTTTTAAGAGGCTCATTACTTTTTTCCCTATCCTCAAGATCTTCCATTTGAGGGTGTTCATCTTTTATTATTTTTGATAACCTCTTGCATTTATCTGAAAAATCTTTTAGCTGAAGTGATGATGTAGAAGATCTGGTAAGAAAAGAAATATCTTGTTGCTTCGCACGGGTCTTTAATTTCTCTTCTGTTGTTTCTGTTGAACCTTTTTCTTCTTCTTGTTTTGTCAATCTTCTTCTTTTCCCTCTACCAACATATCTCATTGTATCTTTGTCTGAACAATCAAAATCATCAACTAAAAATTTTTCTATATCAGCATCATCTTGTAACTCTTGTACCTCAGATAATGATGAAGAGAAAAATTCGTCTTGTTGTTCCTCACGGGCCTTTAATTTCTCTTCTGTTGTTTCTGTTGAACCTTTTTCTTTAAATCTTTTTGAAGGTCTTGGAGGTTTCATATAAGCAAGAAGAGATAATTGTTTAGAATTAGTAAGAAAAGAAGGGGTTAGGGTAGGAGACAAATTTGTTGATACTTTGTCAGATAGATCTAAAGATGTATGTTCTGATTTACGCTCTACTTGTTTTGATAATACTTTTCTTGATTTGCCTCTCCTTTTCTTTTTTTCACGCCTCATATTATGACTTTTCCCTAGCTTTTCTGGGCTTTCATCATCATGTCGAATCAATAAACTTGTGCCGAGCGTCATAGGAGGATTAAATTGTATAGTTTCATGATGATCAATTCGAACTGGAACATTCTGTTCCGGTCCGTCCTGCTTTAAAGAATGGATACTACCTTTATCCTTAGCCTCAGGCTCATCTTGGGGGCAAGAATATAAGCTTATACTAAATATTATATTAAGAATTGTAATAAGTAGTACACAATTTACCAGAGGGGAATATGCAGGTTTTACTTTCATATTTAAAACTCATCGAGGTTATACTAGTATTTCAGGTTTTTTAATATTAAAGATTAAAAACTGAGGGCCATTCCTTAAAAAGGGAGATATAAAATAAATTTTATTACATAATAGTATATAAAATTAAATTTATCAAATATTGTGAAATTTCACAGGCCCTTACTTTTAGGTGATTAAAGGGTATTATGTTTATTTAACATCTCAGTTCCCTTTAAGCTTCTTTTTTACCTTTTTACTTTTATGGTGAGGAACATTAATTCCAATTATTTGCTGATCTTCTCCATTATTATCTGAAAATATGGGGAGGTAATCTGTCTTTTTTTTCTCTGCTGGGTCAACTAAAGCAAAGCGTGTAAATAGATTTATCTTAAAATAAAATATGTCCTTAGTGTGCTCGGTAAGGCCTGAATATAGGCTTTCACTTGCTATTCCATGGTTAACCTTCCAAACCCAACGAAGTATATCAGTCTCAATTGAACCTTCTGGCAAGAAACCGTGAGTGCTACCTTCATGGTGTAAATTATTCAATATAACTTTCCATTTTATATAATTTTTTGAGCTCATTTCTGGAATAATATCCATGTCTTCACTGGTCCTTTTAAAGGAAAAATTTGAAGTATAGCTTGTTGATCCTGATGCCGAAATATTTGCTGAGGGGCCTCCAGTTATTAAGTTAGCTGCAAGCCCTCCACCCATTGTTGCTGTGCATGTATAACCTTTTGTTAAAGTTACCTCTGTTCGACCAAGTACTCTTTCAGGGTTATAAGTCCAAACCTCAATTGGGCAGGTATTATGATTGATAAGGTTCCACTCTTCTGTTGCCCAATTATATTGAACAGGTTGCACCTGAAGTATAAATTCTTTAGGTAGAAATTTGTTTTCTATGAGCTCATCAGGGGTTGTAATTCGAAGATTGAGAGAAATATCATAATAATCATAAAGTTCTTTATCTGCTTCGCTTGTTGCAGAAAAAGCGACAGCAGACGGAATGATCTTAAATTCAGTTTCAGCTCCAGATGCTCCATCACAACATTTTTTCCAAGAAGAAAATCCTTTCTTATTGAGAGTTTCTTTAGGTATACGATAAAGTTTGTTAAGGTTGGGAAGCGCTTTGGGGGTAATATTATTTCGATTAAGCGAAGACTCTTCTAAATCTTTAGCATTAGAAGATAGATCTACTTTGTGTGGTTTTTGCGGTTCAGATTGAGGGAGGCTAGAAGTGGGTATTTTAAGCTTCTTTGTTGGCTTATGAGAATTAAAAAAGAGTCCTTCGTTAGCCGGACTTGCATCTCCTATTGTCTTTCCTTTAATATCGTTGGGGGTAGGTTTAGGTGGGAATGATAATGATCTTGTAGAGTCTAAGTCTTCTACCTCTTCCTCATTAGCTCTATTATAGAAGCGAGAAGGATTCTCTTTAATTTCTGTATCGCTATCGCTTGCTAAAGATGATTGAGGGATAAATATTAATGAAATGAAGAGTGCACTAACCAATGGAAACCTAACAATAACGTTACTTTTCCTATGTAGCGTGTTTTGGATATAATTATTGCTATTAAAAAAACGAACAAAAAAATTAATGTTCATACTACCCCCCCCTAATAAGTTATTAAGCAAGATAATAACCTACAATTTGAAAGTTTCCAAATATTAAACTACAGTTTTTAACCAGCTATATTTTAAAACTCAAAAAAAGGAAGAGGCTGCAATAAGATGCCACTATTTAAAAATAAGTAAGATAACATTAATGATTTTTATAGTAATGAAAAGTTCGAATATATTGCTTATCGGAAGTTTTACAACTTTGAACTAAAGAAGTAGGCTTGAGTATAAATAACCTTGGATGCTTTTTGCAAAGAAGCATGATTTGATCTTTCCAGGATTTTACGGACACTCTTTTACCGGACAGCATTTTTTTTCAAACTCATTAGGCGCCATATAGCCTAGATAAGAATGCATCCTTTTATTATTATAAAATATTTCTATATATTCAAATATCTCCTCCTTTGCTTGTTGGCGCGTTTCATAATGGTTGTTATAAATAAGCTCAGTTTTGAGGGTATGAAAGAAGCTCTCTACCACTGCATTATCATAACAGTTTCCTTTTCGACTCATACTACAAAGAACACCATAACGGCTTAAGCATTGTTGAAAAGCTAAGCTTGTATATTGGCTCCCTTGATCAGAATGATGCACAAGACCCCCCTTAATATCCCTTTTTCCTGCAGCTTGATTAAAAGCATTAATGACAAGCTGCTGCGTCATTCGATCTGCCATAACCATACCAATGACTTTTCTTGAGAAAAGATCAAGAACAACAGCAAGATACAGCCATCCTTCTAAGGTTTTAATCTGGCTTATGTCAGATACCCACACTTGATCAGGAGCCTCAACCTTAAAGTTTCTCTCAAGACGGTTCTCTGCTAATATAGTTCAGTGTCAACGACGGTTAAAAATTGATACAGCTTTTTAAAAAGCATCGGTTTAAATTTGATACACCTCTGCTAAAAATTTTAGCTACTTTACTGAGTCATGATCTTGCTCCTTTTCTGATGTTAATTTGGTTGAGATAATCCCTGCTTTTCTTTTATCTTTAAGCCTAAAGCTCTCTCCTTGAATGTTCAGGATTGTTGCATGATGAAGAAGCCGATCAAGGAGAGCTGCTGTAAGTGCCGTATCATCAGCAAGCGTTGTATGCCACTGCCCAAAAGGAAGATTGCTCGTTAAGATGATGCTTCCCTTTTCATATCTTTTAGCAACAATCTGGAAGAGAAGATTGGCTTGCTCTTGCTTAAGGGGCAGATAGCCAAGCTCATCAATAATCAAAAGACGATAGATTGAGACAAGCATCTTAAAGACTTGATCTAGCTTCCCTTGTCTGAGACCTGCTTCAAGCTGAACAATCAGATCAAGGGCTGTCATGAAGCGTGTCTTAATTCCTGCTTGCGTTGCAAGATATCCAAGGGCTAAAGCAATATGGGTCTTACCTACTTCAGAAGGCCCCAGAAGAATCAGATTCTCACACCGCTCTATAAAGGAAAGAGATTTTAAACCTTCAATGACTTTCTGCTTAACCCCCACAGCAAAGCTATAATCAAAGTCCTCAAGGGTTTTAATCACAGGGAAGGCTGCCATTCTAGTCAGAATGGTTCTACTCCGGCTTTGCCGATAAGAAAGCTCTGTTGCAAGCAACCTTTCAAGAAAGTCCGTATAACTTAGCTCTTCTTTAACAGCCAATTGCGCAAGATCCATATAACTCTCACCAATGGCAAGAAGCCTTAAACTATGACACAGGGATTCAAGCCTTTCATGTTGGAGATTCATAGCGCCTCCAACACTTGTTGGTAAACAGAAAGAGGATGCTGAAGGGGTTGGCTGCAAAAGCTGGAGAGATCAGTTTCTTCTATCCTTGCAGCGCGAGCTGTCTTAAAGTCTCCACAATAAGGAGAAGGCAGAGGTTGCAAGTATTTTTGCTCTTCTTGAAGCCTTTGAGCTGGAATCTCTCCAGTAGTTCCATGGATGCGAACATTCGCAACATCTCTCAGCCACTTTAAGACCTCAACATTGGCTGTCTCTCTATCCAAGCGAAGATTAGCCATCTTGAGGTGAGACACTAAAGGATTATAAAAACTATAACGCACATAACGATTAAATCGCTCAACTTTCCCTTTGGTTTTGGCTCTGTAAGGGCGGCACACTTTGAGTTGAAAGCCATAGTGTCTTGCAAAATCAAGCATGCCTGGATTAAAGCGATGCTTGCCCACCCCATAAGTATCTCTCTCAAGGATCACTGTCTTCATATTGTCGTAAAGAACTTCATAAGGAACCCCGCCAAAATACTCAAAAGCTTCCTTATGGCATTCAATCAATGTCTCCAGCTTCTCATCCCGCACAAAGCAAACATAAGAATATCGGCTAAAACCTAAAGTCGCGACAAAAGCCGCTAAAAAGGAAGGAGACTTCCTAAACTCTACCCAATCAACTTGCATCTGTTGACCAGGTAAAGTCTCAAAGCGCCTTTCTTCCTCTTGAATACTAACAGGACTTTGTGACCTTAAATAAAGCCTCAGCTGTGTCATGCCCCCTTGATAGCCTTGTTGCTGAATCTCCCTCAACAAAACAGTTGCTGGTAACTTTAGAGGTAAGGCTGAGCTTATCCTTTGACGTAAGTAATCTTTATAAACATCAAGCTTCTTAACCTTGCAAGGTCTCGACTTATATAAAACAGCCCCCTCATGCTTTAAATACTTCACAACTGTATTCACAGAAACACCAACTTCTCGAGCAATCTGGCGTAAGCTCTTCCCTTGGCGGCGTAATATCTTTAGTTCCATTGTTTGTTCCCACTCTATCATTGAACCTCAACCTCCTCTCATGAGGAAATTGTACCATCAGTGGGTGTATCATTTTTCAGCCGCTGATCTGTATCATTTTACATCCGTCGCTAACACCAGCATTACCCTTGCTTTTAACCTTAAATCTCTTCTGCATTTTAGCGACAATTCTATGCGCTCGCATCAGTTTTGCCACACGATGACGGCTGCAAGAGATACCTTGCAAAATGAGTGTCGCATGAATGCGAGGGCTGCCATAAATCCCCCGGCTCTCTTCATAGGCTGTCTTAATAGCTTCAAGCAATTGAGCATTCTCACGGGCTCTCTTGCTTATCTTTCCTTTTGTATAGGAGTAATAGCCGCTTCTGGATACTTTAAAGACCCTGGACATCCGCTCAATCGTAAAAAGATGAGAATGGTGCTTCATAAAAGCAAACTTCATTTGCGGACTGATGAGAATATGCCCAACGCTTTCCTAAGAAACTCCCTGTACCAAGTCCTGCATTTTATTCTCTTGCAATATATAACCTAAAGCAGCAGCTCGCTTTGATAAGTTATCAAGAACCCGCTTTTGATATCGTGCCTCATAGTAATTGGCACCTGGATCAACATATTGCATTCCATAACGCAGAGCATTAAAAAATAATACTGCCATTTTTCTAGCTGTTGCAGTAATTGCCTTTGATTTACCAATGCGAGCCGAGAGTCGTCTATAAAACGCACCAAGAGCCGTATTTGTCTTTCCAATTGTTACAGCAGCCAATCTTAATGCTGCTGCCGCACGACTTGAGGAACGCCGTGTTCGTGATGATAATACTTTCCCTCCTGATACCTTATTCCCTGGAGAAAGACATAGCCAAGAAGTAAAGTGCTTGCTGCTCGGCCAGCGAGACATATCAGTGCCACATTCTGATATTAATTTTAAGGCTAATGAAGGTCCAACACCGTGTATTTGTGTTAAGTCCATTCCTAATGCTTGGTAAAGGGATGCTCTTACATCAAAGCTTAAGCTATTAGGTTGTTTAGTGCGATGCCTGGCTTTGGGTAGAGGTTGATCAGGCAACTTATTATCTTTTCCAAGCAAGCTTAATGTCTCTTCTATTCGACGATCACACTCATTAATTTTTTGTGTGTAATAATCGAATAATTCAACAGCTTGAGTTAAAGAAAACAAATGCTCTTCTTGATAATTACCCTTTAAGGATTCCTCAATAGTTTTAATGGATTCCTTACAACGTATGTCTCTATGTTCTGCTAATACAGCAGGGCAACGTTCACCATTCATAATCGCACGAATGATCTTCATGCCTGTGGCTCCCGTTATATCCGATACGACATGATGCAACTGTAAGTTCATTTGCATTAAAGCTTTTTGCATATGCTGGATATGAGAGGCTCTGAATTCAAGCATACGTTCACGTTGTCTAATATAAGCACGTAGCACAGTAATTTGTTTTTCTGGTCTGAAGCTAGCACGTAACAAACCAAATTGATGTAACCGTTGAATCCATTGCGCATCATTGACGTCTGTTTTACGTCCAGGAACATTTTTAGCTTCTCGTGGATTAACTAAAAATACCTCAAAACCATAATTCTCTAAGATCTCAAAAGCAGGAATCCAATAAATACCTGTGGATTCCATAGCAATGCTGGTGACCTCACAGCTTTTAAGCCATTTTGCCATAGCATGTAAATCTGTGGTAAAACTTTGAAACGTACGAACTGGTTCTTTTGCTTTATCACTCCCTACAGCAACAACGTGAAACTTAGCACCAATATCAATCCCAGCAGCATTTTGATGAATAATTGGCATACTGGATTGTCTGTTAGATTGAGTCATCACTTACCTCTTCTCCTTGTTTATCTATAGAATCAAAGAGCAGGGTAACGAATAAATCACTTTCCTAAACGGGGTTTGTACCTCCAATGCCGGGTTCGTTGTACTCCCTGGACCATGTTTTTTAACGGGGTAATCCACCAATAAGCAGACGGCCGCTCTCTTTGATAGCTCAACTTTAGCAGTTAACGAGCGCGAGTTTCTATTTATTAGGGAAAGGGGTGCCATTTAGGTGGTTTTTTAAGATATCTCGCTCCTGGCGTAAAATCTCGTTCTCTCGCTTGAGTTGTCTTATATCCTGGTCTTGAGAAGATGAACTCTCACTCTTTATAAATGCTTTATCTTTGTGAGTTCTATATTCTTTCATCCACTCATGAAGAGTTGATTTACTAACTCCTAAATCACGGCTCGCAGCTGCCAGTGATGTTGTGCCTCCCATGATGAGCTGTACTGTATTTAATTTGAACTCTTGATCGTATCGTTTCCTTAAATTCATTTTTACCTCTTTTAAACAGAAATTTATCATCTCCGTTCGGTAAAAATGTGTCTACAATTTCTTGGAAAGATCAATTAAGAAGTGCTCCAGATAAGCACATTATCAACAAGGAAAAAGAAAATTTCTTTTTTAGAAAATTTAACATACTTTTATCTTCTAGTTGTCTCAGATTACAAGCCATTCTTTTAGTTTCGTATATCTTTTTTTCGTATTCTTATCTTTCACAGCCATGGCTAAAGATTTCTTTTGCCCGACTAAGATGACAAGCTTTTTTCCACGCGTAATCCCGGTATACAGAAGGTTTCTTTTCAACATAGGGTAATGCTGCATCATAAGAGGAATAATAATCACTGGATATTCTGATCCTTGAGATTTATGAATGCTAATGGCATAAGCTAAAACAACTTCATCAAGTTCTCCAAAGTCATATGTGACAAGCCTTTCTTCAAAATTAATGAGCAGTTCTTGCTCTTCTTGTCGAACTTCTTTGATATAGCCAATATCACCATTGTAGACATCCTTGTCATAGTTGTTGGTAATCTGCATAACCTTATCTCCCACACTATAGATTGAGCCAAAGCGTTCAACTCTATTTGGAGTTAAAGGGCTTAAAACTTTTTGTAATTCAATATTAAGAGATCTTGCGCCGACACCACCTCTATTCATGGGACAAAGGACTTGGATCTCTGTTAAAGCATCAACTTTAAAAGCTCTTGGAACTCTGTCCTTAACAAGCTCTAGAATTTTGTCTTTACAATCTTCAGGTGATTCACTTTCAATGAAATAAAAATCTGCCACTTCCACTTTTGAAGGGAAGAGGGGCATTAACCCTTGATTGATTCGGTGTGCATTTGAGATGATCTGACTCTGTGCTGCTTGCCTGAAAATCTCTGTTAACCTTGCAACAGGAAAAGCCTTTGACTCAATGATGGACTCTAAAACAGAGCCAGGTCCAACTGAAGGAAGCTGATCAATATCACCCACAAGGATAAGGGCTGCATTGAGAGGTAAAGCTTTTAAAAGAGAATTCATTAATGGAACATCTAACATGGAGGTTTCATCAACAATGAGGAGCTGGCACTCAAGGGGGTTATCTGCATTTCTTTTGAAGTCATGCTTTTCTGGATCATATTCAAGAAGGCGATGAATTGTTTTAGCTTGTAGCCCTGTTGTTTCTGACATCCTTTTAGCAGCACGTCCTGTAGGAGCTGTTAATAAGATTTCCATATGTTTTGCTGAAAGTATCGTCAAAACGCTCTTAATGAGAGTTGTCTTTCCAACGCCAGGCCCACCTGTAACAATTGATACTTTAGAGGTAAGTATAAGCTTAAGAGCTTCTTTTTGACTTTCTGCAAGCTTAATTGAGAGTTGCTCTTCAACCCAAGGAATTGCTTTAACAACTTCAATATCTCTCCAAGGAGGTCTGCCTGATGAAAGCCTTTTTAAAGATTTAGCGATAAGAGTTTCAGCCAGATAAAGCCCCTTAAGAAAAACATAAGGCTCTTCATTAAGAGTGTCACCGATTAACTCTCCACCTGTAAGCTCAATCTTAAGAGCGGTCTTAATGATTTCTTCTTCAATTTCTAAAGTTTGGGCTGTTGAGGATATTAAGGTCTTTACAGGAAGCCCACAATGACCTTCATCAGTCGCCTTAAGAAGAATATAACTGATCCCTGCTAGAGCTCTTAAAGGAGAGTCTTTAGCAATACCCACTTTCTGAGCAATTTGATCTGCTGATTTAAACCCAATTCCTCTGATTTCTCTTGCAAGGCAATAGGGATCTTTTTGAATCACACCGATCGCATCAGCTCCAAAGGTCTTATAGATCCTAACAGCTCGTGCCGTGCTAATGCCATGTTGATAGAGAAACACCATAATGTCACGAATGACTTTCTGATCACTCCAAGCACGCGTAATCATAGACATACGATGCTGACCTATCCCTTCAATGGTTCTTAACCTCTCGGGAGAAGATTCAATAACATTAAATACGTCCTCTCCAAAAGCTTTAACGAGCTTTTTGGCATATACAGGACCAATTCCCTTTATCATGCCTGAGCCTAAATACTTCTCAATGCCTTCTTCGGTCGTTGGAGCCATAGTCGTGAAATGATTAGCTTTAAACTGAGGGCCATAGTTCTTATCATTAATCCAAATACCTGAGACTTGAATAAACTCACCAGCTGAAATCATGCTGGCATGACCTACAACAGTGATAATCTCTTTATGTTTTTCAGCTTTAACCCGCAAAACACAATAACCGTTTTCAGTGTTATGATAAGTAACACGCTCTACGAGTCCTGAAAGAAGTTCTGAATCTGAAGAAGAAATCATTATAAAAGGATAACTAAAAATTATTATTAGGCAAGTCAATGCTTAATGAAAGTATTTCCATTAAAACATTGAAAATAAGCTTAAAGGAAGCTGAGGAAAAATTTGATCTCTAAATTCTGAATCACAATGGTGTTCTACAACTTTATAATAGGGGCCTGAACCTTTTACAATTTTAAGTCTTTTACTAAGGGCCCTGTTGCAAAAATATTATTTGAGCAGATTTAGGTCTTTTTGCAGTTTTCAATTAAACAGTATAGACACTGAATTGTCGGTTAACGAGACGGATTTCTCCCTTGAGTCCTTGGCGATATTTCCAAAGATCCATCTGTCCCTTTTTAAACATCCTCATCACTTCAAACCCTTTAATCGTTGCATAAGCTGTTTTCAAAGATTTAAACCCTAGAGTTGGTTTAATCAGTCGTTTGAGTTTACCATGATCAGCTTCAATAAGGTTATTGAGATACTTAATCTGTCGATGCTCAAGGTCTTGAGGACAAAGTCCTTCCTTCTTTAATTCTTTGATCGCTACAGCATAAGTAGGTGCCTTATCTGTATTAATTTTACTTGGTTTTTCCCATTCCTTAAACTTTCTTAAAGCCTTTGAAAGAAACCGTTTGGCAGCACTGATATTTCTTGTCGATGAAAGATAAAAGTCTATAGTACGCCCTCGCTTATCAAGAGCTCGATAAAGGTAAGCCCATTTACCCTTAACTTTTACATAAGTTTCATCAACTCTCCAGCTATAGCCAAGCCCTGGTTTCCAATACCACCTGAGCCTTTTCTCAATCTCTGGAGCATAAGTGATTACCCATCTATTAAGAGTTGTATGATCAACCGTAATGCCTCTTTCTTCCATCATTTCTTCAAGGTCCCGATAGCTGATCCCGTATTTACAATACCACCTTACGCATCCAAGAATAATATCCCCTTGAAAATGACGCCACTTAAAATCATTCATCCAATAGTCCTCTAATTTTTAGAAACTCTGAACGAAGACAAAACTTTTTGCAACAGGGCCATCCTATCTTAGGTATTGCACATAATAAGATTATGATTATTGATAATGATATTGTCTTATCAGGGTCTTATAATTGGACGAATGCAGCAGAAACAAGAAATGCAGAAAATCTGTTAATTATTAAGGATCAATCAACCGTTCAAATCTACATAATAAACTGGAAAAAGCGTTATCAAAGAGCAAAAGAGATGAACTTACAAAATGGTATGACTAAAAAACTCATCATGCATAAAAAACCAATTAAACTAAAGTTGACTCCTTAATACCAAATGCACAATATTTAATCATATGCCTTTAAAGCCGAGAGTATAACCCTCATATAACCTTTATCCACAATCCTGTCCCCAGAATTTGAGGATAACTTTTTTAGAAAGCAGATAAATGACAGAAAGATTCAAGCTCACAATTAAGAAACCCTTAAGCTTAGAAAAACAATCTCAGCTCTTTCAAGCTTTGAAACCGCTTCAAGTAAGTACAGAGAAAGAAAAACACCAACATCTGTATCAGCAGGCACAAAAAGAAAAAGAAGCTAAACAAAAGAAGAAAAAAGAGGTTAAAGCAGCACTTACATGGCTTTATAAAAATTTTTCAGATTGCTTTAATCTAGAAATTTTAAAACCTTTAAAGCTTAATATTAATAAAGATATTTATCCTTACCTTGAGCAAGAAGGAGCTCCCTCAAAAATTAAATTAAGGCTTGCGCTTAAATATTACACCCACAACCTTGATTATCTTAAAGCGCTTATCAATGGTGTTTACCGATATGATTTAAAGGGTCAACAAGTAGAAGAAATTACGCAAGAGCAAAAGACGTTTTCACAAGGAAAACTTGAGAAAATTCTTCAATCAATAAAAGCTAAAAAGGCAACGTAAAAATAAATCTTTTAGCCAAGATAAAACAGGCAATTCTTAGTAAATTTAGTAAGGTATATCCTATATTTTGATCAATTTTTCACTTTTCAAAACTTATTATATGCTTTAATATATATTCAGGTAGTTATATATATTAAGACAGATTAAAATGGAAGCCTTGATAATAGAATTGCGTGAAATTCGTAAGAAAAAAGGTATGACTCAAATTGAGCTTGCCCGCCAGGTTGGCCTTCCCCAAAGTCATATTTCAGCCATTGAACAAGGAAAGATAGATCTAAGAGTCTCAACCTTGATTCAAATAGCGCGTATTCTAGACCACGAAGCCACGCTAATTCCTCGCCAATTAGATTCATTTATTAAAGTGATGATAAAAGAGAAAGTAGGCACCGAAATTGAACCTCGATTCCAACCTGATGATGAGATAGATTAATTATGGCAAAATTACTTGATGTCTATCTACAGGGTAACTGCATTGGACAAATTAGCTTGTTACCAGGAGAGAACACTTTCTTTTCTTTTGAGGAAAGTTACATTAAAAGCCATTCTCATCTTACCTTAAGTCAAAGTTTCATATCTAAGACAGGACAACTCATAACAGAAGTTAAACCAACACGTACTCGTCTTCATCCTTTCTTTTCTAACCTTTTACCTGAAGGGCATTTGCGAGATTATCTGGCCGCCAGAAATCAAATTAATTCTAAAAGGGAGTTTCCTTTGATTGAAGCTCTCGGCGCTGATCTTCCTGGTGCTGTGATTATTCAACCATCCACAGGAGAAAGGCACAGACTTTTAGATTCTGAAACCACTTTAAATGAAATTTTTTCTAAAAAATTACCCTATAGATTTTCACTTGCCGGCATACAGCTAAAGTTCTCTGCTATAGCTGAGCGGAAAGGAGGACTTACTATTCCTGCTTCAGGTGTAGGAGGTACGTGGATTGTAAAACTCCCTTCTGTAAACTTTCTTCAGGTGCCTGAAAATGAATATACCATGATGAGTTTAGCTAAAAAGGTAGGCATTAATATTCCTGAGTGCAATCTTATAGAAATGAAAGATATTGAGGGTCTGCCAGATTTAGGTTCTCTTCAAGGACATTTAGCCTTAGCTGTAAAACGCTTTGATAGAGAGGCTAACAATACTCGTATTCATATGGAAGACTTTGCTCAAGTGTATGGCCTTTACCCTGAGCAGAAATATGACAAAGTAAGTTATACTAATATCGCAAATATGATTTGGACTTTGTGTGGAGAAGAAGGTTTAACGGAATATATTCGAAGATTGGTATTTTGTATTCTTATTGGAAATGGTGATATGCACCTAAAAAACTGGTCCTTCCTTTATCCTGATGGAAACACTCCTGTGCTAGCACCCGCTTATGATTTACTTTCAACAATTCCTTATATTCCAGGAGATAATCTAGCATTAACGCTTGTAAAAACAAAACATATGCATCTTTGCAATAAAGACCTCTTTAACCTATTATCAGAAAAAGCAAAATTGCCAAAACACCTCGTTCTGAATACTGTAGTTCAAGCTGCCGAAGCTACAAGAGAGAATTGGAATGATGCTAAAAGAGGTTTAAACTTAGATAAGAAAATAGTCGCTGATATAGATAAACATATGGCATCTATCCCTTTGTAAAAATAAATATATATTTTAGGAGTTTTGCAACATAATCCATTTAGAGACCATTAGACGAGGATCACTGAAATATATGAGGATAAGATCATGACACTCGCTGAACAATCGAAACAAGAAGGCCGCATAGAAGTTGCGCGTTCTATGCTGAAAAAAGGCCTTAATACACAAGTGATTGTAGAAGTTACAAGATTAACTAAAGAACAAATTTCTTAGTTTATCCACTAATACTGTTTCCTGAGCTTCATCATCTCTTCATGCACACTCAAAGAAGAAAAATGAGAATCTTTTTTTAAAGCCGTTGAATATTCTCGAACCCAAGCCGCCAAAGTTGAGGAAGGAACTCCAAGCTCTTTCCCTAATTTTGGATAAGAGGTCTCCCTACTCATATAAAGACGTACCGCTTGCTCCTTAAATTCTTGGTCATACTGACGTACTTCTCTCTTCATAACACTTTAAGCATTCTTAATCTAATTAATGCTCCTTGGAAATCTGTGTCCTCAAAAAATGGCCCCGTAGGGCAACCAAGAGATGCTGTTCTTTCCTAAAATCATATAGAGGGATCCTGGCTGAATTAGTTCTTAAGAATCTTTACTATTAATCTATTTCTATTGATGATTAGCTTCAATTCTTGACTGAGTCCCAATAGGTTATTAGTGTGTATTGGATTCATAAGCTACTTAATACATACAAATTCTTGGGGGAGTTAGAAATGCTTCATGCTAATAATCAGAAATGGTTTATTTTTGGCCTACTTTTTTTAATGAATGGCCCCACCCTTTTTTCTTCGCCCTCCATAGACTCTGATGAACCTGCCGGGAATATTGAGAGAAATTGGTCAGGTCAAGCTACTTTTCAAAGAATAGCTGAATTAGAAAGTGAAGGAATATTGAATGTGAGATCTAATATAAGAATCCTTGCAAATTTTAGCCGGCTGGCTCAACAAGTAAAAAATCTTAAAGAAGAAAATAAGGCTTTAGATGAGTCTCTTTCTGAGGTGTCCTCTTTAAGCATTCCTACTTTAAGAAGATGCATCTTTCAAAACATCACTTTGAAAAAAACAATTGATACAGAAGGAGGGCACATTAACCATGAATCCAAGCATTATATCAATAATGATAAAATACTCAATGAGTGTCTTAGGGACTATGAAGGTAGTTTAGCACAGCACCTAAGAGGTAAAATAAAGCGCCGCCTACCTATAAGGAAGGATATGAGCCCTTTAGGCGAACATGCAGGCTGGTATGAGAAAAGGATTGGACTAAGAGCAACGCATCAAAGAGTAAAGCAACTTGAAGATGAAAATAGCTTAAATGTGAGGTCTCATATTCGGATAAGAGATAATTTAAATAGAGTGAGAGAACAGATTATTGATTCAGAAGAAGAAAGAAACCGTAAGATTGACCAATTTAATTACCCAAAAGAAATAGCAACATGCGTGAGAGCAGCAGCTGAGTTTGCACAAATAGTAACCCCTGATATTTCAGTAGTCCACTCTCAGTTTATGCACTGTTTTCATAACCCCCTCTTCAGAAATAACCCTATTCCAAAAGAAGATTAAGATATAATTAAATTATATAAGAATAACTTCTTTCATTATTTAATTTAGGCAACAAAGCGATTTAAAGGGTTCTGATACTGTGTTAAGGATCAAGGATTAATTTTAAGAATTTCAGGATTAAAAACTGTTTTATATTTCAGCACCCCGAAGCAAATATGAAGAAGCTTTCTCATAATAGCGCCTATAATCACCATAGTATGTTTGCCTTTTTTCTCTAATTTTTGGACAAAGGGTTGAAGAAGCGGATTATGATTTTTAGCTGCGATAGATGGGAAATAAAGGGCTTTCCTTTGGGAATCCTTATACTTTAGTTGCAAGTAACGACCCTGAAGAGCAAGAAAAAGCAGTCAAATATGCTGACATCCTTGCTAATTCTGTGATGCTGCAGAACACTATAGATATCTCCAATGTTGTTATACAGCTTGTTAAGGAAGGATCTTTCATTGCTCGAGAAGATCTAAAATATATTAGCCCCCTCCTTACTGAGCATATCAAACGCTTTGGAGATTATGTTGTTGACCTAAGCATTAAACCTCAGGATGCGAACAAATCTTTAAAGCTACCTCTATAGAATCCAACCATGTCCTATTTTATCACGTATACCGGCTTGGGGCGTTATTGGCATGACATTAACCGTAAAAATCATATGCAGGTAGCAATACTTTCTTGCCTCATCAAAGCAAGCATAAACAAATTAGAAGTCTTCTCTAATGGAGCTGAAATAAGCGAAGGATTACCTGAACAAGAGATAGTTAAGACTGAGGCATATAAGTCAAGAAAAGGTAAAGAAAAAGAGGAAGAAAATAGAGCTAACCAACAAATTGGAGAAAGTAAAGAACTTAAAATGAGAGCAAAATCTCTTGAAAAGGCCTCTCTCGAAAAGGTACAATTGAGGTTGAACAGAGGAATTATAAGTAAAGACTTTCCAAGTTTAAACAGTATAGAAGTTTTAATATCCAGTTTAAGAGATGAATAATTAGTAGAAAGGTAGAAAAAAATGAGGTTATCAATATTATCGTACTTAGGGGCATTCTTTATAGTAAGTCTTATAGGTAATGCTTTTGCATCTTCTAGCAATATGCTTAGTTATGATGATGCCTGGAATGTAAGTAGATTTAACGGCAAGAATCTTCAAGATATTGTTGAACTTTATCCTATGCCTGGCACTGTTCTTAGTAAAGATCAAAAACAGTGCCTTTTAGAATCAAAAACGCTCTATAACTTAAAAACACTTGATCTTAGCAATCAAGAAATTGATGATAAATTTATTGAAGCTCTGTGTAATCAGCCAACATTTTCTAGAATTATAAATTTAGATCTATCTGGTAATCCTGATATTACTGACTTATCATTAAAATATCTATTAGAAAGTAATACGCTTGGTAGTGTAAGGGATCTCCCACAAATCAGTGGGACTTATGGCTCTCCTTCTTCTGAAATTTATATCACTACTAGAGATACAGCTATTAGCCCAGAAGCTATTCAACATTACCATAGCAACCCAAGATTTGATTTTGTGATAAACTACCTTCATCCTATAACTCATACATTCACAGCTCCAAGCGCAAAAAGTTCAATAAAATGGTTGCGTTTCAGCTAAGTTATCCTTATTTCAAATATGATTTCTTAAAGGCTATAAGATGCACTTAGTTTGAAAAAGTTGGTTTGTCGCTTAATTAAAAGAATTAAGATCTCTTTATCACTCTTTTACCCCTCACTCTCAGACCATAGATTGGCAAGCAATGAAGGGCAAATCTTTTGAGGTTGCAAAAGAGTGCTTAAGAAAAGAATTTTATGATGAGTATATGCTGCATTTTACAGCCAAAGGCGCTAAAGCTTTACTCTATAGCACAGGCTATCTTGATGAAGAAAGAGCTACTGCACGCCATTAAATATATAAATAGGGAAGGTATAACGGTTAAGAGAAAAAAGAAAAGCAGGGATGGTACCTTCTTGCTTAAAGAAAGAACAAATTAAATGGAGAGAAGTGGGTCGCTTTTAAATCGTTGTTGATTTCATGATTATGATACTGTGTTAAGGATCAAGGATTATGTTTAGAATTTGAGGGTTAAAAGTTGTTTTATGTTTAAGGACTCCAAAGCATATGTGAAAAAGCTTTCTCATATTTGGCCTTCAAGTCGACTCCCTTACCTCAAAGTTGCAACAGGATTATCAGAACCGTATGACTTTTTCTTATGAAAGTTTAATATAATATTTCTTGCTTTTTAAGGATGGCTTAGTGTAAATATAAATAGCCATATTGGCAATGTTGTAAAAATACACTTTATTGGAGTTTCTCATCATGGTCTCTCTCAACCTTCCTAAAAATGCTCTTCTGATGACATTAAGCCTTTTTTCCTTTACGGCTTCCCAAGCAAGCTACCAAGATTTATTCCAAGAAGCAGAGAGTGAGCATGCTCAGTTCAGCACGAGAGCAAGTTCTATTGATTATGAATGGGATACCGCAAAGATTATTATGACAGTAGGAGCTGCAGGAGTAATCACTTTTGGCATAGGCCCCCGCGTTGCAGATATTACCAACTATCTTGTCCCTAATTTAATTCCATCTTTAAAATGGGCTTATGAACGTTCTGAAATTGCTCCTCTGAGCAAACTTGCTTATGCTAAAACACAACGGTTAAGAGATAAGCTTCCTGAAGTTCCTCCTCTTTTTGCTCCAACCAGTAGCTTGAGTATGCCTCTTTCTGAAGTTGTCCCTTCAGATTTAAATAAGTTTCACATGCATGTGCTTGAGAACCTGGATTATCTTCTCACGAGAGGTATGAAAGACGATACGACTACAAAGTGGGTTAAAAAGCCTCTTTATGGAAAGTTTAAAAGCGCTCAAAAATCATTCATCGATTACATCAATTTCTGTTGTCATAATGAAGATTATTTATTTGGCTATCATTATGAAAATTCTCGTTATGTTGTCGAGATTGAAAAGTTTTTTAATAAAGCTGGCCACAATTATAAACCTAAGAATATTGACTGTAAGAAAGAATTTTATCGCCTTCATCGCTCTTTTAAAGAAGAAGGCCAAAGTGAAACTCCTCAGTATTATGGCGGGGCTCATGAACACATCCATGTTAATGGAGCTTTCAGCAAAGACATCCAGGACCTTGAAGATATAAGCTTTTTCATCCACACTTTTGTCAAAAGCAACAATTTTTCTCGGAAAGCTTTTAAAGCCTTTTTTGAAGAGTTGTTAAATGCTTGGGATGCAAGTCAACCCATGCCAACACCTCATGGCACAACCTCTAGTTCTTCAAGTTCGGCTCATCAAATACAAATAGATCTCAGGGATGAAGCCTCCTCCACTATACTTGCTTACCTTGATAATGAAAGAAAGCATCTGTATTTTCTTTTTCCTACCAAGGCTTCTGAAAATCATAATATCTTGCTCCACTTTAAAGATAAAGTAAGCCATCCTTATACCTTCCTTTATGACAAGGGATTGGAAGAAAGCTCTCCAAGTGAAGAAGAACCTAAACTTGAGAGACAGAAGAAAAATAAAAAAGGGAAGAAAAAAAATCTTAAGGGTGTATAGTATATTATAAATACTAACTTATTAGCTAAAAGAGGATATGAAAATGAATAAAGGTTGGATAACTTACTTATTTATAGGGTTGATATTTTCTTGTTTCCCATTACATGCAAGCTTCAATAAAAGTGGCTACCAACCTTTAAGAAATGAAGAAGAACCAGATATCAAGCCTAAAGCAAAGAAGGTTACAACTTTAAATGAAGAAAAAAGCCTAACAGAAGAAGTTAAACCCACTATTCCTCCTGCTTATGAACAGTATCTTTTATACTGTAGGGAGAAGCACATGAATGGGGATATTGAGGACCTTAAAGGGAAGCTTGCTGCAATATATATAAACTTTCCTAATGAAAGCAAATTTACAAGTTATCTCACTTCTTATTATTCTTATCCTCATCCTTTAAGTCAAGAGCTTTACCATGCTATTGAGCAAGATTTTGCGTCCCCTATTCGATTATTTAAAGCAGTTTCTAAGCTTGATTCTAATAAGAAAAAAGCCCTCAGCAAAAAGCTTGAACGCCGCTATTTACAAGCAGAAAAAAGCATTCAAAAAACGATGCTTTCTCTTTCTGAGGACTCAACAGATGAGATAAATCTTCAAGCTTATAAGCTTGGGAAGCTTTATTATTCTTATGCGTTGTCCCTGGATAGCTCCTCAGAGAAGAGAAATCTTTATCTTAAAAAAGCAAGAAACCAATTTAATCAAGCTCAAGACATTAAAAACGATAAAATTGAAAAGCATCATGAAACCATAAGTCATCTTCTTGAATAAAAGAAAACAAGCCTTTAATGCTTAGCTTCCTAAAAAGACGCTAAAGTTTTTTATTTCCTGATCTCTTATCCTATAATTAAATGAGAAATTCATCATGTTTCTTTCAAGAATCCTTCATTATATTGTCCTCTTTTTATTGTTCATACAGGTTAGCTTTAACACAACGGCAAGTTCCCTGGATGATCCAGAGATTGACCTCAACAACCAGAAGTCTACCCCCAAGCTTTTATTTCTTGAGGGCAAAGATATCCTGGAAAATATTAAAGAAGAATCCCAAGCATCTGTATGTCATATTGTTGAGCTCTTGCCTCTTGAAGTATGCTACTTGATTTTAAGCTTTATCGATACAGCTCCCACCCTTCTGGCCATACAGCAAGCCGATAAAAAATTCTCATGCCTTGTGGGAGCTTATGTACATAATCGTGAACAAAGCTTAAACCTTATGGACCGTAAAAATAAACCAAAGTATTGGTACGGATCCCCAGAAGATCGGTGGCTGATTAAAGCAAGCTTTAACCTCCTTAAAAGAGATGATGCCTTTAGTACGTGGGAAGAAACAGAAGAAGTAATCCATTACTTTAAAAGACTTGAAGCTGCTAAAAGACCACAAATTAAAGAGGTTTGTGCCTTAAATTCTAAAGAAAGGCTTAGTCAAGATATCATTTACAATAATGCTTTATTGTTTATACACACCCAGTTAGAAGAAAATAATCCAACAGATATCATAGAAGGCCTAGATGAGGATCCAAGCTTTCTCAATAATCTCCCAGATTTACAACCTGATAAGTCACACCAAGAAGCAGCCTTTTTATCTTTGATGCTTCAGTACCAAGTTTTACGCTTAAACTATTATTATAGCCGCCTTTCTGAACTATTAGGATACATGGAAGATGCAAGCTTAAAAGCAATTGATATTAAAGACGTCATTGATGAAGCTCAAAATAACCCTTATGTGCTTTATTTTGCTTATAAGCACACACTCTTACCCCGTATTAATAAGGAAGAGTTGTTGAAAAGAGCAGCACAATCTTCCCTTAATATTATAAGCCTTAAAGCTCATTATCATTTGGGCAAGCTTTATGATACAGGAGATCAAAAGATAAAGAAGAATGTTGATGCCGCTCTTGATGGGTATCAAAAGGTAATCGAGCAGGCTGAAAGCTTTTCAAGCATGCATGGAAAGTGCCGGGTATTTGAAAGCACTCGGCAAGGAACTGTTGCCCGCCGGATGTATGCTAAAGCCCATCACAGACTGGGAATGTTAGACCTTACAGGAAGAACTTTAAAAGGCGTTGACTTTGAAAATGCTCTTGATCATTTTTTAGAAGCTTCTTTTTATGGGCATGCTAAAGCTCAAGCCTTCCTTGGCCTTTTACATTATTTAGAAGTTCCTGAGGTAACTTTTGGGGCACTTACCTACTATCATACTCAAGTATCCAATCATATTTATCATCCTCATTTAGAAAACTTGAATCGGGAATGGATAAAAAAGGAGAATTCTAAGTGGCGGCCTCATCCGGAAGAGTGGCAAAGAAAATGGGCTTTTTATTGGAGCCAAAGAGCGGCATTGCAAGGCAATAAGGATGGTTTCTTTCAATTAGGCATCCTGTGTGAACAAAGCTATGACAGCCCAAAGTTACAACAAGCGGCAAGGGACTATTATGAAGCTGCAGCTAGCAGAGGAAGTAATTCCGCAAAGGTAAAACTTCCCCATCTTTATCCTGGTTCTGAATTCACTGCCCAAGATAAAGAAATAATGAAATTCTGGAAAAATCTCCAGGACTTACCAGTCAATAAGAATTCTAGGCATGCGCCTACTTATATTAACGAGTTGTTCTTAGGCTATTTTTATGAAGTTGGATACCAGGTACAATGCTCTGAAAATCAGGCATACGCGCATTATTTGAGAGTGAATGGTATTCCAGGAGGGGCTGGAATCGCTAGGTTACTTCGCAATCCAAAATGTTCATTAAAAGACATAGTACAAGATCCAGAGAATCGCCAAAATTTTGGTGGTGAAGAAGGATTTTTTAGAATTCTTAAAGCTTTAAAATATAATACTTTAGTTCATGATATTGGCTTTCCAACAATTTATAATATTAAAAATTTTGTAATGTTATTTGAAGATGCCTTCACACATAATAATTCTATAACCTCTTTAAAGAGGCCCCTTAATATAGGATCAGAAATTGGCCCCTGCCTAGGTAATATTCTTAAAGTTAATAAAGCGCTTACTAAAATAGTATTACGCGGAAGCGACTTAAAATTAGAAGGCGCTATAGCAATTGCAGAAGGCCTTAAGCATAATAACTCTCTTACAGAATTAGACCTTGCTGATAATAGCATAAGTTTACAAGGAACTATAGCAATTGCAGAAGGCCTTAAGCATAATAACTCACTTAAAGAATTAGACCTTCGTTCTAATGATATAGATTCAGAAGGAGCCATAGCAATTGCAAAGAGCCTTAGGCATAATAATTCCCTTACAGAGTTAGACCTTCGATATAATAAAATAGATTCAGCAGGAGCCATAGCAATTGCAGAGAGCCTTGCATACAATAGCTCTCTTACAAAAGTTATTCTTTTCTCCAATAATATTGGAATACCAGGGGGTGCAGCACTTCGAGATAGCTTTGCCCATAATAATTCTCTTAGAGAATTAGATTTTCGATATAATCATACAAGCTTACAAGGAAATGACTACTATTCTAGAAGGAGTTAAGGCTGGGCTTCACCCAATTTAGTAGACACGTTCTTCCAATGTGAGCGTTCTTTTTTCAAACTCCTTGGGAGGCATGTATCCCAAAACAGAATGAATCCTTTTTTGATTATAGAAGATAAAGCAATAATCAAAAATACTATTGCTTGCTTGGTCGAGCCCTGGAATCGTCAACTTAACCCTTAACCATAGCTTAGGTTAAATTAAAACCTGACACACTTAGGTGAACCTTCTTTTTAATTTGAACTAATTGAGTACTTGTACTCTATCTTTAGCATTCTTATATATAAAGAGTAAATATTACCCAATAGGAAGATGGTATGTTTAAATTTTGCTTAAAGAAATCTTTAGGATTTTTATTTGTTTTGAGTTTGTCGGCTACAAGCCTTTTAGCCTCGCCGTCTAGTACAGAGGATGAAGATTCTCGGCCTATTAAGCGCTCTCGAACAATACCAGGAGAACATCATTATTCTATAGGAAATCTTCCTGATGAACTCCATGTTTTCATCTTTTCGTTTCTCACCCCAAAGGATGCTCCGTTTGTGGCAGAAACAAGTCGAAGGTGGCAAAGGTTAATGGACGATAACCAACTTTGGAAAGAATATGCCAGAAAAGCTCGGATCCTTTTAAAGGAAGATTCTTTTCCAGGCAGAAACTATAAGGCCCTTGTAAGGGAGCATTGTACCTTTTCTTTTACAGAGCTTGGTACCTTAAATGGAGGAAGTGAGAGTTGGGCTCAAGGGATAAGCGCTGATGGTTCAGTAATTGTTGGTCACGCCAGTGATGGGGCTGCGCAGAATCAGCAGAGAGCCTTTCGATGGACGTCTGAGAAAGGTCTGGAATCCTTAGGCACCTTAAATGGAGGAAGTGAGAGTATTGCTTTGGGGGTAAGTTCTGATGGCTTAGTGATTGTTGGTTATGCAGATGAGGCTGCGCAGAATCAGCAGAGAGCCTTTCGCTGGACCGTTGAGAAAGGCCTAGAATTCTTAGGCGCCTTAAATGAGGGAAGCGAGAGTTGGGCTCAAGGGGTAAGCGCTGATGGTTCAGTGATTGTTGGCGAGGCAAGTGATGGGGCTGCGCAAGGCCAGCTGAGCGCCTTTCGATGGACGGCTGAAAGAGGCATGGAATCCTTAGGCACCTTAAATGGAGGAAGTGAGAGTATTGCTTTGGGGATAAATTCTGATGGTTCAGTGATTGTTGGCGAAGCAAGTGATGGGGCTGCGCAAGACCATCTAAGAGCCTTTCGCTGGACTTCTGAAATGGGTATGGAATCCTTAGGGACCTTAAATGGAGGAATAAAGAGTATTGCTTTGGGGATAAATTCTGATGGTTCAGTGATTGTTGGTTACGCAGATGATAGGGGAGAGCAAAATAACAAGAGAGCCTTTCGATGGACGGCTGAAAGAGGCATGGAATCTGTTGAAAAGATGCTCACTGAGAAAGGCCTTTTACCCCCCCAATGGAGATTAACCAAGGTAAATGCAATAACGCCTACTGGGACGATGCTTATAGGAGAGGGGACATATAAGGATGGAAGTAATAGAACTCTGATACGCGCATGGCGTGCTGTTATCCCAAGACCTAATCTCTTTTAAGGGCCCGAGCTAAGGCTTTAACAATCAGGACCTTTTCATATCCTCCTGTCGACTCAATAATAATCAAAGGAGAATCATAGTTTTTAACTAAATTTAATAATGAACCCTGCCTCACTTTTGCAAGTGATCAGCATGCAAGGATCCTGTCAAAATACAAGCATCAAAACCATAGTTAGGGAGTATTTAAGCAACTGTGTCAATTCTGATAATTTTATGATTATATTGAAGAAAGGATTGACAGATGGAAGTAGAGAAGAAAGACACATCATTTAATTTTGAGGGTTTCAAAAATCAAGCGATTTCTGATTTAAAAGCAGGAAAAATGCTTGTTGGTAAGGATGGGATTCTTACGCCTGTCAACAACGGTTTAAAACTGACCCACTTTTAGAGATTTCAACGGCCTAAAATTGACCCCCCCTCTCCATTTAATTTGGCTCTTCTTTTATTAAAGAAGGCACCATACCTGCCTTCCTTTTTTCTCTTAACCGATAACTCTCACCTTTAATTTGAATCAGATGAGAATGATGCAAAAGCCGATCCAGCAACGCTGCCGTTAATGTGGTATCACCTGCAAATGCCTCATGCCATTGGCCAAAAGGAAGATTAGATGTTACAATGATTGACCCTCTCTCATAGCGCTTAGCAATAACATGGAAGAAGTGATTGGCTTCCTCTCTCCCAAAAGGCAGATACCCAATCTGGAGAGCATAAAAAAGTGTGGGGCAATTAGGGTTAATCTTTCCTTTGATGAGATTTTTGCTGATACTAAAGCAATATTTCGTTAATTGGTTGCCAGGATGAAACTCTACAGAATAAAGATTGCTTTACGAGGCATAAGCCCTATGGTGTGGCGCCGCCTTCAAATCCCTGGCAATACTTCTTTGGCTAACTTACATCACATCATTCAAATTGCAAATGGCTGGGAAGATGAATATTTGCATCAATTTCATATTTACGGAAAAGATTATGGAATTGCTTATGAAGGAGGCCTTATGTTTGTTGATAATGCCCATACTGTTTATATGGATGATTTTAAATTTGATATCGGTGATAAATTCACTTACGAGTATAATTTTTTCAAGCATTGGGTGGTCGACATTCGCATTGAGGGAATTGATGAAGCATCAACATCACAACCATCTGTTTATTGTATAAAAGGAAACGGGATGCCTGGTGCTAATAAATCTGATGAAATTGAATGCACATTAAACCTTCTCAAAGCTATTGCTCATGCAGATGATACAACAAAACTTAGCGACCTTCGTCTTTTTGTTGAGGCTTTAAATGCTGTTAGATTTAATCGGCGTCATATAAATAAGCGCCTACAAACAGAAATGGAATAATATTATCTCATCAACAATAAAAATGAGGTAAGAAGATGAGATTCAAAATCCAAGTTGTTATTGAGAACGAACATCAACAAGAACAGATACAAAATATTGTCTGCTTAGAGAAAGGCAGTCATCAAGGGCATTGCGCTGGGTTGTCTTTAATAGAGTCCAAATACATCCTGAAAGAGCTGCAACAAAGAATTATACTTCATCAAGCCGAAGATTATACGAATTCAAACATGGCCTGTCCCTGCTGCCAAAAGCAACGACGTATTAAGGGATATAATACGATGCAATACAAGACCTTATTTGGCACCGTTGTTATTCCTAGCCTACGTTTATATGAATGTGCTTGTAGTGAGGAGCCAGCTAAGATTTTTAGTGTTTTAAAGTCATGGCTTCCAGAACATATCAGTCCTGAATTACAATATATTGAGACGAAGTGGGCCTCTTACATATCATACGAGCGCACAGCGGCATTGATGCAAGATGTATTGCCAGTGCATGCAACCCAAAATGCTGTTACAGTTCGAAATCATTTACATAAAGTAGCTAAACGACAAGAAAGAGAATTAGAAGGAAAACCCTTGTGTTTATCAGGCTGTGCGAATGATTGGGCAAAGTTACCGAAGCCTGATAAGCCTCTAACAGTTGGAATTGATGGAGGATATGTCAGGAGCTGGAGAGACAAGCAGACTAACTTTGAAGTAATTGTTGGCAAATCATTTTCAAAAATAAAACCCTCTAAACGCTTTGGGTTTGTTCAAGTTCTTGATAGTAAACCCCAAAGGCGATTGTTACACCTGTTAAATGAGCAAGGCATGCAGGCCAACCAGCAAATTACTTTTCGCTGATACTGTGCGAGATTTACAGTACTTGATGCATCCTGAGTCAGAACATGTATTAGATTGGTTTCATGTCACCATGCGATTTACTGTGTTGAACCAATTTGCTAAAGGTTTTTCTAATTCTCATCCTGAAGATGGAAAAGAAATTCTCCAAAAATTAGAAAGTGCCAAATGGTATCTGTGGCATGGTAATGTAGGTAATGCTCTTGATTCTTTAGAGGATTGTTACTTGATTTGTGATGGAGAGGAAATCCACTATAAGAATCAAAAGAAGTTTTTGAGTTACCTAGAAGAATTGAGTACTTATGTTGAAAACAATCGTCATTTAATCCCTACTTATGGGGAAAAGTGGCGTTATGGTGAAGCTATCTCAAGTAGTTTTGTTGAATCAACAGTGAATGAAGTTGTGACTAAGCGTATGGTTAAAAAGCAGCAAATGCAATGGACACATACAGGAGCCCATTATCTTCTGCAGGCCAGAACAGCGACACTCAATGATGATTTACCGAAGTACTTTGAACGCTGGTATCCAGGAGTGAATATTGGTGGGAAAGCTCAAAAAGAATTAAAAAGAAAAAGGGTGGTGTGATTGATTATGCCCCACACTTTTTTATGCTCTCTATAACGGAAATCTTGATGTTTCATAAGTAGCACCCAAGGTTATTTGACCTTCAAGTTTACTCCCTTAGCTCAAACTTGCAACAGAACCAAATAAAGTGTACATTATCAGACGCATACTGATATCTTCTAAAAAATAGAAATTAATATCTCGTCAGGGTAAAATGTTAGCATATTGCCGTATTATTCTTCCTACTCTTTTATTATCTTTATACTTACCTAGTTGGGCGTCAGAGATTGAGAGATCAAGCCCCCCTAAATTTATTGCTCTTTATCGAGGTATCCATTTTATGGAAGATATTTTTAAAGAAAAGCATCGAAAGCACGCAATAGAAAGGTGCAACCCAAAAAAGAATTTAGATATTGGCCAACCACTGTTTTCTTCAGCAGCAGGCACTCTCGTAGATATTGACTATTTAACCTCAGATCCAAGCGAGCCATCTTTGCAACAAAGTGGGCAATTAATTCATGATGTCCTCAAAGAGTTTAAAGAGAATCATGAGGAATACTATAACATTTTTCACGAAACTTATACCAACAATCATTATAGGTTTCATTATTTATTAGGGGATAAAAGTTACCCTAACAGAAGAGGAGCGGCCAATGATATAACGCCTCAAGAGCAGGCAGCATTTAAGATTTTCAAAGAGATATTCGAAGAAGAAGCAAGAAACCCTAAAAGAAAACTAGAAAACATAAATGATCAAGCCCTCTATAGGAATTGCTTTGTCTCATTCTCACAAGAGCCTGAACATGCCTTAAAGTATGCGGTGGGACTAAAGGATATGGCAGGTGGCATCTTAACGCCTGATTATGATGATCACGGGGTTCCTAAACATAAATACCTAGGAAAAATATACCTCGCTTTATTAAAGGAAGAGGATTTTTATGTTGAAAAACCCACTTCTGTTCTTGATCTTCATGCTCAAGGAAAGGTCACTATTGAAACAACATCTCAAAGGAATATTTTGAGTGAAGCAGAAGTCTCTTTACTAGGGTATGTAAAAGGAAAATATATAGCTTATTCTGAAGCAATAGAGGTACCTTCCTTTAAAGGAAAATATCAACCAATTTATCAAGAAAGATATGGGCTTACTAAAGAGCGTTATGAGGATTTTAAAAATTTAGGGAGCGGCCTTAGAAATGGTAAATCTAAAGATGAAAAGCACCTTGATAATCTTCTCGAAAAAAATATTATACCTGCTTTTTCAGAAAGGTTACGCCAAATTGTAGAACAAAAAATTCAAAAAAATGGAGGAGAATTAACTTATATAGGCCTAGGCCAACAAATAAATTCTATTCTACCTTGGCAGCTTTCTCATCATTTGCATAAAATTCACAAAAGTAAGCCAATTTTTATTAGCCCTGGGCAAAATACTTGTATTGGAAAAAAGAGCTCTTTAACACTTGAAAACACTCTAAGTCGAGTAAAGATTGCTATTGAAGCAATTTTTTTATCTCGAGTTCAGTTGATAGATATAAGAGATTATTCATTAACAGGATCGGGCTCAATTTTCTTCGCACTTCTCAAAAATAATCAGGTACTTAAAGAATTAATATTAAATAATTTAGTTCTTAATTCAGAAGACGCCAATAATATTGCAGAAGGCCTTAAATTAAATCAATCTCTTGTTTATCTCAGTCTTCAAGATAATCCTATTGAGGATGAAGGATGTGCCTATCTCTGTACTGCATTAGAGAATAATAAGACTCTTGCTCGCTTAAATATTATGGGAACTGGTAGCACCCTACAAACTTTAAATGAATTTTTAAGAGTTCTAGAGTTTAAAAAGAGAAAGAAGATAAAACAAATTAACACGGGGCTAACCGAGCTATTCCACTCTATAACCCAAGAGGAGGAAGTAGAAGCCAAAAAGGAAGGGGAAAAAAGCATAAAACAAATTCTCGATATAATCAGAAGCGGCTTGCGAAGGAATACGGAAGCTCAGTCACAGAAAGCTGAAAATCCTCTTGTATCAGCTGAAAACCAAGCGCTGGAGACCTTATATGAGAAGCTTCAAAAGGGTGAAGTAAATTTCAAGGAAGCGGTAATTACCTTCGTAGAAGCAGCCAATCAAAAAGAACCTGAGGCAGCTTTTAGAACAATATGTTTATTAATAAATCACAATAATGACCGTACAAAAAGAATGCATATTAAAGGGTGTATCTATACATCTATTGATAATATAAGCAGTGACGCAGAAATTGAAGATTTAGTCCTTTATTTTGCAAAAATAGCAAGGGATAAGACAGACTTATTATATAAATATGGGAATTTATACTTCACTGGAAGTGAAAGTATAATACAAGATTATAACAAAGCTTATTTATATTTTCTTTGCGCAGGCAATGAAGGTTATACAGAAGCTCAATATATGCTTGGCCAGATGTGCAAGTCAGGTAAAGGCTTTGAAGGACAACCTTATCTAGAGGAAGCAGCTGGATGGTACGAATTAGCTGCTAAGCAAGGACATGCGATAGCACAATTTACATTAGGAGAGATGTATGAAGATGGCCGCGGAGTCCCTAAGAGCCAGAATAAAGCACTTAATTGGTACTTGAAAGCTGCTAAACAAGGTCATAAAGTTGCTCATCAAAGATATACGATAGCACAATTTACATTAGGAGAGATGTATGAAGATGGCCGCGGAGTCCCTCAGAGCCAGAATAAAGCATTTGAGTGTTATTTAAAAGCTGCTCAACAAGGTCACAAAGTTGCTCAATACAAAGTTGGAGAAAGCTATGAGCAGGGTCGATATCCTACAAAAAATTATACAGGTTTTTTTAGGGATGCCAAACATAAGCACAATAATATAAAAAGTAAAAAAAACGATGACTTAGCATTTGAATGGTATGTAAAAGCTGCTAAACAAGGTCATAAAATTGCTCAATACAAGGTTGGAGAAGCATATAAAAATACTAGCCTTGTATGGCTTGTGAATGCTGTAAAATGGTATTTCAAGGCTGCTGAGCAAGGGCATGCCAAATCTCAATATATCCTTGGTAAAATGAAAGAACCTGAGTATTTCAGTAAGGAGAAACGATATACTAAGTTAGGGGAAGATTTTGATAGGATAAGTGAAGATTTTTACTTAAAAATTAATAGTCTTACAAAAAAGTCCTCAATTGAATGGTATAAAAGTGCAGCTGAGGGGGGTGATTCTAAAGCCCTCTTCAAGCTTGGCGCCCTTTATGAAAAGGGCAGTGGTATTGAACAAAGTGATATAAAGGCTTTTAATTATTACTTAAAAGCTGCGGAGGAAAATCATAAAGAAGCTCAATATAATGTTGCTGTAATGTATAAAGATGGTCAAGGGACGCATAAAGATCCTTTAAAGGCTTTTCATTGGTGTAAAAAAGCAGCTAAGCAGGAAGATGAAGATGCGCAATATCTGCTTGGAAGATTTTATGAGAAGGGCTTTGGATGTACTCAAAATGATAGAAAAGCAGCTAAATGGTATCAAAAAGCCGCTAGTCTAGGGCGCCCTAAAGCTCTTACTAGGCTTGAAAGACTCTGTAATGGGCAAGAAAGTCACGGCATTAAAAGGAGTCATGCCCAAGCTTTCAGCAGTGCTTTTTAGAGTTTTCAATAAAATGTGCCGAATTTTAGGCATAATTAAGATTTAAATATTAAAAAATATGGTTTTGTTGCAAGTTTGAGATAAGGTAGTAGGGCGCCGTCAACTTAACTTTTGTAAATTTTTCTATTTTAATGCTAATTAAGTTTATTGCAAGAGATATGAGCTCTGTGAAGATTCTCTCACATCAAGCTTCTTGAAGGGATGTGTTGCAAGTTTGAGGTAAGATTACAATTAAGCTAAGGAAATATGGAACTCTTTAAATTTTGGACAGAGTTGGGGTGTAGATATTAAATATACGATGAATAAAATAGCTCTGATCATGAATTATAGAGGAAATCTCCTTTTTGCATAACGACTATGCAAAAATAGATCTTGATAGTTGATCAACAATCATTTATGACTATAAGGAAGGAGGAAAAAAACCTTAAAGAGACAAAAGAAATGAACCTCCTTCCTACAAGATTTAATCCTTCTTCTTCTTGCCACCCTTTACCCTTTTATGAAACCTTAGTTTTAGCTGGATTTCCATCTCCGGCTTTAGATTATGCTGAAAGAGCCTTGGATCTTAACGAACACCTTATTCCTAATCCAGTCTCTACATTTTTTATGAGAGCCTCAAGTGATTCTTTAAAAGAGTCAGGAATTCTTATAGATGATCTTTTAATTGTAGACCGCAGCCTTAAACCTCAATCAGAAGATGTTATTGTTGCTGTTATTGCAGGAAAGTTTTGTTTAAGACGATTTGAAAAAAACGGCAAGAAAATAACACTAAGGACAGATGTAACTTACGCTGAACCCTTCTTTTTAAATTCAGAGAATGAAGTGCAAGTATGGGGTGTTGTTACAGCTACAATTCATACGTTATGATGCAAAGAATAGCACTTGTTGTCAACAACGGTTTAAAACTGACCCACTTTTAGAGATTTCAACGGCCTAAAATTGACCCCCCTCTCCATTTAATTTGGCTCTTCTTTTATCAAAGAAGGCACCATACCTGCCTTCCTTTTTTCTCTTAACCGATAACTCTCACCTTTAATTTGAATCAGATGAGAATGATGCAAAAGCCGATCCAGCAACGCTGCCGTTAATGTGGTATCTCCTGCGAAAGCCTCATGCCATTGGCCAAAAGGAAGATTAGATGTCACAATGATCGATCCTCTCTCATACCGTTTTGCAATGACATGGAAGAAGTGATTGGCTTCCTCTCTCCCAAAAGGCAGATACCCAATCTCATCAATAATGAGTAACCGAGGGCTCATAATAATCCGCTTCATATACTCTTGAAGCCTTGACTGGCGGGAGGCTGCTGAGAGCTGAATCATGAGATCTGCTGCACTTATAAATTTTGTCTTCATGAGCTTTTGTGTGGCTAAATAGCCAAGGGCAATAGCTAAATGTGTCTTTCCAACTCCAGAAGGCCCAAGCAAGACTACATTTTCTCCTCTTTCAATAAAGCTCAGAGAAGATAATTCTTGAATCAGAGCCTTGGGAGCACCTAGTGCAAACTTGAAGTCATAGGTTTCTAAGCTTTTAAAAGCTGGGAACGTTGCAAGTTTGGTCAGCATTTGCTGGCTTCTTAATTGGCGACCATGTTGTTCTTCTTTAAGAAGTGCCTCTAGATACTCACTATAACTTGATTCTTTCTTTGCTGCTTCTTGAGCAAAAGTATCATAGTGCAGTTTGATAAATTCAAGTTGCAGTGCTTCACACAACTGTTGGATTCTCTCTTGCTCTATCATCCTCTTATCTCCTCAAGAAGAGCTTGATAAACACTAAGAGGATGTTGGAAAGAGATCTTTTCTTCATTCAAAGATATGGTTATAGGCTGAGCTTCTCTTTGAAGACGAGGAAGTGTCAGAAGGGTAAGCTTTTCTTCCTCGAGTAATTCAACAGGGACTTTACCTGTTGTGGCGTGGACTCTACAATTAGCAACATCTCTAAGCCACTTTTTAACTTCATAATTAGCAAGCTCTTTATCAAGTTTTAAGTTCATTCCCTTTAAGCGACTTGCAAGAGGATTATAAAAACTATGACGCACATAACGGTTAAAACGTTCAATCTTGCCTTTTGTCTTGGCTCGATAAGGACGGCATAGTCGTGGCACAAACCCATAACGTTTTGCAAAATCTAAAAAACAAGGCTGAAAGCGATGTTGTCCTTTGCCATAGTGATTCCTTTCAATGACGACTGTCTTCATGTTGTCATAAAGAACTTCCTCAGGAACGCCACCAAAATAATCAAACGCATGTTCATGGCATCTTATAAGAGTCTCAAGAGTTTCATCACTCACAAACTCAACATAAGAATAACGGCTATAGCCTAGGGTTGCGACAAAGGCTGAAAGATGCCCTTTTCCTCGCCCAAACTCAAGCCAATCCATTTGCATCTGTTGCCCTGGGCGTGTCTCAAACCGGATAATAGGTTCTTCTTCCTTAAGAAACGGCTTTAATGTTCTCAAGTAATCCCGCAACACTGTGAGCTTGCCTGTATATCCTTGGAGAGTAATCTCTCGATAAAGGACAACTGCAGGTAACCACTGGGGATGAGCTTCTTTCACTCTTTGATGTAAATAATCTCGGTAAGGCGCTAACTTACTACCCCGCTCTTTACGCAATGGGTAACGAGGCTCATCACCTTTCCGGATATAACGGCGAACCGTATTACGAGAAAGCCTCATTAAACGGGCAATCTCTCGTATACTCTTTCCTTGACGTAACAAAATCTTTATCTCCATGTACTCCTCTTCACTAATCATGGTGACCTCTATACTGATGTTCGTAAAAGGTCACACTCGTTCAGAGGTGGGTCAATCTTCAACCGCTGACATGGGTCATTTTTACTCCGTTGCTAACACTTGTTGACATCAATAACTTCTATGTTTCCTGTGAGCGCGTCTTTCGACCTGACTTAGGGAATAAACCTGTGGTTGTTCTTTCAAACAACGATGGATGTGCCATTGCAAGATCCAATGAAGCTAAAACCTTAGGAATTAAAATGGGGGAGCCTTATTTTAAGTTTAAATCACTTGTTGAGAAATTTAATATTGCTGTGTTCTCTTCTAACTATACGCTTTATCAAGACTTCTCTACCCGCATTATGTCTTTCCTAAAGTCTCAAGTTCCTCAGATGGAAGTTTACTCTATTGATGAAGCGTTTCTTAATTTAACAGATATTCCTGAAGCTCAAGTGATTACCTTTTGTCAGCGTTTAAAATCACAAGTATGGCATCAACTTGGCATCCCTATATCTATAGGAGTTTCTTTAACAAAGACGCTTGCGAAAGTTGCCAACAACTATTCTAAAAAAGGAGAAGGTGTTTTTATCCTAATAGGGTACTAGGAAGATATGAGCGGAGATGCACTATAAGCGCCTGATACCTTGTTAACTAATTGATATCTATAGGTTTAGATTTCATAATATTTTAGTATTCTGTTAAAATGAAGAGCTCTGTAGTTAGGCTGTTTAAACTTATATAATTGATATTATTTAATATATTTTCTTAACGTGCATTTCCGCTCATATCTTCCTAGTACCCTGACCACTAACACAGTATCTGGCTGGCCCTGTTGCAAAAAGTTTTGTCTTCGTTCAGAGTTTCTAAAAATTAGAGGACTATTGGATGAATGATTTTAAGTGGCGTCATTTTCAAGGGGATATTATTCTTGGATGCGTAAGGTGGTATTGTAAATACGGGATCAGCTATCGGGACCTTGAAGAAATGATGGAAGAAAGAGGCATTACGGTTGATCATACAACTCTTAATAGATGGGTAATCACTTATGCTCCAGAGATTGAGAAAAGGCTCAGGTGGTATTGGAAACCAGGGCTTGGCTATAGCTGGAGAGTTGATGAAACTTATGTAAAAGTTAAGGGTAAATGGGCTTACCTTTATCGAGCTCTTGATAAGCGAGGGCGTACTATAGACTTTTATCTTTCATCGACAAGAAATATCAGTGCTGCCAAACGGTTTCTTTCAAAGGCTTTAAGAAAGTTTAAGGAATGGGAAAAACCAAGTAAAATTAATACAGATAAGGCACCTACTTATGCTGTAGCGATCAAAGAATTAAAGAAGGAAGGACTTTGTCCTCAAGACCTTGAGCATCGACAGATTAAGTATCTCAATAACCTTATTGAAGCTGATCATGGTAAACTCAAACGACTGATTAAACCAACTCTAGGGTTTAAATCTTTGAAAACAGCTTATGCAACGATTAAAGGGTTTGAAGTGATGAGGATGTTTAAAAAGGGACAGATGGATCTTTGGAAATATCGCCAAGGACTCAAGGGAGAAATCCGTCTCGTTAACCGACAATTCAGTGTCTATACTGTTTAATTGAAAACTGCAAAAAGACCTAAATCTGCTCAAATAATATTTTTGCAACAGGGCCATCTCAAGTATATGCGTCTTTTTGCTGAGCTTTATCCTGAAAGTGAATTTGTGCAGCAGGTTGTTGCACAATTTGAGAAGCAAAAAAAGAGAGCCGTTTTATTGATAAATAAAAACTTTGGTATTAAGTGGCAATAAATATCTTGAATATAAAGATATTGCCGTATATATATAAATTATAAGTGGCAATAAGTATGAAACTGATATGCAAATTATTGGGCGGTTAAAAGAAAAGGAACTTCTGGATAAATTAATGTCATCTAAACAAGCAGAATTTATTGCTTTGTATGGAAGGCGTAGAATTGGAAAAACATTTCTCGTTCAACAGCATTTATCAAAAAAGGGACTTTATTTAGAATGTACTGGCTTAAAAGATGGTAAACTTCAAGCCCAGCTTCATAATTTTATTCAAAGTTTTAGTAAAACATTTTATTCAGGTTTGCCTTTACAAACATCTAAAAGTTGGCGAGAGGCATTTGAGCTTCTAACAATTGAAGTAAAAAAACATAAAAATAAAAAGATCATTATTTTCCTTGATGAGCTTCCTTGGCTAGCAACACGGAAATCAGAACTTTTGCAAAATTTAGATTATTTCTGGAATACCGAGTGGAGTAAGCTTCCTTATTTTAAACTTATCGTATGTGGTTCTGCAGCATCTTGGATGATTGCGAATCTAATTAATGCCAAAGGAGGGCTCTATAATAGGGTTACAAAATCTATCTTATTAGAGCCATTTAACTTATCAGAAACGAAAGAGTTTCTAAAAAGCCAAAAGATAAAACTTAATGATAAGCAAATTCTCGATCTTTATATGGTAATGGGAGGTATTCCTTTCTACCTTAATCAGCTTGACCCTTTAAAATCACTCACTCAAAATATAAATGAAATATGTTTTAGAAAAGATGGCTTATTGCATGAAGAGTTTCCAAGACTTTTTAGGTCTTTGTTTGAAAGAGCAGAACTTAACTTAAATATTGTGAGAGAGATTGCTAAGCGCCGGTATGGAATTGATTTTAAAACACTTGTTGAAAAGGTAGGGAAGAAAGCAGGAGGAAGATTTAAAGAGCGTTTACAAGAGTTGGAAGCGGCAGGGTTTATTCAAGGTTTCTTACCTTATGGTCGTAAGAAAAGAGATCATTATTATAAAGTGATTGATGAATATACGTTATTTTATCTTAAATGGATTGAGGAAGTAGCTCAAAAACGCTCAATTCCTAAAGAAATAGATTATTGGACGAAAGTATCTAAAACCTCTTCATGGTTAAGCTGGGCAGGCTATTCTTTTGAAAATATATGTTACAAGCATAGTTATAAAATCATTAAAGCTCTTAATCTTGAAAGTACGGGATGCTTGGTAAGTCATTGGCATTATAAAGCCAAAGGGTTAGAGGAAGGGACCCAAATTGATTTGCTTTTAGAAAGAGAAGATAATGCAATTACCCTTTGTGAAATTAAATATTCTTCCCAGCCATTTTCAATAGACAAAACATATGCAAAACAACTTCAAAAGAAAATCGAAATTTTTGAAAATCATTTAAAACAACCAAAGCAAATTTTTCTAACGCTTATAACTACTTCAGCTTTTAAAGAGAATATTTGGTCTGAAGACTTAATTAATCAATCATTAACATTGAAAGACTTATTTTGAATTAAATAAGAGGGTTCTTCCGCACCGTCATTTTAATAGCAGCTTCGCTTTTTTGTTTTACCTTGTAGAGATCATATTCTAATTGTAATTCTAGCCAGAAGCGGGGAGTTGTCCCAAAGTATCTTGCAAGCCTAAGGGCTGTGTCTGCTGTAATCGAACGGCGACCGTTCAGAATATAATTAATCCTATCCGCTGTTACATCAAGATCTCTAGCCAACTTATTTTGGCTCAAACCATTAGGGATCATAAATTTACGTTCTAGGTAAGAACCTGGTGATTCAGGAGAAATGTTAGGTTGTGTATTCATGTATTATTTACAGTTTGCCATTTGCTATCACCCAATAGTAGATGGTTGAAGATAATATGTCAACAAATGAGTAATATAAATCATACCTAAGTATATTTTACTCATAGTTATAAGCTTTCTTCCCTCTTAAAGTTTTAATTGCTGCCTAATTGATAGTTAATAAAGGGGCAACCAAACATTCATCACTAAGGAGGGTTTAAATGCGTGTAAGGGAATTATTTTTAGCTTTTATATTGTTTTCTATAAGTGTGGCGCCTAGCTATGCTAGTCATCAAAGGAGCAGAGATTTTGAATGGTACGAAGAAAAGCCAGTTAAACCAACAATTCTTGTTCATCGAACTATCTATACGCCACCTGCTGTTTGCCAGGTAGAAGTCTTCAAAAAATCATGTGGAACAAATCAACGTTGTAAAGAACAAAAAGAAGCTTGTGGAGATAAAGTCTCTGAAGAGTTTACAGATGTTGTCTTATCTACACAGACACGGCTTTCACAAGTCACAATCCATGATGGTAAATATAGTGGCAATAAAGGAATAGATGATCTTAGAAGTTTACGCACAGAAAATGCTTCTTATTTAATCTCAACCGAAAACAAGGCTGACCGCTCAAAATTAAATAGAAAAACTAATCAGCATAGTATGCAAGCGAATGCGACTATTATTACAAAGCTTTCTAATAGCGGAAAGATTACATCTCAACAACATGATCAATTTAAAACGGATATTCAAGATGGTCGTATGATTAGAGGCTATTCTCATGTTGCTTTAAAGCCTGCTAACGATAACAAGCCAATGTTTAATCAATCTTATGGAGTTGTTTTTTCAGAACATCAAGATTTAAGAAAAAGAGAAGAGCAAAGCTATTGTAACACTATACATTCACAAGTTATGGCAGAAGCTTCAAAGCCAGGGGCACGTCCGACACCAGCTTTAATTAGCTTAAATTCAACATGCCAGTATTATGCTTCTCAAATACCTCAACAACCAGCAAATATGAATTATTCAGCTACTCAAAGACCACATAATATATCATCAACCAATCAAAGGCAGTCAATTGTAAGAGTTAGCTCTTATGAGTATGACGAACAAATTTGCTACAATGTCCAATATAGCCAACAGAACTTGAGTAATTTCATAAAATATTTGACTAACAGAAACCATTCTAAAGCATCTATAGCAAGAAATTCTCATGTAACTGATGCTGTTATAACCAGTATTATAAATAACCCAAGGTATGAACCAAAAATCTACGATTTGGAAGTTATTTGGAATTTAATTCAGCAAAAATATCAGAATGAATTTAATAAATGGGCTGCTACAATATATAGGCATTAGTTCTTAGAAAGGCTGCCATTATCAGGCAGCCTCAAATTATATTTTTATAAAAAATTATTGATTTTCAAATTGATAATTAATACCATTTTCCATAATATATATTATGCGATTAAAAATATCTTTAAAATTTACTGTATAATTTAAATAAAACAATTATATACATTTAAAGTTCTTTAAAATCCTTATATTAGACATTATATTCTATAATATGAGGTCGTCTGACATATACGGAGAAAGTTTCGTTCCAGTGGGCTTGAGCCCCCAGAACGTGTTAAAGCAGGAATTGAAGCTGCCCATAGAAAAAGAAGAAAAGATGAGTAAAATATTTCAATTATGTAATTCCATAGTTATGGTGGCATTATTGAGTTCGACGTGTTTAGGGACTACCCTAGAAGGTGAGGATACACATCAACACCATGGAACAAGTATAGCGCTCGGAAGAAATAATCAAATACAGGGCACAGGCTTTAATGAGATAGACTACCAGACGAAGATGCGGCAATTAGACCTAGATGAGGAAAATTTTTCAGTTATAAATAATGTATTAGTAGGTTGCTACTCGGCTCTTATAGGAAGCTTCTTATCTGAAAGAGTGCTGAAGGGAGTGATTAAGTCTGATTCGATACGATGGGGGATAGGAGTTGGTACATTCATATTCTCAGCCGCATGTTTATATAAACTTTACAAAAGTAGATACGATGACAAGCGAAAAGATATTATGAGACAGCATGGAGTCACCCCCAATTAAATATCCAGTTTTAAATTCGTATTTTAGTTAATATTATTTTCATTTTTATCACAATTTTAATAACTTTTTTATGTAGCCTTGATCTTTTATGTTTAGCTTTGGCAAAGTATTTTTCAAAGTAAGACCTAATTGATATGTTTTAGCCATATCAGGCGTTAAGGATGTTGTTGGCCTTTGAACTACAAACCATACAATTAACATTGTTGAAGCCAACGATCCTACACAAAAGCTGGCTGCCATTAATATTACTCGACGAGTTAACAAGCATTTTGTCATTTCTAAGGATTGTTGTGCATGGTTAACCGAGGATTAAAGCCCTGATAGAATCATATTAAGTCTTTCATCAACTGATTGATGAATATGCTTTATAATTTGATTTGCGGCTTGTTCCGTTGAAGAATTTAACTGCTCCCCAAGTGTAGTAGGCACTTGCTCAATAAGCCCCTCAAACTCTTCAAAATGAGCAATAAACCTTTTTGAAGTATATTTTCTAGATCGTACTTTTTTATACAAATGGGGCTGATACCCCTAAGAGTGCATTTTCAATCCGCGTGGAAGCACCAATCATACTAGCTTTTGCAAGTTTATGGATAAATAGAAGTTCATCCTCAGAAAATGTCTGAATTTTCCCATAAATTTTAACAAGTTGGTTATCTAGATCTTTTAAGACAGCAATAAAGGGTATAATATCAAAACTTAACATACTTTTATCTTTCAGATGTCTCAAGTTACAAGCCATCCTTTTAACTTTGTATATCTTCTTTTCATATTCTTATCTTTCACAGCCATGGCTAAAGATGTCTTTTGCTCGACTAAGATGACAAGTTTTTTTCCGCGCGTGATGCCTGTGTAAATCTGAAGAAGCAATCATTCTAAACTTTATATTAGGCAAGAAAATGCTTGTTGAAAAAACGTCTTCTCTAACACTCGGAGAACAAGTTTAAAGGAAGCCGAGACATAATTTGATCTTTAAATTCTGAGTCATAATGGTATTCAACCCTTATATATTAAATTTAAATGAACTTTTCTGATTGATACTTTGGCTCATTTCTTGTTTATGAAACTCTGCTCTTTGTTTAATGATCTTTTCAATTCCTAACTCTTGAGCTTTGGCTTTTAGCTCTGAATCTTGCCATATTGCATAAGCATGTGTACGTGATTCTTTGAGTAATTCTTTAACAATCGCTTTTTCTTCTCCTTTAGCTGCAATAAATGAAGACAACTTTTTAAGCTTTTCTTCACAAGCAAGATAATGATCCAAAGCATTAAAATTTTGCTTGGCTATATCTTTGTTTTGCGTGTTGTTCTCTGTTGTGCGGCCATCCCTAGGACAAACAATTTGTTTTTCAAGTGATCTGACTTCAAGGGTTTGTTTATAGGAGTCTTCTTGGAAAACGGCAACATTTTTGAAAGCTTCTTGAACAGCTTTGATCCCTTCTTCTTTAAGAACATCATTAAAGTCACGACCTTTTTCTCCTTGTGGTCTTATAATTGAGACCTTGAATCCTTCTTGTTTGAGTTTTTCTAATGCACGCTCAGATGTCTTCCATGCTGCTGAAGTAGGGTTATCTGCATCTCCACAAAGAATAACAGGCTCGCCTTCTTTGAGATGGGCACTGATATTATTCATATTAGAAAGCCCTAAAGATACGAGGATTCTACCATTAATATGTACTTCTTTCAAGGATAAAGCTGTCTCTATACCTTCTGCAACATACGTTATCCCTTCTCCTTTTTGAATCTCAACAATCGTGCCTTTAATTGTGCCTTTTGATTTCTTCTTAACAGCAACATCTGCCTTGTTGGCAGATATAGGATCTAGATAAATCAATTGGTGAGCAGTTAACTGTTCATTATGGTCACGTGAGAAAGAAACAAGAACTGGATGAGCTTTACCCTTATCGTAATCTTTATAATCCGGGATAAACTTTAAATCCTCTGGCAGCTCAGTTGTCTTAATCTTTCGGTGCTCTCTTAAGTAGCGCTCAGCTAGCGTTCCTTCTATTGACTTTGAACTATCATAAAGCTTCTTAGTTTCCTCTTGAGATTTTTCTATCTTAATCTTTTCATCATATTCAGCTTGTTGTTTAAAAGCGTTTTGTCTTTTATTTCTCTCTTCCCAATTAACCTGCGTTAAGTGAGGTGCATTAATCTCTTGACCTATCTGTTTAATCGCTTCTCCATAAGATATATTCTGAGCTTTACTTACATAATTAAAGATATCACCACCTTCGTTAGAGCCATGATTATACCATGTTCGTGTGTTACTATAGATAATAAAGTCACCCCTTTCACCGTATCTTATTTTGCTAGCATCATATGAAGGCTTAGGATTTGTTATCCAGTGTTCTATATGCCGAGCATAAATGCTTTCAATTTGTGAATTCGAAAGTCGAGCTAAAACTTCTTCTTTATCATAAGTATTAATAACTCTACTCTTTAGGCCTTCATTTACTGAATAATCTTTTCGCTGGCGTTCCACTTTATTGCTGAATGTAGAATCATCAGAATTCCTCTCCTTTTTAAGGATATCCCATTCCAATGAAACTTTCTTATTATCTCGATAGGTATTCTCAAGGTCCTCAATTGTTTTAAGGGATAACTCTTTACCTTCTTGGTGAGCTTTAAGCCACCCCTGTTCAAACTTAAGCTTTTGAAGATCCAAATTTTGTTCTTTAATAAGATTATAAAGTCCTTTATCAACACTCCCCCGCTCTCCTAATGTAAATGAGACTAGCTTATCTGCAAGTTGAGTTCTCTCTTCTATTACTTTGGCTTCTTTGTAAGATGATATCATCCCTCTAACCTCACCGAACACCGCATGCTTTAAAAGGATTTCTTCTTTAAGGCCTAGTCTTTCAATAAGAGGCTGTGCATCGCTATAGTTCTCAATAATTTGAAAGGCTAGTAAATCCCTACTTTTTGCATTCTCTTTGGCTTTTTGTTGGTAAACTTCAATAAGTGATGACTTAACTGCTGTTTTTTCAAGCTCTTTAAGATGCTTGAAAGCAGCCACACTTTGGTAATGAGAAGATTGATAACCTTGAATTTGCTTATAAATAAAACGTTCATCAAAAGTTAATTGAGATTCATATCTTTCTGATTGCTTTTGGAGTATGTATTGTTTTGCTTGTTCTTGTGCCGCTTTAAACCCTTGAGGGCGTTGCTCATAAACAGTTCCCTGATAAGTCTCATAAGCCCCTTCATGTGCTTTAACTTTAAAGAAAGGCTTATACAACATCGGAAAGCTAGAGATTTCATAGGCAAGTTCATTTCGCGCGTCCTTGATCTTGGCGTAAGTCTCATATTCTGGATGGTGATGTGATAAAGAACCTGGATGCGTCTTCGAAATCTCTTTCCATAAGTTGCGTGCTTGATGAGAGATGTTGAAGTAAGTCTCAACTTTATCGAGTGCTGCCTCTTCTACAGCGCTCAGAAGCTTTTTACGGAGTCCTGCTTGAACTTCTAATGTCTCTCGTCTCACCCCTGTTTGGTGCATAAAAGAAGAGCATTGAACCCAATTACGCAAGATCTCTTTAGCATCTTTGTTTCTTGTTTGAACGAGCTTGTTATATTGGCCCCATTCTTTCGTTAAAGAGATTTCTTTACCTTCTTGATCTGCTTGTAAAGTAAGAGCATCAATCTTTGTCCTTAGATTGCCCGCGTCTCTAGAGATTTCCCAATAGTGTTGAACAACATTAAAGTAAGGCTTTTGATGTTCCGCAAGATCATAATCTGTACTCAGGCCTTTATAATCAGATCTTGAGACATGGCTCACCATTGATTTCAAATCTGAAGCAATTTCTTTAGAGACATACCCCTTAAAGTTATCTTTATGGCGTGTAAGCCATATGAGTAGTTGATTGCTGTTAAAAGAGCTAAAGAAGCCATAAGAATGATCAAAAGTGGCCCCTTGGGACTTGTTAATAGTGACCGCATAGCCATGGGTCAGAGAATCATAAGACTTTGAATCAAAGCCAACGAGTCTCCCATCATGAAGCCTGACTTCAACAGTTTGTCGCTTCAAATCAAATGATTCTATAATCCCCAGCGTTCCATTCTTAACGCCCTCTCCTTCTCTCTTTCCGTTTTCAAGCGTTTTTATATGCCTTTCTTTATGATCATTTTCAAGAAACATAACACGATCCCCTACAGTAAAACGTCTGCCATAAGCTGATTTCCTAAAATGTTGTGTTTTAGGCTTTAAAATAGATTGTTGTGGATTAAGTATCCCCTCTCCTTCTCGTCCAAAGATAAATTCCTCACCTAACTTACCTTGAGACTTTAACGCACCCCTGAGGAGCTCATTAAGTTCAACAACGTCCTTATTTTTTTGCGCTAAAGCCATATGAGTTTGATGAGGAGCTTGCTCAATTCCTTCTAAGTAATCTGCAACAAGAGATATTTTACTCTCAAAATCTCGTTCTCTAAAATCAAAATGACCGCGTTCATAATAAGGTTTTAATCCTTCTTCAATCCGATGCTCATTCAAAAGTGCTGAAGCTTCACGCATCCATTGCTCTTTTTGACGAACAACACCTTTAATCTCATAAGCGCCAACCTTCTCTTCAATAAGTCGTGCCGCATCAAGACCATAAAGTGCTTTAATCTGCTTATTATCTTGAACAATCCGAAGTTGAGCCCCTGATCTTTCAACTTCTTGGAGAAGACTCTTCCATAAAGAGCCATGAACCATACTGCCTTCATCAAGAATAACTACATGCTTATCGGTTAAACGCCATTCTTGAAGCCTCTCCACTTCCATTTTGGCTTTTGCAAGAGCTTGACCCTTAAGCTCTTTCTTATCAATGATGGTTTTTAGTTTATCTTGGGCATTCCATCTATTATTCAACTGATCAAGCGTATAGCCTTCAACATTCAGTTCATTTGCCAGTTGATCAGCAACTTTACCTTGAAAAGCAGTGCCAATAACATTAAATCCTGATTTTTTATAAGCCTCAACCACAGGCTGGAGGACAGTACTTTTTCCTGTCCCTGCTTTACCCGTTAAAACATTAATTGCAGTTTTAGAAAGAAGATGATCTATGGCCCCTAACTGCTCTTCAGTAAATATAATCTCTTGCTCTTTTTGAATCTTATCAATGGCTGTGAATTTATATTTTTCAGCAATGTGAGAACTACTTTTCTGTTTCAAAAGATCAACTGTTTTAGCAATTGATGTCTCAAGTTCTTTCATCTCATGTGAGGTATAAAATGCTTGTCCTTTGATATTCTCTCCTAAATAAATGGCATGGTTTTGAGACAAAATTTTTGCAGTAAAACTATCAATAGTTCTTGCGTAATCATCTTTTTTGAACTGAATACTCTTGCTCTCATAGATAGAATTATCGTTTAAAGTCTTCCCAATTATGGCAATAGATGGGATCTCAATTCCATCAACTTTAGCCTTCAAAACTGTGTAAAGTTTGTCATCACCACCGACCCGTTTGAAGATCTCTTTAGCTAAATCTACTTGTGTAAAGACAGCTTTTTGAGACGCCACAACTTTAATGATTTCTTCAGGATGGTTGAGAAGAATTTCAATGTTTTTCTGTCGGATCTCTTCGTTATCTTGCACATTTTGACTTAATTCTTGGAGACGATGCCTTGCATTAGGGCCTAAATGTTTTGTTGCAATAAGCTTAATCCCTTGATCTTTATAAGACCGGTGATCTAGATGGTAATCATACCCTTTCTCTTGCGCATATTGATTGCAGATATCTGCCATCTGCTTACGCATTTCAACAAGCTTTTCTCTCTCAATAACAAATCTTTTTTCAGAGAAAGATCCTTCAATGAGAGGGCGGGTTGTTGCAATTATGTGGAGATGAGGATTACCCTTCATATCATGAATGGCATACTGAGCAACTAAACCATTGCTCACGTAACATTCTTTTACAATCTTACGTGCAAGCTCTCGTAAATGATCCTTATCTGTAATCTCAAGTGGCAATGCAAAATCAGCTTTAAAACTCGTCTTACAAGAAGAGAGAAACTTCTCTTTTCCTCTTAAACTTTTTTCATTTTTCTCGAGATCTTTGTGTCCTTTAAATCTTTTTTCAGCAATGTAGTCTTCAAATCTCTCAACTTCATTCCACAATGAATTAGGGTCATAAACCCATTCAGGAGAATTCTCTGGAGCGAGTATTTCTGAATATAAAACATTATGGGTTTTTTTGGAGTAATCCCAGGTCATGCCTGTGCGCTCATCTTTCACAATAGAGCCTGAAATATAGGCAGCATGAGAGCAAGCAGAGCCTCCTCCGCTTCTCGATGTATAACTCATGTGTGAATGATAAATAGCCATGCCACAGTATAGAGCCGCCGGCAGGGCCGCACAAGACGAATTTTAATCGTCGTTAAGTGCACCTTTAGAGTTTTGGCAAAAAACTCTTGCAGGACTACTGCTTTTTTGCTTATATATTTTTTATTCAAGTAAAGCTGTGGGGAGCTTTCCGATAAGAATCATTATTCAACATTTTTGGAAAGAGAATACTCATGCAACAATACGATATAAAACTCTCTAAGCTTGACGAAAAAATTCTAAAGCTAGAAAAAGAAAAAATAGAATTACAAAAGAAGAAGAATGAAGAATTCTTATCTTTGTTGAATAAGGTACCGTCCCTTAACCTTGAGCCTCTTACATTAATTGGTGGGCTTCTTCATGTTGTAGATGAAGCCAATAAAAAACCTGAGCTTAAGGAGAAGTGGCGCCAAGCCGCTCAGAAATTTTGTGGAAGAACACTCTCTCGTAAAGAGTTGGAAAAAGGTTCATCTTCTTCACAAAAAAGTGCATAAACTTATGCAACAACTCAATAAAAATTCTTGGAATTTGCAGCATCATAAACGTAAATTATTACGGATAGAAAATGCTGATCGCAAAGCAGAAAATAGAACAAAAATTCAGTTAGGCGGCCTGCTTCTTAAATCAGGTCTTGCTGATCTATTACAGATAGAACTTGGTAATGATCTCCAGCTTGATCCTCTTGCTCGCGAAAAAGCAACGACTCTTTTAGGTGTACTTTTATATATGACAGACCAACTTCAAAATGATGTTGATGGCTCTCTCAAGCAAGAGTGTGATCACTTAGGTATGAAAGCCATGATGCAGCAATTCTTGAAATCAAAAGATCCTGAAACATCTTTAAAATCTAATTCTTTTCAGAGAGGCGAATAACTATGTCGCCTTCTCAAAATAAGTTTGAAAAGTTGAATCAATTGATTCAAACAGCTCTTAATTCTTCAAATGATCCCACAACAAAAGCTCTGGCAATAGCGCGAATATCAGGCGCTTTTAAACAAAGAAACGTTATCTTTGTTCATAACAAATTATACTCACTTGATCCTTACAATCCTCATGACTCTTTGCTATATCTCAGATCTTTAAATTTATAGAAAATGGATTAATGCAAGCAGAGTTCTATCTTAAAGCTGAAGATAAAGAAGCTGGAATTTTTAGATATTATAATATCATTTTACTTCCTACCCTCTTCAAAGACTTATCTCTTGTTATTACATATGGAAGAACAGGTCATAAGGAGAGACAGAGATCAATTCAGTTTATAGATACCCAATTACTTGCTAAAGAATTTAAATTAATTCTTAGTAAGGCCCTGTTGCAAAAAGTTTTGTCTTCGTTCAGAGTTTCTAAAAATTAGAGGACTATTGGATGAATGATTTTAAGTGGCGTCATTTTCAAGGGGATATTATTCTTGGATGCGTAAGGTGGTATTGTAAATACGGGATCAGCTATCGGGACCTTGAAGAAATGATGGAAGAAAGAGGCATTACGGTTGATCATACAACTCTTAATAGATGGGTAATCACTTATGCTCCAGAGATTGAGAAAAGGCTCAGGTGGTATTGGAAACCAGGGCTTGGCTATAGCTGGAGAGTTGATGAAACTTATGTAAAAGTTAAGGGTAAATGGGCTTACCTTTATCGAGCTCTTGATAAGCGAGGGCGTACTATAGACTTTTATCTTTCATCGACAAGAAATATCAGTGCTGCCAAACGGTTTCTTTCAAAGGCTTTAAGAAAGTTTAAGGAATGGGAAAAACCAAGTAAAATTAATACAGATAAGGCACCTACTTATGCTGTAGCGATCAAAGAATTAAAGAAGGAAGGACTTTGTCCTCAAGACCTTGAGCATCGACAGATTAAGTATCTCAATAACCTTATTGAAGCTGATCATGGTAAACTCAAACGACTGATTAAACCAACTCTAGGGTTTAAATCTTTGAAAACAGCTTATGCAACGATTAAAGGGTTTGAAGTGATGAGGATGTTTAAAAAGGGACAGATGGATCTTTGGAAATATCGCCAAGGACTCAAGGGAGAAATCCGTCTCGTTAACCGACAATTCAGTGTCTATACTGTTTAATTGAAAACTGCAAAAAGACCTAAATCTGCTCAAATAATATTTTTGCAACAGGGCCGTTATTTTTAACCTTTGGAATTTAGATCGCTAACTTTTTTAGCGATTGCTTCTTGATACACTCCATAAGTCGCTGCCAACTTCCCAGCAACAGCAACTACAATAGCCTTAGGCTTTCTTGCTACGATCTTTCCCTTTAACCCCTCATACTTAAAGAGCGCTTCTACAGCATCAGCAGGGAGCTGTTCGCCGGCTTTGTTCTTTGCTCTTAGTTTTGCTTTGGCATTAAATGGCAGCTGAATATTTTTGGCTACATAAACAATATTTCCTAACGTGTATACTCCTGGCTCTTCTGGACTCATTTCAACCGTAGCAGTAAAGGTTTTTGTGTTAGTCGTCGACCAACTTTGGTTTGAGCCAAACTCAAAGTTAGTTCCTAAAGATATTTTCCCTTCAGCAATAAATGGAATACCAGTTGTAATAGTTGTTGTTGCAGAGACTCCAAGCTTTTGATTTAAGCCCCAAGTAAAAGATTCTTGGACAGCTGAGGTATAAGTCCCTCCTATTTTAGCATTTAACTTCTCGTTCCTTACTGTTAATTTTTGAGTACCACTATAATCTGGCTTAGCGTTAGCCTTTAACTTTGCTTTAAGCCCTTCACCAAAATTAAAATCTGATAAATTTACTGTTAACTTATAACCTTGGGGCACAAACGCAAAACATTCAATCCCTGATTGCTCTAATAAAGACTCTCGTGGAGGAGAGTAAACCACGCCCCTCCCGACCAACCTTGGTTTTGGTTGGTAGGCATAGGAAGCAATCTGCATATAATACCCACTACCACTTTCTTCAGTAGAATAGGTTGCAAAAAGATCAGGCTTACCTTTTGGGATTAATTTAAAATAGGTAGTGCCCTTTTCACTATCCTTAACAGCTTTAATTTGCCAGGGAGCATCCTCTTCTCGATGGTCCGTATAAGTACACATCTGCATATAATGGCCACTGCGGCTCCCTTCATTGCTCCAAGAGGCAAAAGAGTTAGGTACAGCTTTGTTGCTGAGGATAAAATAACCAGGAGTATCGGCAGATTCAATTTGCCAACGTGCATCTTTTCCTGGATTGTCAAATTTAGCAACCTGCATATACTTGCCACTGCTACTATTTTTATCGGGGGTATAAGTAACAAAGTGATCATGCAAGTTTCTTGGGCGGATTGTATAAACTACCCCTTTAGCCGGCACAAAATCCTCAGAAATATCTGTTGCTATGGCAGATGACGTTATAAAAACTGATGTATATAGAAAAGGTAAGATATATTTTTTCATAGTGTTTTCCCCTTTAAATTTTTTACTCAAAATCTATTGAAGAAACCTAGAAGCCTAAAAATTACTTAATTTTTAAGTTAGTAAAAGTTTTCTCCACCCTTTAAGTTTAGAATGTTAAAATGCAAAAGGCAAGATGTCAAGAATAGAAGCTCTAATACTGTATTAAAACCAAGAAATATTTATATAAATTTCCTGATTAAAAGTAGTTTTATATTTGACGCTAGCTCGAGATAAGAGGCAATCATTTTTATGATTGTTTTCTCAAAACTTATGCTTGGTTTTTATAAGTTTTAAAGAATAAGTAAAGAGATTAGAGAGAATATTAGCAAAATAGTTCTGTACCGAGCAATGCTTTGTATCCTGCAAGTGTAGAATTGCTTTAAGCTGATCCATAACAGATTTTATAACTTCTTTCTTATTAAACCACCATTTTCTAAAGAGGCCTAAGAAATATTTTTCATATTCCGCTTAAGCCTGGTAATAACGTCTTCTTCACATTTTATACCAACACAAGAGCACCTTCCTCCATCTTACGACGCCACAAAAAAACTTGAGAAGCGGCATGCCATGCTTACGAGCAACATACGAAACGTTCTTACCATCCTCATCCGTCTCTTCAACAATAATCTTCTTCTCAAAAACGCTCCAGCGCCGAAGCCGCTGAACAGAGGTGATGACATGAATCGTATCAATTTTAGAACTAGTCATAATACTAGAAATACTCCTCTCTCTTAGGAGCTAATCTATGGTGTCCGCTTTAATGGGGTCAACTCCAGGTTAAAACTTGAATGAATTGCAACTTAAATAATTACCCTTCATGAAATAGGCTTAAAGTGTTTCTTAAGAGGGACATATTATATGAAAAGAAGGAGTATTTATTATGGCAACAACCACTAATAAGAATCAGTCACAATCCTCAAATAACGAGCAGCATGGCAAGCAAGGTTTTGCTTCAATGCCTAAAGAGAAGGTTCAAGAGATTGCTAGCAAAGGCGGAAAAGCGAGTGGGCATTCTCATTCAGAAAGTCATCAGGACAAGAGCTCTGGTTCCAGGGGCCATAATAAAAATTATCAAGGCTCAGAGAATCATGAGCATGGCAAGCAAGGTTTTGCTTCAATGCCTAAGGAAAAAGTATAAGAGATTGCTAGCAAAGGTGGTCAATCTCATGGAAAAAATCATGATAAAGTTTATGATGATGAAGATGCAAATAAAGATGATCGCGAACAGAAAAATTATAAGCACAAAAAATAGCTGCTAAATTTTTTAAAATAAGAGCATACTTTAAAAGGTACGCTCTTATTTTACCATTAAACTTTATAAAACTTAATTAAAACTCTTAGCAATACTACTCATCCTTGTTAAGCAGAGCTCACAAAAATAAATTAAGGACTTACGATTGGTTCTAGCTTATTTCCCATTTTTTATAAAATAGATGAATTATTAAAAGTTAGCTCATTTACAGTGTTGTTAACGTCTAAAAGTTAAGTGTCTTTTTTTTCTCTATGAGTCGAAGAATATAACCTTGTATTTTTCTTAGTGAATATAATTAAAATTATCGTTTTTTTCTTATTAAGTGAAAAATAACACATTTTTCTCCTATACCTTTAATGCTGGGCTGCTAGCCTATATCTGTTCACATGCAAATCTAATTAATAAATTTTAAAGGAGTCTATAAATGATAAATAATACATATAATAGCGTAACTCCCCTTTCCTCTTATTCTCGCCTAAGTGCTAATATTTTAGCAATTATTGGTGCTCTAAATTGGGGATTAGTTGGCATCTTTAAATTTGATCTTGTTGCCTTTCTTTTTGGAGAAATGTCAACAGGCAGCCGTGCAGTTTATACACTTGTAGGACTTGCCGGCCTCTATCTTTTGATAACATTAGTGCAACGTGCTATAAATAACTAATAAAATCCCCCTAATTTGGAAATAAAGCCATGTTTTTAACTATATAATATTTATAATACTAGCGATAAATATTTACAGAGAGCTCAAGTTTGATCTTGCTACAAAAATTTAGACATTGTGAACTGAGATGGTTTGATTTTTGTAATGATTGTATTCCCACTGATTTGGACTTTGATAGTTGAGTGTCGAGTGCCTCCTTTTAGAGTTATAAAATGTGAATATGTATTCAAAGATATCGGTTTTTGCTTCTTCTAAAGTTTTATAGTTCTTAAAATAGACATGCTCTGTTTTAAGCGTATGAAAGAAGCTCTCCATTGCAGCATTGTCATAAGCACATCCTGTTTTTCCATGACTCAGTTTTATTCCATGAGTTTGAGCTATTTCATAAAGGTTATTGCTTGTATATTGGCTCCCCATATCAGAATGATGAATAAGCCCTGAAGGAGGTCTCCTTAATAAGAGAGCTTGATTAAGTGCTGCTAAAATTAAAGAACTTCTCATGTGATCACTCAAAGCCATTCCCACCACTTTTCGAGAGAATAGATCAAGAATAATAGCCAGATAAGCCCAGGTTCTATTGATGGCAATAAAAGTAATATCTGCGGCCCAAATTCTATTAGGAAGAGGAGAATAAAAATTCTGCTGAACGAGATCCTGGGTTGGACGAGTGATATTTTCTGAACGTTTTGTTGTTTTAACAAACTTCCTATACATCTTGGCTTGGATATCATTCTTCTGCATCAATCGAGCGACTTTAACTCGAGAACAAAAAGTTCCCTGAGCACAAAGTTCTGCATGGATCCGAGGACTGCCATAAGTTTCTCGGCTCTCCTCAAAAATAGTCCTCATTCTTTTAACAGTCTCAGTGTTCTCCAGTTCTCTCTTGCTGGGACTCCTTTTAATAAAATCGTAATACCCACTGCGAGAAACCCCTAAGACTTGCGCCATCTGATCCAAGGAAAATAAAGTGGTATGATGCTTCATGAATTCGTACCTTTGCCTCGGGGTTCGGAGAAGATGGCAACTGCTTTCCTAAGAAACTCCCTGTACCAAGTCCTGCATTTTATTCTCTTGCAATATATAACCTAAAGCAGCAGCTCGCTTTGATAAGTTATCAAGAACCCGCTTTTGATATCGTGCCTCATAGTAATTGGCACCTGGATCAACATATTGCATTCCATAACGCAGAGCATTAAAAAATAATACTGCCATTTTTCTAGCTGTTGCAGTAATTGCCTTTGATTTACCAATGCGAGCCGAGAGTCGTCTATAAAACGCACCAAGAGCCGTATTTGTCTTTCCAATTGTTACAGCAGCCAATCTTAATGCTGCTGCCGCACGACTTGAGGAACGCCGTGTTCGTGATGATAATACTTTCCCTCCTGATACCTTATTCCCTGGAGAAAGACATAGCCAAGAAGTAAAGTGCTTGCTGCTCGGCCAGCGAGACATATCAGTGCCACATTCTGATATTAATTTTAAGGCTAATGAAGGTCCAACACCGTGTATTTGTGTTAAGTCCATTCCTAATGCTTGGTAAAGGGATGCTCTTACATCAAAGCTTAAGCTATTAGGTTGTTTAGTGCGATGCCTGGCTTTGGGTAGAGGTTGATCAGGCAACTTATTATCTTTTCCAAGCAAGCTTAATGTCTCTTCTATTCGACGATCACACTCATTAATTTTTTGTGTGTAATAATCGAATAATTCAACAGCTTGAGTTAAAGAAAACAAATGCTCTTCTTGATAATTACCCTTTAAGGATTCCTCAATAGTTTTAATGGATTCCTTACAACGTATGTCTCTATGTTCTGCTAATACAGCAGGGCAACGTTCACCATTCATAATCGCACGAATGATCTTCATGCCTGTGGCTCCCGTTATATCCGATACGACATGATGCAACTGTAAGTTCATTTGCATTAAAGCTTTTTGCATATGCTGGATATGAGAGGCTCTGAATTCAAGCATACGTTCACGTTGTCTAATATAAGCACGTAGCACAGTAATTTGTTTTTCTGGTCTGAAGCTAGCACGTAACAAACCAAATTGATGTAACCGTTGAATCCATTGCGCATCATTGACGTCTGTTTTACGTCCAGGAACATTTTTAGCTTCTCGTGGATTAACTAAAAATACCTCAAAACCATAATTCTCTAAGATCTCAAAAGCAGGAATCCAATAAATACCTGTGGATTCCATAGCAATGCTGGTGACCTCACAGCTTTTAAGCCATTTTGCCATAGCATGTAAATCTGTGGTAAAACTTTGAAACGTACGAACTGGTTCTTTTGCTTTATCACTCCCTACAGCAACAACGTGAAACTTAGCACCAATATCAATCCCAGCAGCATTTTGATGAATAATTGGCATACTGGATTGTCTGTTAGATTGAGTCATCACTTACCTCTTCTCCTTGTTTATCTATAGAATCAAAGAGCAGGGTAACGAATAAATCACTTTCCTAAACGGGGTTTGTACCTCCAATGCCGGGTTCGTTGTACTCCCTGGACCATGTTTTTTAACGGGGTAATCCACCAATAAGCAGACGGCCGCTCTCTTTGATAGCTCAACTTTAGCAGTTAACGAGCGCGAGTTTCTATTTATTAGGGAAAGGGGTGCCATTTAGGTGGTTTTTTAAGATATCTCGCTCCTGGCGAACAAGATAAAGCTCCCGCTTAAGCGCTCTTAATTCTTCCTCAACAACATGGCCACTGCCAGGAAAACTTCTCTCTCCCTCACGCCGGTATTGTTTAATCCAGTGCCCTAAACTGGCACGCGAAATCCCTAAATCTAAAGCGATCTTCTCAATGCTCTTGTCATTACTCAAATAAACTTTAACCGCATTAATTTTAAATTCTTTATCGTATTTCTGGGTCATGTTCTCTCCTTTCAATAACATTAACCCATCTCGGTTCCTTGTGTCCGCTTTATTGTAGCAAGATCAGGGGCGATAATCTGTTTTATTCTTTATAATGGCATGAACAGTTCTTGCCATTTTAGCAGTTACAGCTGTATAGGCTTTACGTCTGAGGTCACGGTTGTCACGATCTCTTGCAATATAACGTTCAAACTTATCTCGAAAGCTATTATTAACCTTGAGAATAGCAGTTTGAGAAGCCATCCAAAAAGTTCTTCTCAAGCGTGCATTACCATATTTTGATAATTTAGTTTGCCCTTTAAATAAGCCTGATTGATATGTTGCTAGATCAAGGCCACAATATTTAAGAAACTGGCGATGATGAGCAAAGCGCCTTAAATCTCCTGCTTCTGCAAGAATAGTTAGAGCATGGATAGGACCAATGCCTGGTACTTGCTTGAGTAGTTGATAGTCATTATTCTCCTTAAGGAGTGATTCCGCTTGGTTTTCAATGATCTGCCTTTGCTTAATAAGGTTGAGAGCTTCTTGTAAGACAAGCTTGAACATCAGAATTGCTGGAGAGTCTATCGCTAAAGGAAGCCCCACAGAAGTCTTCGCTGTCTCATAGATATCTCCCAAAAGATTTTGCTTCGAGACTTTCCTTCCAACAATAGGCCAAGCTTCTTTAATAAAATCTTCTTTTAAAAGATGTGTAATACTCATTGGAGTTGGGAAATGATAAAGAAAGTTAATGAACCAAGTACTACGAGACTTCCCTTGAGAACGAGCAGCTTCTGGAAAATACAAAGGGAGGTAGTGCGTGAGGATGCGGTGCCAGGCCTCTGTTTTAGTTTTTGAGATAACTTCATGGGTTTTAGAAAGTTCTTGAAGATGAAGGATGTTGCCTTGTAAAGGATCATGATAATGCTGAGTTATATTAGCTTTAAGCATATAGAGGATCACTTGGGCATCTTTGGGATCATTCTTATCCCAACTATTATGAAGAACTTCTCTTGTTCGCGCCAACGCAACAGAGTAGATGAGTTTTAAGTGAAATTCTTCTGTTAGAAGGCGCCAAGCTAGACACCGATGATAGTTCCCTGTTGCTTCAAATCCAACAATAACCTTTGTATTAAAAGCATGAAGATAATTTATTAAAAGGTCATAATCTTCTTGAATGTTCCTTATAACCATCCTTTTACGCTTTACCTTATCAGGGAACTCGATAAGAATATCATGGCGTTCCTTAGAAATATCAATTGCTACTAAAATAGATGGCTCTGCATTAGTATAAGAATTAGTCATAATAAGCTCCTTTAAATGTTAATCACAAATACAACTTTAAAGGTTCACACGCTTATTATGGCTACTTTATTAATCTTCCTTCTCAACGTACTACGGCAGCGAATTTAGAGCTCAAGTTCTAAAAGACTGGCTTTAGAGCCTGAACGTTAAAACAGCTTATATAGAGCCAAGCTCTCCTTGGGAGAATGGCTACAATGAAAGCTTTAATGGAAAATTGCGAGATGAGATTCTTAATGGAGAAGTATTTTACACCCTCAAAGAAGCTCAAGTGCGCATAGAAAAATGGAGACAGCATTACAACCATGTAAGACCTCATTCATCCCTAGAATATAGACCACCTGCTCCTTTAGTTCATATCAGCCATCCAAATAAACAAACACAAAACCAAGAGATTATGACCTATAACAAGGAAGAAAATATTAACCAAAATACAAATTTAAATCTGGATCTTTAATCGGGACCTGGACAACCTTAGACACAGTATCACAACCGTTTGATGTCCTATTAACCTTTAAGGTGGTAGCACTAGAGCCCAATCTTGAGTAGGAGTTTCTACTTTATCCTTTGGTTGTATGAGCACGCTTTCTACTAGGGTGAGTAATACATGTCTGGAGCAATTCTGGGGTTTCAGAACTTTTATTTACAATACTGCTTTTTTGCTTAGCATCTAATAGTTTTGTCTCAAAAAGGGTAAGCTGAGAGATCGTCAACTTTCCTTCTCCAGCGACCCAATAAATTTCGGAACCTACTATATCTAATAAATTCTTCATATTTTGTAGATGGCTAGCTACCATCATGGGATCATGTCTCCTTATAGAGTGCTTACCATGCAGGTAGCTCATCCCTCGAATGTACATTTCCTCAAGCTGTGCTAAATCTCCTTTAAGAACGAGGTTATATTTCTCATTTTCCTCATTAATGGTGCCAGAACTTATATGCTCTTCAATGGTTCTCTTAACCATATTAAAATATCTTATTCTATCTTCCCAATCCTTCTCAATGGTTTCTGGACTAAGATTATGTTGCTTGGTGAGTACTGTATTGATGCTTGGTGCACTAATTTCAGTATTCTTTGCAGATTTAGAACGGCTGCCTTTGCTTCCTTTTTGACTTTTATTTATCTTGTTATTTGGAAGGTCCTCAACAGATTCGCGAGACCTTAGTAGCCTAAATAAATTGCGAGGAGATTTAGGAGAGGGTGAAGGAATAATTGCTGACGCGCTTGCCCCAGTACTAGGAGAGCTCTTTTGTATACGAGAAACTTTAGGTAATTGCTCCATAGATTTGCTACGCTGAAAAATCTTTGAAATCTTTCTGACATGTCCTGGAGAAGACGAAATAGTTTCATTTGATTTTTGAGGCTCACTACTTTTAGAAAGTGAAGATGTTGGGATGCTGTTAATCTCTTCAAACATTCTTACTTTTTCTCTTACTGATCTATTACGGGCGTGTACCACGCTTCCTGTTTCTTCTCCTATCTTAGAAGCAAGAGCGCAATAACCTGCTAAAAATTTAGATATTAACAATAACAAGGTAAATTTCTTCATCATAAAACTTCTACAATATTTTAGGTATTAAGATTAGTAAAATAAGGCACCAGCCTAGAATCTCTCGAAAAAGAAATGCTGCCGATTAGTAATAATTTTAGCCTTATATGGAAAATAGCAACAATCTTTGCTACAAAGCAATAGATTTTTTATAACCTATGCTTTACGGAACTCGGCGTTGTTGCTTAATTCTGATTTAGATTTTATATTTGAGTAAGATTTAGATCATTATCGAGGGATTGATGATTAAAAATTTTACAAGTAAAAAGAAGAAGTATAGAATCACGAACTGGCGGGAGTACAATAAAGCTCTTAGAACAAGAGGTTCTTTGACATTCTGGTTTAGTGAGGATTTTGAAAAGGGATGGTTTGCAACTTTAGATGACAAGCACCAGCGAGGACGTCCTTTTACTTATTCTAATACTTGCATTACGCTGATACTCACCTTACGACATGTTTTTAAATTTGCTTTAAGACAACTGACAGGCTTTGTTGACTCTTTACTAAAAATGATGGGAAAGACTTTACCTGTGCCTGAATTTAGTCGGTTATCAAAAAGAGCAACTGATCCTTTATCGTGTATGTGTCTTTCTTCTTTAAAAGAAGAAGGCCATATTGTTATTGATTCCTCAGGTCTTAAAGTCTTTGGGGAGAGAGAATGGCTAGAGACTAAGTATGGGAAACAATATCAACGGAAAGTATGGAGGAAGCTTCATATTGGAATTAATGATAATGGTGAGATTATAGCAAAAGAACTTACCGATCATTTAACGGATGATAGAGCTTGTGTTGACTCTTTATTACAGCAAGCAGGGATTAGATTTATTGATGAACTGTTAGCTGATGGTGGGTACGACAGTCATAAGATTTACCAAAGCTCAGAAGTTCAACAAATCAAATCTATTGTTCCACCTCCCACTCATGCAGTTATTTCCTGTAACTCAAATCCAACCCAAAGAGATCAAACAATCGACTATATTAAGAAGAAAGGATATTGGGCTTGGTATCATAAGAATGACTATGGTCGCAGGAATAAAGTTGAGAATAGTTTTTACAGACTAAAGACCATTTTTGGCAGAAAACTTCGTTCAAGGAATTGGAAGAATCAACAGGCAGAGACCCATTTGATTTGTTGTCTCCTTAACAAAATGACTCAAGCAGGTATGCCAAAGTCAGTGAAAGCAGTTTGAAAAATACATCTTAAGGATAATTTTACTCTCCTAAATGATTTAAGCCACAAAGCCGCATAAAATCACCTCATCTAGTATGATAAACATGGTTTTTAACCAACCTTGTAAAATGCATGATCACTCAATATTGAGGTCATAAGATACCGTTCGGTTTTAAAACCAATAATAGATAGAGAGAGTTAATTCTTTATGACGTGCTCAAGTGGCACAAGGAACGTAACGACTTCTCTCTACCTTTATCAGTATATTAGCTTCACATACTGATCTCTTATAGAGATACAAGGTACGTAAAGTACCACAGAGATTTTCTATAACCATTAAGAGGCCTTTCTTTGCCGCGATTTTATGTTGCCTGTTTTTCCAATAGCTTCAAACGGTTATTTTCTGGGGTACAATTCCGATAGAATCTTTACGATTTTCTTCAGAAAATCGTATTCACCAAGCATGTTAATATGCGCCCATATAATAATAGAATGGCTGGAAATAATGTTGAGTAATTACTCTTTGTCCTCGTCGTCGATCATCCGTTTTAGCTTATAGGTTGTGATACTGTGTTAAGTATCAAGGATTATTAAGGGGTAAAAGCTGCCGCCTATAAGCGACCTACGACATTTTAGAGTGTTTTTAATATAACACTTTTTTTATGAGTAGGTAAGTTAAATGGTTTATTTTAAATAATAGCTTGCTACACTTACAAATGTCATAATAAAGATTATAGAAAATAATAGGTAGAAAAGGAAAAATATTTTTAAAATTTTATATATAAATTTATGCGTATGATGAAGGATTAACTTATTAAAAGAAAATAGGAAATCTTAGGGCCTGAAATAAGAATTCTACTTCAATCTCGTCAATACTTTTATCATTAAGAAGCTCTTCCAAATCAGAATGATCTTGATCAACATTATATTTTAATTTTCAGGCTAATTTTTCCGCTCTTTAAATAATATAGACAAAAGAAAATTTAAGGAGAAAAATATTAAATAACTTTAAATAATTAAAAGATTTATAAATATGATAACAAAAATATTTTCTTTTATCCCTATAAAATTGCAAATTTTTTTAAAAAATAGTTAAGTTAATATTTATATGTTAGATTATAGCGTGGTAAAATAATACTTAAAATTAATTAAGATAAAGTTTATTATGAAATCATTATTTATGAAGCGTTTAAAAGCTGAGACTATGCAAGCTCACTTATTAATTGAGAAAACGATTAACATAAAAAAGCAACTTCAAACAATTCAATCTTATATTAAACTTTTAGAAAAATTTTATGGATTCTACTATCCAATAAATAGTATTTTGAATACTAATATTTCATATTCAATAAATAAGAATTTTTCTAATCAAGAAAAAAATATTGAATGGCTCACTCAAGATTTAATATTTTTTGATAAAAGTAAAAAAGAAATATTCTTATTGCCTTTGTGTACAAATCTTCCTTTATTAAATAGTAAAAATAGTATATTAGGATGTTTATATGTATTAGAAGGCTCTCATTTAGGAGGCACTATTATTTCAAAACTTCTTAAAAATTTGTTAAATATATTACCTTCTTCTGGTGGAAGGTACTTTTATAATTATGGAAATCAGCTAAGTGCACGATGGCAAGAATATGCGGAATATTTAACAATGAATGCTCTCAATACTAGTGACCAAGAAGAAATTATTAATGCTGCAAATTTAACATTTAAAAAATTTCAAAGTTGGTTTGATTGATATTTTCAAAAGCGTATTCTTTAAAGAATTGTGAAGTTAATCTTAATAATTGCGATAATGAGCCTGTTCATACACCTGGATGTATCCAAGAGTTTGGAAGCTTAATTGTAATTCATCCAGAAACTTATAAAATTATTCAAATAAGCGATAATGCTTTTCAATGGTTTGGTAAAGAACCCAGGTTACTCCTTAATATATCTTTATCACACTTAATAGGTAAAAATAACTTAGATCAGCTTAAAAAGTTATTTAATGATAAACAAATCGAAGAACTCCCTCGATATGTTTTTACATTACATCTAGGAGAGAAATATCTAGATTTTTTAGCTCATTATTATGACGGACTTATTATTTTAGAATGTGAAGAAGCTGACATTAATGAAAATGATAATATTTATGATAAAGTAAATGTTATTACAAAAAAATTGTTAACGACAACAACTTTAAAAGAATTTTCTCAAATTCTAGTAAAAGAAATGCGTAATTTAACGTCACTTGATCGTGTTATGCTTTACAAGTTTCATGAAGATTTAAGCGGAGAAGTTATTGCTGAAGCCAAAAATAATGGCTTACATAGTTACTTATCATTGCGTTACCCTGCAGAAGATATTCCTAAACCTGCGCGAGACATTTTTAAAAAAATATGGATTCGTCCGCTTCCAAATGTATTTTATAAACAGTCAGAGCTTATTCCTTTACTTAATCCTTCTACAAAAAAGCCCCTTGATATGACTTATGCTTTTCTTAGAGGTGCTTCTGTTATGTATACGGATTATTTAAAAAATATGTCTGTCCATATGTCTCTAACATTATCAATTATTATTGATGGAGAATTATGGGGACTTATTGCTTGTCATCATAATTCAATGAAAAGCATTTCTTGGGCCAAACGAGCAGCATGTGAACTATTGGCACAATTTTCTTCCTTACAACTAAAAAATGTCGAAAATTCAGAAAATAAAATATACCGTAAAAAACTCGAAAGTGTAAAAAACTTGTTAATACAAAAAATATCTAAGAGCAATTCACTCGTTACTGACATTATTCAAGAAAACATATTAAACGGTTACATAAATGCAAGTGGCGTTAGTATTTTTGAAAATGGCAAATTAAGTAGTTATGGTATTACCCCCACACATGATCAATTAAATGAACTTTATTCTTATTTAATAAGCGTATTTGCACAAAAGAATTCAAATATCTTTTATACTCAATCAATAGGAAAAATCCTTATTGAAGCGAAACAATATAAAGATATTGCTAGTGGTATATTAGCTATAACTTTTTCTAGAAATCACGAAAATATGATTATTTGGTTTAGAAAAGAATTATTGCAAATTGTAAATTGGGCTGGTGATCCTTATACTAAACCCTTAGAGAATAGCACATTTGGGAAGCGCTTATTACCCCGCACATCTTTTGCCCTTTGGCAGGAAACTGTGCGAGGACATTCTGAAATTTGGCAGAATGCTGAAATTGAGGCTGTACTTAATTTAAGAGAAGCTCTAATTGAAAGTTTGGCATCACGTGCTCAAGAATTAAACCTTATTAACAGTAAATTAGAACTAAGTAACAGCCAACTTGATGCTTTTGCTCATAGCGTATCTCATGACTTACGTGAACCTTTAAGAGGGATCAACTATTATGCACAATTTCTTAAAGAAAAAATTACAACTTATTTAGATACTGAATCCCTTAATTATATCGAAAATCTAATGAAACTTGCAAAAAGGATGAGCAATTTAATAGAATCTTTATTATTTTTTTCGCAGCTACAGCATATACAAATCGATTCGAAAAAAGTTGATATGAAGAAAATTGTACAGGAATCGTTAGATAATCTTATTGTTTCAATAAATGAAAAAAATGCTGAAGTAAGTGTCCAAGATTCTTTACCTCATGCAATTGGTGAAGAATTTTTTATTAAAGTTATTTGGATTAATTTAATTAGCAATGCTCTAAAGTATAGTAATAGGCTAAATCCTAAAATTGAAATAGGAAGTCTCATTACACAAGAAGGTTTAACATATTATGTTAAAGATAATGGAATAGGAATAGCTCAAGAACATCAAGAGATTATATTTAAGCTTTTTAAGAGAATACAAAGATTAGAAACAGATAGTGAAGGCAGTGGTGCGGGATTATCTTTAGCTAAACAAGCTATAGAACGTCATTCAGGAAAAATATGGCTAGAGAGCAAACTAGGTGAAGGCTCAATTTTTTATTTTACTTTAAACTAAACTATATTTTTATAGTTAACGGAAAAATGTTTAATGCCAAAATTCGAACTTATGGCTGAATTGTAAAAGTTAACTTAACGATTTAGGTTAATTTATTCTTCATCATGTCTTAACCAAGCATATAAATGTTGTGAAGCATATTTTTCAAGTGAACCCCTTAACTCTTGAGAAAACAGAGGAGATATTTTTTTAAGAGATCAAGAGGCTGCTCTTCATAGGCGGCACTTAAGTATTCTAATGACTCTGCAAAATTATGAGAAAGTCTTTCCATATCATAAATATCGATATTATCAAAAACTTGCTCTAATTGAGGCCTGATCCTATCCCACTCATTTTCAATTTTATTAACATCACCCGAGTTGCGTTTAAGGAGGCAGTTTGAGATATGAGAGGTATGAGGTATTCTCTATTTGCAAAAAGATAGGGAGATACCTCATGGATATAGATTATGATAAGTTGTTTTATTTTGTCGATAATTTTTCGCAAGGTTTTGAACCTTGGTATCAGAGACAATTGCTTTCTGATCATTTGATAAAACGTCACAGAGAGGGGTATTTAAGATTATCGGAAGTGCTGACAATTTTAATTGCATATCATCAATCTGGGATGGCTTGTTTTAAATACTTTTACCTGGACTTATACTGCCATCATCGCCATTTATTCCCCAAGCTTGTGCATTATTCGCGTTTCATTAAGCTCATCAAGCAAGCTTTTCCAGCTCTTGTTTGTTTACTCAAAAGTCTCTCAGGAGAGATTACAGAATACTTGTTTATTGATTCAACACCTATGGCTGTCTGCCATAATTTACGGGAAAGACAGCACAAGGTTTTTAAAGGATTGGCAGCTAAAGGGAAAACTTTCACAGGATGGTTCTTTGGCCTGAAGATTCATCTGATCTTTAACACCCATGGTGAAATTGTTCGTCTTGCGATCACTCCTGGAAATATTAATGACAAAACCCCTGTTAAAGACATGGTCAAAGGAATTACAGCCAAACTCATTGGCGATAAAGGATATCTCTCTCGTAAGCTCTTCTCTCAATTATTTGAAAAGGGCATAACACTGATTACCAAAATTAAAAGAAATATGAAAAACATCCTGATGGATACCGCAGATAAGCTCATGTTGATGAAAAGATCTTTTATTGAGACAATATTCTCTTCTCTCAAATCGCTTAATACCTTGATCCATCATAGACATCGTAATCCTATCAACGCTTTCGCTCATCTCTTGGCAGGACTCATCAATTATCAAATCAGAGACGATAAACCCTCTTTGCATAATCTCACAACTCTCATCCCTTAAACGCAACTCAGGTTATTTTTAAATTCTTTATCGTATTTCTGGGTCATGTTCTCTCCTTTCAATAACATTAACCCATCTCGGTTCCTTGTGTCCGCTTTATTGTAGCAAGATCACTTAGAGATTTTGTATTTTTATAAGACGTATGGAGGAAAAGAGCGATAGAAAGTTCTTTCTTAGAAACATCTATTCCTAATATACCTTCATCCATCTTTTTTTCCTTCCCTCTACTGATATGATTATTCTAGTCTTTAGCTTGTCATGTGAATTCAGAATAAGGGAGAATCCCTTTTCTTAAGATACTTATATGTTGGGAATACGCTGTTATCGGATAAAATAAGAGCGTCTAGGAGAAGAGGAACCGTCAGATACTGGGTCAAGTCAAGGAAGGACCGGTGGACAGCTTGGTTTTCTTCTTTATTTAATAAATACTTTAGTTCCGAGCAACTGATTGAGTAATAAGACTCGAATATAAGTAAGGAAAAAATAGTATAAGTGACCTATCAATGACTATGAGAGGATGATTATGAGCTCATTAAGTATCGTTGCTGGCATTGATGTTAGCAAAACCAAGCTAGATGTTTATATTCATCCCCTTGGCAATTATAGGATATTCAATAATACAGCTTTTAACCCTCAAATCCTTAAAATTAATCCTTGATCATTAACACAGTATCAGAACCGCTTAAAATTATTCCTCAAAGTGGCCCTCAGCTTGCTGGCGTAGTTGCAAGATTCGATTGAGTCTTTCTTCTTGTGTTCCTTGAAAAACTTCAGGGTGCCACTCAAGTAGACGAGCTGAATCAAGACAGGCCATCTTATGACGCTGGCTTGCAGCTTGTTCATAATTGTGAAAGGCTGCTACAAAGTTTCCTTTTTTTTCTAAGCAAAGTCCCAATTCATGTTGTGCACTTGTATCCCCTTGCTCAGCCGCTTGGTAATAGCAGGCTTCTGCCTCATCTAAATTTTGTTGTCTTTGTAGGAAACAGCCTAAACAGTATAGTGCTTCTGCATTTCCTTGGTTTGCTGCTTGGCGGTAATAAAATTCTGCTTTATCAATCTTCCCCTCATTCTCATAGAAAATTCCTAAAGTATATTGAGCAATAGCATTTCCTTGCTCAGCCGCTTGGCAATAATAAACTTTTGCTTCATCAAATTTCTCCTGGTGATCTAGAATGAGCCCTAAATAATATAAAACATTCATATCTCCTTGCCTAGCACACTCACGGTAGAATAACTCTGCAAATCTTAGCCACTCATTCCTCAAGTCTTCAGTGACACTGTTCTCCGCCCACTCTTTGCAATATTGTGCAATATTGAAAGCTTGCTTTCTTGGCATGTTAGGGAAGGAGGTCACCCCTTTGGGAAGTAAAATAGCTTCTTCTTCACTCCTTTCTTCTGATCCAATTTCCTCATTAATCCTTTTAAATAAGGATTTAATAGGTTCGCCACTTGGAAGGTTAAACAGAGCCAGAAGATACAATGCTTTATAAGGAGCTGCATACGTTTGTGTAAAGTTCACAAAATTTTGGGAAAACAGGTCTGCATCAAAAGGAAAGGCAGGTACTGATCTAACATAAGCTTCTAATGCTGCTTGTTGCTTTATTTCTAATACACCCTCTTGATATAAGGTTTTATGAATGGCTGAAGGGGTAATTTTACTTTGAAAGAAAAGAGGAAGAAGGAAAGGGGTCTGAAGTATTTTCTTGAGAACAGCAGGGTCTGTGCATATCTTGTCAATGGCTAAGGGAGATAAAAAAAACTGCTGAAATAACCCATCTTGTCCATCTTTACTGTCTTTTAACTTCTTCCATAGAATAGATGAAGGCTTCGTATTAATCTGCTTAGGGAGAGAGAGCCATTCATCATTAGCAATCTGTTGCCATGCTTTGCATACATATTTTAACTTTATTAACTGGCGGAAGCTTAAGTTATCAAAAATTTGAATCCATAATTCTGGGGGTAATTTGTTCCATTGCTTAGCTTTTCTTGGGAGCTCTTCCCGAAGAGAGGAAATAGTTCTTTGACGTTTCTTGTCAGGCTCAAAATGAAAAGCTTCATCTCGATTGCTTGAGGCCAAGCAAGAACTATATAGTATTACCTTAAGAGTAAGAAAGGATAGAGAGCTAAGGATCTTTAAGGTTGGCATGAATCTTTGGCCCTAAAAAAAGCTGCACACCTTATTTAAATCTAAATAATGAAACGCCCTTAATTCAAGTTGCAAATAAGAAAAGCGTTCAACCCGAAAATAAAGATGCTTCTTAAAAAATATAAAATTAGACATACTATAATCGAGGTAACCGAGTATTAATGGTATGGACCTGCCTTGTTGGTCTCAATAAGCTGAGGCATGCACGAGCTCATAGGCTCAAAAACAACAAAAGGAGGTCCACATGGAAATAAAAGCATTAGGAATTGATCTTGGCAAGAACTGGTTTCATCTTCACGGGATTGATAAAAGAGGAAAGCCTGTGCTTCAGAAAAAAGTCAGTAGAGAAAAATTACCGATCGTTATCGCCAATCTTCCTGGTTGCTTAATTGGAATGGAAGCTTGTGCGGGCGCTCATTTTTGGGCTAGATGCTTTCAACAGATGGGGCATGAAGTCAAGCTCATAGCGCCTCAATTTGTTAAACCTTATGTAAAGAGCAATAAGAACGATCAAGCAGATGCGCGCCACGAAGGCCGCCTTTCTAGTGGGTGAAAGTCCCACCCTGGCAATTGGCCTGTTTGGCCAGGTAGCGAGGAGTGCACCTGTAGGGAGTAATTCTTGCAGGTGAAGCCACTCGACAACAGCTCTGTAAGGAGCTACGCAAACTGCGGGCCGTACGAAAGGGAACCTACATGTAGCGCCGTGAAGGTCGTACCAGAGCAATCTGGGAAATGGAGATGCTGAGCCTCTCGTCTAGCGGGTGAAAGCTGTAGAATGACGGGAAAAAAAACAGGTGAATAACCGTCATTCATCTCCCGGCGTAGCAGGGACGGCACGTAGGAAAGAAAGGAGGAGAAACGTGGGAGATCCTGCATGGTCTTTAAGTTCCAAAAGTAAGAAAAGATATAAGGCAAAAGCTGAAGTTCTTTCCAATGCTATGCAGGAAGTCGTGAAGATAGTAGTAGTGATGATGGGAAGGACAACAAAACCTTGCCGGAGCGAAGGATCTTCAGTTTCGTTATGTTTACAAAGCAGGGAAGAATGCCATGATTCCGAAAGGTAGTAACATGGTGCAAATTGTTCGAGAACTGCAGAGGAAACTTTATCGATCTGCCAAGTCTAATCCTAAATGCAGCTTCTACACCCTTCATGACAAAATCTACAGATGGGACGTTCTTGTATGTGCATGGAAGCAAGTTTGTGCAAATCAAGGGGCACCAGGTATTGATGGAACGACAATAGAGCAAATAAAAGAACAAGGGGAAGAAGAGTTTCTTCGGCAAGTTCAGAAAGAACTGAAAGAAGGAACTTATCGCAGTAAGAAGACTAAGCGAGTAGAAATACCCAAACCCAAAGGTGGTATTAGAATTTTGGGTGTACCCACGATAAAGGACCGCTTAGTACAAACTGCAACCCGTCTTATTATTGAGCCTATCTTTGAAGCAGACTTTCAAGAATGCTCCTTTGGGTTCCGGCCTAAAAGGTCAGCAGTTCATGCAAGTCTGGAGATATATAAATGGCTTAATTATGGGCTAACCCAGATCTTGGATATTGATTTAAAGCATTATTTTGACTCAATCCCTCACGATAAGCTAATGAAGGTTATTCAGAAGCGAATCAGTGATAACTTTGTTCTAAAGTTGATCAAAGCCTGGCTTCGTTCAGGAGTCCTTAAGAGCGATGGAGTTATTATCCGGGAACAAGGAGCTCCTCAAGGTTCTCCGCTTTCACCCTTACTCTCTAATATATATCTCAACTTATTAGATAAAGTATGGACAAAGAGGATGACCAAAAGGAATGGCTGGAATGCACAGATCGTCCGCTATGCGGACGATCTAGTCGTTCTCTCGGATAAGTCAGTTGAAAAGGTGCTAGAGAAACTGCAAGAATACTTGCAGCGCTTGGATCTTACGATCAATGCAGAAAAGAGTCGGATAACGACAGCGGAGTCAGGGTTTAACTTCTTGGGATATGCCTTTAAAAGAGGATACTCTCCAAGATATCAGAAACTCGTCACTCACATGTATCCTACCCCTGATGCGATAAAGAGGATCATAAGGAAAGTTACTCAGCTGACCTATCGAAGTCGATTACATGAACCTGTTGAAATTATCGTTAAAGATCTGAAAGCATCCTTACTCGGGTGGACAGAATATTATCGCCATACCGCTAGCGCAAGGAGATTTAGGAAAGTCCAACAGCATGCAAATAGATGCCTCAGAAGATTTATCATGAAGAAGAAAGGAAGTAGAAAGAACGGGTACAAGGAACTACCCGACGAGAGACTCTATAAGATCCACAAGTTGGTTAATGTAGGCGTATCTCGGGTGCAATACAGATGGGCGTAATTCAGACGAAGAAAACGATCCGTGCGCCGTATGAGGGAAAACCTCACGTACGGTGCGACGAGGGGGTGCTGGAAACGGGAAGATGGAAAGGTCTACACGGGCACGGAGCTGGAAACAGCGGATACAGACAAGATCAATCCTGCACTTTACCGCGCCAGCGCTCTACTCTAACCAGCGGCTATATCTGAAGCTGTCACCCGCTCTCATATGAGATTTGTCCCTATAAAATCTTCTGCTCAACAAGAGATATTAGCTATCCATCGCGTTCGTGAGCGTCTTGTACGGGTAAAAACAGCTTTAACCAATGAGATTCGAGGGTTACTTTTAGAACAAGGAATTACAATTCCTCAGGGAGTCAGCAAGTTTGAACAATTTTTAGCAAATCTACTAGATCCTGAAATTGAAGAACTCAGTCCTCTTTTTAAAGGCCTTTTAGGGGAACTCGTTGAAGAATTCAAGCTTGCTAAAGGAAGAGTAAAGAGACTTGAAGAACGTCTCCAGCGACTTGGGAAGGAAGACAAAGCCGTACAGCGACTAATGACGATTCCTGGAGTTGGCCCCATAGGAGCTTCTGCTCTTGTTGGATCAATTGGAGATATTCGACAATTTAAAAATGGTAGAGAGTTATCTGCCTGGCTTGGGCTTGTGCCAAGGCAACATTCAACAGGAGGTAAACCTCGACTTTTAGGAATTAGTAAAAGAGGAGATTTATATTTACGAACACTTCTTATTCATGGAGCTCGGGCTGTTATAAGATGGATTAGCCAACGTGAAAAACCTGTATCTTCTCTGGAGAAATGGGTCTTGGATATTATTGAACGGCGAGGAATAAACCGAGCAATAGTTGCGCTCGCCAATAAAATAGGGCGAATGATTTGGGCTCTTCTTGCAAAAGAAGAAAACTATAGAATGCATGCAACTGTATAATTTAGAAGAGTTTCGTATCTGAAGAAAGGCCATAGGAGAGAAAAATTGATGGTGAGTATCGGTCAAACCACTTTGAGAAAAATCCGCATTACATTGAGGCTCTTGGAAGCCGAAGTATTGATAGGGATTTTTCAAAGGCGGATTTCCATCAGGGCTAGAGGGGAAAATACCCTATCATTAAGCCGTATACATAACTGCAGCCGATTTTCTTTCATCAATTATTTTTTTCAAAAAGCCTTGATTCAGTCGGCAGGTCCATACATCATGTAATGGATTGCGGT
>CP008940.1 GCA_000743035.1 Candidatus Paracaedimonas acanthamoebae
AAACCAATTTTGCATAAGTAAGTCCTTTTTGGGGGTTGGATGAATGATAATGAGCAACAGCCTTAAACCAGCTGTGATGCTGAGCTCTAAGGGAGACAAGAAACTGGGCAGCAATTGAGGTATTTTTTAAAGGATTTAACAGCTCTTGAGCCGAATTTACTTTATCTTTGTGCCAGAAATAATTGATCTGGTGACACCCCACATCAAAGTTCTCAATCCCCAAAGCCAGAAGCTCCTTGATATAAATTGAAGCGACTTTCTCCGTCTTAAAGTAATAACTTTTGCCTTGAATGTGAATTGACCATGGCCACGGGGCTCTATGAGGACCAAAGCCACTTTCAACTTTAGCAATTTGCAGGAGAAGCTTTTTTGGCACATTGATTTGATCTGAGAGAAGATCAATGGCTTTTAAACAAAGATTGGCTTTGGCTGGGGCCATAAAAGTCAAGAAAACAATCATGGTTATAACAAAGGGATATCTCATGGCTGAATCCTGATAAGCTCTTGTGTTTTCGGGAACATCATCTCCCCTACATAGCGCTGTCCTTTGTCGCTGCGATGTAGCTGAATGACCAAATCAACAGCTTCATACAGGAACTCTTTGACACCCTTTGGCTCATGCCCTGAGAACGCAATGTTTTGCGGAATGGCCCACGAAAGAGCTGATTCACAGCTATTGGCATGAAGGGTACACATAAAGCCTGCATGACCTGAGTTCAAAAGCCTTAAAATGGGATAAGAATTTGCCATTGAAAGCTCTCCCATTAAGATGATGTCAGGCCGGCTTCTCATTAAATGATCAATCATTTGAGGATAGTCTAATGTTGGGTTCTTTTCATTACGGCTAACCACATAGTGCACATGGTTTTCATGAGGAATAGTGAGTTCTCTCGTATCCTCAAGCACAAGAATTCGTTTATCTTGGGGAATGGATGACAAAAGACAGTTCATAAATGTCGTTTTCCCTGAACTCGTTCCGCCTGATATAAGAATATTTGCACCTTCTTTTATGAGAGATATGATCATCTGTTCATGTTCAAGATTAAGGCCATAATCTTCAAAGGAAAGCTTTAAATAACGCCGCATCCGAATAGAGATTGAAAGCTTAGACTCAACGTTCGATCCCAGCATTGCTTCAAATCGGTGGCCGCCTGGAAGCATAACAGATAACCGGGGTTGAATAATGGGATCAAAGGCTAACCCCCAGTGATTGGCTAAAACATGACAGAGGGTTTCCCAATACTTTAAATCAAGCTTAGGGGTTGAGATTTTCTTATACCCTTTCCCTGAAATCTCTAAATTCAATTCTCCTGCTTTGATCACAGAGCATTCTATTAAATCTTCTTCTTGCAAATATGGATTTAATTCGGCAAGCCATGCCGTTAATGAAGGTGAGGATAATCCCATATCACTTATCATTTTTTCGCCATGGTCCATATACTTTCCTGCCATCTGAGTAATGAGTGACATCTCTTATGCCAGGATAATGATAAGTCATTTTCTTAATCCTATCTCCCATCTTTACTTGGTATGGAATGTTCGCATATTCATGAGTTACTTGAACAACTGTACTTTGGGGCTTGTTTTGGATAAGCGTATTTGAATTTTTGATAACTGTCGTTTGAGAGGGGCTCGATGGTTTAGTAAGTTGTTGTATAATAGGTTTGGATAACCCAGCCACCTTTTCATAAATAGTTCCATCAGGGCGTGTCCATAGTTGAACTTTATCTTGCGGACTAATTAAAGTGTTTCCATCCATGGAAGGTGATTGAGTAAGAGACGGTCTATTGATTTCATCCGATAAGATGTAAGGTAACCACCTATTTTCATCATTTTCTGTAAATTCTTTAATAATTAATAATGTTTTACTGCCTTTAATAGATATTTGATATCGAGGCTTCGATTTAAGCTCTTGGTCCAAATGCTCATATCCAATAATTGATAAGAAGTGGGGGAGAGGTTCATTAGAGCGTCTGCAAGATTTATCAATAAATCTGTTCTTGCCATTCCATTGATAATAAGCCCTCATCAGAGGATAAGAACGGCCTGATTCAAAATCATGTTCATACTGACCTTCACACCCCTCTTTAGTGAAGATTAAATTTGTAAGATCTTGGGGTTCACACTGCTGTGAAATAATCTTTGTCTTATCTTTATAATTAATCTGACGCCTAGCCATAGGAATGACGGTTGAACCATTAATGACTGGTTTGCATCCAGCTTTAACAAACTGATGAGCGATTGTTTCTTCTGTCTCATGACAGGGAGTGACTTCATGGGTAATTCCATTTTCAATAAATATATCTCTTTTTTGAATAATAGATTTATTCTGCTCATAGAGATGTTTGAGTGAGCACCCTTGCTCTGTAAGAATAATCGATAAGGGGTGATGATTTGTCGGGTGGCATGCATTAACAAGCTTTCTAGCATTGCTCCTATCATAATAGACTGTTTCTGCTTGAGGATACGCAAGGCGTAATTGAAGATCTATGTCATGAGGACATAAGCCTCTCTCTTCTATAAAGGGGTGAGGTTGTGACTCATCTTTAATACAGTGTTCATCAAGATATATTTTATTGTTAGCATCATCGAGCCAATACCGTTTAAAAGTTGTATAAGCAACACCAGCTTGCTGATCAATAATGTCAGAACAACAACCGTAATCTTTTTTAATATCAAAAATGAGATGAGAATCAGCACAGTGTGTTTCATCCGTAACGACTCCATTTGTTCTAGCAATGGAGCGAGTTTGTATAATGACCTTACCTCTTTCTAGATCTATCCGTGGGGGACACCCTTCTTTTGTGACTTCCACCTCAATAAGAGGCATTTTAAACTGATCTCCCCCTAAAGCATCTTTTTGGTTAATTTTTAAGGGGTTAAATTCTTTATTGGGGCGCTCAACAAAATCTTTATGGGGATGATGAGATAAAGATGGGGGTGTTTCTGAAGAACTCTTAGAAGAAATGGGAAAAGTTTTCTCTCCTATCAGAGGCTTTTTTTGCATTTGTTGAATTCCTGATTCTTGCGGACTTGATGGTGTCACGGGAAATAATGTTTGAGATGATGAAGTTACAGGAGAAGCAGAAGGCTCATTTTTTTTATATGATGCATCTCTACCATTACCTCTTAAAGAATTCCCTGTCCTTCTCCCAGATAGTTGATTTTGAGGAGTTGAAGGTTGACGAATCATTGAAGCAGCACTTTTTCCCTCCTCAGATGAAGAAGAATTTCCTCGATAACTTTCTGATAAAAACGTCATTGACGCATTATCATGAGAACTCCTGTCTTCAACAGACGTGTCTAAATCAGAGAGATCTCTTGATAAGTGATGTTTTTTAATCTTACCTTCGATGTCCTCTAAACGCCGTTCATTTGATAATGGATTCTCTGCTTTGAGCTCATCACTTCCTTGCTCGTCTTCCCCTTTTTCAAGGCGCTCAATGGCATCTGAGAGGAAAGCCTTATCTCCATAAAGAGAAATCTTTAAGCCTTTAGGAAGGATTTCCTTTTTACTTTTGAATGTTGAAATTAAAGGCTCTTTAAATGAGGCTCTTTTTTTATCTTTGCTTTTAACACCTGTCCAAACGACTTGAACAATCTTATCGTCTCTTTTTGAGGGGATGGAGATCGCCCGAGCCTGCCCAATTAAAGTTATTTCCTTTGGGTTATCCTTTTTCTTTTGACCTTCAAATAGGTGAGCTTTTATGAAGGATTCACTTTCCTGAAGAGGGGTGTCCTCCATTAAAATAGCCCCCATTTCTTCAGAAGGATTTGATTGCCCACAAAATGAAACACAGCAATATAGGAGAATTGATCGGTAAATAGATTTCATGGTTGTTTTATCTCCATATCTTTATTTTTTTCATGAGCTATTTTTGAACTTTCTTGGGCAAGAGATTCTTTTGAATGCCTTAAGACTATGTCTGAGGACGGGATAATTTGAATGTGACTTCCTGGTGGAATGGTTAAGATAGGAGCTAAATTAATATTTTGTTCAATGACTTGTGAAGTTGCCTCACTTAAATTATGCGAAAACTCATCAGAAGCTCCTGTCAAAAGCTGAGAAAGAGTGCTTTTAGATCTTGCCTCGCTTGCATAAGAGCCTGCTTGCGCAAGAGAAGCTGTCGCTGAGATTAAAAAAGCTGCTCCATAGCGCTCCCACACCCGTTGATCTAATTCACCAATAAGACCTGTTCTTCCCGTTTGATCAGACGCTATAGACTCTTTAAGAGCGACACTGACTCCATCAGGACGAATCAACCGTTTACATTGCACAGGAAGACGTGTTTGACCGATTTCACCTAAAGGCTCATAATGGCAAATGATTCGGCTATAAGCTGGAATGAGAACAAACTTTCCATTCGGACTTAAGACATCTCGCTCCACAATGGCAATCATTCGCCCTCCCACTTGAGAATTGACAGAATCTTCTAAAATCGCTGGAATCCGCATATCTGCTGTTAAAATTCGGGATCGGTCCACAGGAAGTGTAGAGCGAGATTCTTCAAAGCTTGCATCTTCCCATTGCTGATAATCTGGATCTTGAAGACGGGGCTTTTGTTCTTCTTCCTTTTTAGGGGGCAGGACCTTTAAGGTCTTGTTTGCTTGATATTGCCTTAATCCTCGTAATTGGCGAGCTTTATCTTCCCGTATGAGAGGTTTTGGATCTGGGAAATGAACAACCACAGGTTCAGGCTCTGGTTCCGGCTCTACAACAACAGGCTTAGGCTCTTCAGGTTTTTTAAAGACATGAAAGTCTGGGGCAAGCTTTTGCCGTGGCTCGAGGGTAGGCTTTTTTGAAGCTTCATCCTCTAAACACCCACTTAAAAGAGCTGTTGTAAGCAAAAGAAAACAAACTTTCTTCATTCCGCTGCCTCTTGAGGGGTCGGAAAGACGCATACCACTCTCACGCCATTACGAAGCGTAAAAGAACCTGAATGCTGAGCAACAATCTTTGTCCCTTCTCGATTTACATTAATCGGCGTATCTACGCCATCTATCACGGCGTAAATGGCAGGAAGACCCTTCTTTTTAATTTCTTCTCCATAATCAAACCAGGTGCGGATGCCATCACTGTAAACACGGTAAGGCGCGATTTCTTTATCGCCTGCCATGGTGAAGTTAAAGTTAAGCTGAGAAGGATCAAAAGTGACTTCTTCAAGATAATCGTCTTTTGAGGTCTCGCCCTTCCCTTTTATTTTAGTGAGAGAAGAAGAAAAATTTGAAGGCTTAGCGACTCGTATATAAACTGCCAGATCAGGCACATGATGTGTGTTATACCCTTCTGATCTTAGATAAAATGAGTAAACTTTGCCACTCGCGCCAATGACAACAAGGTTGCTGTCAAGACCAGTAAACTCTTGAGGTTGAAGGGTGAGAATATTCGCTCTCGGGTTCTCAACCTTAAAAGAAGAAGGATCACCAAGGGTGAACTTCTCAACCCTCTCCCAGCTGGGCAGGATAATACACGTTGTCATCATCTCTCGGCATCGGAGCTTAATAATTTCGCTACCTGTATAAGTGACATTATAAACTCCAGCTCCTTCTTTCGCATGATCCCAAGCATGCTGAATGGCCCCTAAAGGCAATGATTCTTTACGCTCCAAATCAGGATAATGGCCTTTCACTTGGTGTTCTACATCTGGATGCTCAGTGAGGACATGGGATGAGCTAGATGGCATTAAATCTTCTGGGGCTGGTGTTGGCGCCATGACTGGCGGCTGATGTATAGGTTGGGAACTTGCTCTTCCTAAAGGAGAGGCAATGAGAAGCGGCGTCAATATCATAAGAGTGATAGATTTTGAGTTATTTTTGAGCATCAAGACTTCCTTTCTGAGCAAGCGTATAGTGGGTGACGGTAAAGCCAATAGGATTGATATATTGATCCTCAATTGAGACTGCCTGAGGTTCTAAGGAGACTGTTAATGTTGAAACCCAATGTCCTTGACCAATTACTTGTCCTTTATGACGATCACGTGATATCCACTCCACTTGATAAATATTAGGCGCACTGGGTGCTAAAGAAGTGCTTGAGAGGATTTGGATTTCTCGCGTCACTAGTTCTTCTTGTCTTTTCTTAAAAGGAGAGTCTTGATTTTCAGGCTTCATAAGGGACATGAATTCGTCATTTAATTGAGCACCTGTCATCAGACTTAATTGCTTCCACCTGAGCTCTTCTGTTTGCAGATCAATGGTCTCCCGTAAAGTAACATATTGACGAGAAAGCGTTTCCATCAGAAGGATTGTTGCTTTTTCATTGCGTGTAATAGGCTCAATGCGAACCACTTGTTCTCCTTTATCCTTAAGAGTCACCAGCATAGGCTGCACCTCTTTTAAAGGAAGAAGCACAATGATAAGGCAAACAAGCGCAATGACGGCTAATCCCAAAACAACAGCACATATTGTTGAAAGACGAGCCGTTGTTTGAGCCGCTTTATAAGATTCAAAGCTTTGAAGAGAAGGTTCTAAATCCATTGTCCATTCCGATAAATAATTTGCTTTTTGCAAGGAGAGCATTCGCTTTGAGGCAGTTTATCGGTACCACTGCCTGTATAAGGATCACTTGTTTGAGAACACCCACTTGCCAGAAGCGTCAGTACGAGAAGAGGAAGATATAAATATTTCATGGTTTTTTCCTTTATTCTGAACCAATAATATTGTTAAGAGCAGGGTTCTCCCATGATGAACCACGGGATGACAGATGATTCTTGATTTTAGGCCCTGCCCAACCCTTGACAGCGCCCCATGCTTTTTGAGCCCCTTTTTGGCCGTAATGCTTTGCACCTCCCCCTATCATCCCCATGGTTGCCGAAGAGACGCCTGCCACAAATCCTGCAGCACCAGGTCCATCAGAAGCTCCTGCAATGTTCGCAATGGTGGGGACTTTAAGCTGAAGGTAGATTGAAAGGCAGGCAATGATAAAGCATGTCCAATAAGCATCACTAAAGGCAAATGAGCCTGCATCTTCCCTTAAAATACCATTTCCATCCAAAGGTATGAGATGAAGTGATTCTTTAAGCACATATAAGCTCAGGCCCATGGCAATGACAGAAATCAAAATTGTAAAAACCCCATGCAAGACCATCTTAAGTCCTGATGTGGATATACTTCGGGTTGATGAAAAGCCTGCAAAGATAATGAGTAAGGGAGACAAAGCTGTGACAGCCATCAGCTTGAACATATAGTCTAAACAATAACAAAGCATAATAATGTAAAGAAAGAGAAAGGGTATTCTCATAATGATGGAAGCAAGTGTATTAAATCCTGGAATAATCCCGGTATCTTGCATCATTAAACTCATCGACTCAAAAACTTGATTGAGCGTTCCGTATTGAAACTTGAGCACGGAAAAAAGAGTGGCTTTAGACCCTGAATAATTAACCTTTATAACAGAAATCATGGTCTCAACTAGTTTTGCAACCGTTTCATTGATGGGCAAGTAGAACCAATTTGAGAAAGTGCTAGCTGTTAGAAGAATTGAAATAGATATGCTGATTAAAAATGGTTTTAGAAAATCAGAGAAGTGGAATTCTCCTTTAATGGCTCCTTTCCAAATCAGTTGCCAGACAAACCAGCACCCAAAAGCGGCCATAAAAAGAGAAAGACACCCTACACTTAAGGCATTAAAAATTTTAACGCCATAGCTTTCCATCCTGAGCTCAAGCATTTTAATAATTTCGATAGGTTTATCCATCATTTATTTCCCTGCTTTTAATTGAGGTGAAGACATCTTTTTAAAAACTGTAGGTTGGGCTTGTGCCATATAAGTTGCCATTAACTCTAATTGTTGAGATTGAAGGAGAATAAGTTTGTCCAACTGATGAGCAATATGCTCAAGGAGTCTTGTTTGCATATTCGTTTGATATTGAAGGGTTGGGTTCTGTTCAGCTTGCACCTTTATCTGGGTGAGCTGATAGTGATCGTCCCTCAGTGTTTTCTTTTGCTGAGTTGCGATAGCTAAGGAATCCACTGTTGAAACTTGAACAGCCTCAAGTTTTTGATCTCTAAGTTGGGATAATTGTGTTGGCGTTGTTATGGACCTATCTGAAAAAAACTTCTGCTGAAAATAGTTTTTAGCATAAATATAGTTTGAAAAATCTTTCTTTCCCCCATGTTGGACATTCATATGGTTGAGTTGCATTAAGGAATCCCCTCCTTGCCCTGTGAGGCTGCTTAAAAGAAAACTAAAATCACCGCTTAAATTTCCCACTTTCATAACTTTTTGAAGAAAACCTGGATCAAGTCTTGACCCCAGAACACTATTCATTTCCATCATCTCACCTGATAATGTTTTAAGCTCCTGTAATGATTCCCCCGCAGTACTTAAAACGTTGCTGAGAGTCTTAAATGTTTTAAAATCAAAAGTCGCTAAAGCCCCAGAATGAGATTCTTTACTATGACCTATAAAAAGGCTGCTTAAAACTAAGCAGCATCTAAATATTTTTCGACCCATTGATGGCTCCATTGGTGTTGTAAGTGGTTAACAAGTTTGACAGCCTCTGACCCTGAGCGATAAAGCTTAAGGTGAGGCCCTAAAGATGAAAGGTCACAATCTAGAATGACCGATTCATTAAAGCGCTTAACCAGCACTGAGTGTTTGAGAGATCTCGAGATCTTGCTCTCGCCTTTAATATAAGACCATTCAGACTCTGTAAGATCAAAATCAGCATAATCTTCTCTTTTAGCGGATGGATTAGGGAATAAAAATCTTGTTGGGCATTGATCTAAGACAACGGATGAGATGCCCGATTCTTTAAGGTCTTTAATGTTCTGGAAGCAGACATTAATGCTTCCTCTTAATTTGCGATGTTCTTTAAAAAAGACTCCGACAGAGGATTTAAAATAATGATCCTGAATAAGAGGCGCTGTTTCATCAATAAAAATAAAATGAGGGAGTGCTTCTTCGCGAATCACCCGCCTTATCCGATGAATAATGTATTGAGTTACAGTGTTGGCAACTTGAGGATTGGCTTGCACATCCGTCATCTCAAAGGCAACAAGGCGATGCGAAGTAAGGTCCAAAGCATCGTAAGCCTCAATGTTACCGTTAAGTTCTTGGGATCCGTTAAACCAACCTCCTAAAGCGCCGCCCTCAGTCCAAGGAAGCAACCTTCTTTTAATTAAACTTTGAGCCGGAAAAAGATCCTCTATAAGATATTTTAAGAGCCTTTGTTCTTTAGGGACCTTGAAAAGAATTTGGATGGCTCTTTGAGCCACCTCCAGGCTCTCTTCGTCTTGAACACTTGCCATCATACATAAAAGCTGAGGAAGGAAGGATCTTTCTTGAGGGGTGTCCTCACAATAAAAGGGATTAAGCAAAGAGGTGTTTTGATGGCTAAAATCTATATAGTTTCCCCCCATGCTTTGAGTAAAAATCCGGGTGCCATTAAACCGATCAAAGATATAAGCTCTTAAATTAGAGTGCCTTAATGCGCCCCCTATGAGATGCTGAAAGAAAGTTGTCTTGCCTGATCCTGCAGGCGCAATCACAATTGAATTCGCCAAAGCTTCTTTTTCTTCTGAAGAATGGATTTGAAGAGCATAAGAAGAGCCTGATGAGGTTTTAAAAAGGCGTATAGGCCCCTCTCCCCAATCACACCTTTGAAACCCTTGAGGTTCATGATCAAAAGAAAGAAGATGACTGATATTATGCGATAAAGGATGGGTTTGTCTTAAAAAAGATTCACTGCCTGGGAACTGAGATCGCCAGGCATATTCAAGGGACGCTGTTTCTTGAATCGGGAGGGCCCCATAAGATTTAAAGATGCGTCTTGCTTCTTCACATAAAGTTGTTAATTCGTCATATGAATCTGAAATCAATACGATGGAACATTGATACCCATAAAGGGAGGCTTGATCCGAGGTAATCAGCTCTATGGCGGCATCAAACTCTTCCATCACTTGATCATTGGGAAACAGATCTCCCAAAAGACTTCGTTGCTTCTTTTGATCCATGAGATAAAGAAGAGCTTTTGCTTTAGAAGTTCCTTTTAAAAGTTGGCAGATGATAAATTGACCTTTAAGAGAACTTAAATCTTTCATCAGCTGTGGGCTTGAGTTTTTGTCCCATTTATTAAGAGTTAAGATGGCTCCAAATCTTTTACCAAGTTCATCTTTCCACTCTATATTCCCCTTTTGAGTGTCAAACCCAACCTGACATGAGACCATTTGATCTGAGAGATGAGAGTTTAAAGGTTTTAAAGGCGCTGATCTTCCATGAATAAGATGTGACCAAAAACTTAAAAGAGGGCTTAAACTCCCATCATTTTTGATCATGTGAGGCTCTAAATCATGAAGGGCTTCAAGGGTAAGAGAAGTAGCTTCTCTTAAGATATGTTCATGAAAAGATGTTGTTTCAGTTTTTCTGCCATAAATCTTATCTCTTAGTTTGTCTAAAGAAGAAGGTAATTGAGGAGCCACACATAAGGTAATGTAATGATGATTGAGGAACGTCCGATCAAATTGTTCCATCCATTGATCATGGACTGATTGCAGCACCTCAGTGTCATATGTTCCTTCTAGCGTGCGGGTGATCTCTTCTCGCGTTGTTAAGACTTTTATAATCACATTCATTTGAGCCAACTCGTCAAGCCACTTTTTTCTTTTTTCAAATAGATGATGAAGTTCATCAGAGGTTAAATTATCCGTATTTGTTCCCCTGATTTTAATAAGGCGAGAGAGCATTCCATTCTTGCTTTGAAGGGTTATCTTATCCTCCCACACTGAATCAAAAGGCAGCGTGTCTTTAAGATAAGTTTCCTCGAAAGATGGCGTGAGCTTTCTTTGTAAACGATTTGATAAAGCAACGCCTGCTCCCAAAGCTAAGGCAGAGCTCCCAGCAGCTAAGGAGGCAATACTGACCCACTCATGCGCCATAGAGATTGCCTCCTTGGGGTAGCTGCCGTTTTGTTCGCTTGTATTTAAAGCGAGCTCGCATCACTTCTACAAAATAAGGATCATAAGAGCTTAGAGCAATAACAGCTCCATGAGAGAGGATATAAGCCCCAATGGCCACCATCTCATTTGTTAAGAACCATGTCATTCCTGCTATAATCATGGGTAAAGGAATGGCTGATTGTGACGCGCACAGCCTTTGAGGAGGTTCAGAGACAGAGGAAAGCACATAAGCTCTCATCAGCTTCCCCCCATAAATTGAACAAGGATATTAATACCGATAAGCGCACACCCAACACCACAAATGGAGCCAATCCATTTCCAGTTTCCTCCTTGATTCGTTAAGAACTTAAAAAGAGCTGCCACCAGCGCAACACCTACACACGCCTTACCAATTAAGATAAGGCCGTTCCTTAATTCTCCTAATTTCCCAGTAAAGACTTGAGAAAAGGCAAAGGCCGGATGGCTTTCAATCAAAAGATACACGCTCAAAGAGAGAGCTAATGTATGCTCTGAAATTGAGTCCTTAGTTTTTTTAATAAAAGAGGTGATCATAGTTTCTAGTCTCCTTTGAGGGGGTTAATGTCATGAGTTGAAGATTGATAAGCTTCATTGCGCATGAGGAGTTCTGAACGCAAGAGTTTTAATAAGAAAGGATGAAGGGTAAATTCTTCATCTTCGCTCACTTCTTTTGCCTCTATATCAATGAGGGAACTCAAGATCTGAATGACTTCATTGGGATTATGGTTAATCGCTTGATCCACCCATTCTTGATGGGGCTTCTTGTAAGAAGGCTCCCTTAAGAGCTGTTGTCTTAAGTCTTGTCTAAGCCATAAAGGAACTATTAACGTGATAAGTTTATGAATAAGGAGTTTTTTCTGCCAAGCTTGGGAGATAATCTCCAAATAATATTCTGTGACGTCAAAAGGCTTAATGGATTTTAAAGAAGTGCTTAAAAGCTTAAGATCTTTAAAAGCCTCATTCATGAGAAAATTAGCCGGCTTCTTAAGTTCTTTGTAGTGAGGCTCTTTAAGAGCAAGAAGGATGGCACGTCTTGCCAGATCATTATAAAGAAGAGCTTGTTGCTCAATAAGACTTCCAAATTGAAGATTAGTGAGCTGAGAGTTCACTAAGTTAAGCGTCCACTCATGCTCTAAGATAAGAGCAAAAGAGGTCTCATAGCTCTCTTTAAGAGAGAGTGAAAAAGAAGATGAATTGTTCCCAATTTTGGGTATACTGACGTTGTACATCAGGATTCCTTTCTTGATATCTGGTTGTACAGGAGTCCTGCGCTCAAGATTGGTTGTCCGGGCGCAGACTCCGCTTAATAAATTAAAGTTTTATTCCTTCAAATTTTTCTTCTTCTCTAATAATTTTATTCGCCTTTCTAAATACCAGATGGCCTTCTTCAAATCCTTGACCTCATCATGTTTACGCCCAGCTCTGGAGATGTATTTCAAGGCACATGCTAAGTGATGATTTAAGTTCCAGTCCTCAGTCACACTTATAGGTTCTATGGTACGTCCCTCTACATAATGCTTAGGAGTGTTAATATCGGAGTCTTGTTCATCATTTGAGTGAGGCTGGATGAGGGATAGTTTTTGATTCATGCGCTTACTCCATCTGATTTGAGATCATTGTATTTTAAATGCAGCTCCCTTGAAAAAGACCCAGCAGCTTTTAAACTTCCAGGATAAGTTAAGGGGGAGCTTCGAAGAACACTATGTTCCTCTGCATTTGATGCTGAAGGAACATCAAAACTCTTGTTGGATAAGGAAGTAGAAGGAGAGCTATTGGGGGACCCTCCTTCTACCAACTCTGACAAGGGGAGGATGTCAGAGTTTTGGGAAACTTCAATTTTAAGGTGATCAACTGAATAGCCTAAAGCTTCTTTTAAAGCTGATAAGATCTGAGCTTTTAAGTTCTTGCTGACCCAGTCTCTTGCAAACAAAGTAGGAGAGTGAAGACAAACCTCTTCTTGGGTAAGAGAGACAATATCCATGTCTAAAAGCCATTGACGAATAAGGGAGACTTCAAGCTTATCAGTTAGAAGTAAACACACTTTCTTCCACAAAGGATGATGTGCAGAAGAGAGAATTTGTTGGCGTAATAATTCTTCTTTTTCTGCCTTATTTTCTTCACTCTTTGCTTCTGGAAGAAAGGCAATGCGATCGCCTAAGGTAAACTGGCCTGATTCAATTTTGTGAAAGGCCTCTTCCTTAATGGCCCAAGTCAGCCACGGTTTTTGAAAATGCTTACCACCCCCCTCCCCCATTAAGAACTTACTTGAGGCAATCTTCCTGCAATAGGATCTCCAAGTGACAAGAGAGGAGCCAAAAAGGCTTTGAAAGGCTTGATGAAGATTTATGACCAAAGAAGGGGTTAACTGGCTGATCTCAAGGAAGCCAATCTCTTCCATCCAAATTTCTTTCATCTCACTTGCAATGTTTTCTTTTTCTTCTTCTGCTGATCCACATGAGGAGGAGGATGGAGAAGAAGAAAGAGTAATCTCTGTGTGTAATCTCTTATCTATATTGTTCGCTAATTTTTTAACATTCGAATGTCCATTTTTGACGTTCGAATGTTGTGAACTTAACATTCGGGAGTTATGCGGGTTTTGAGGTAATGTGAAATCACTTAAAGGATAGCCAAGTGCAAATAAGCTTTCCTGTAGTTTAACGAGGTTCAGCCTATATTTGGTCGTTTTGTCCCATTTATTATCATCAAGATATGCCTCTTCGATAACCTCAAGGTCGACAAGGTTTTTTAAAACGGTGCGCATTGTTTGACGAGAAACTCCAAGCATTGTTTCATCAGCTAGATCTTGAGCTGTTTTAATGATCCATCCATGTCTAAGATCAACATTACACTCTGGATTGCGGTTATGTTCTTCTTGTAAAAATTTATCAAAGTCATAAACACGTTTTGTCCAATAAATAAGCTGATGCAATACCACAGCAGCTTTGTAATCTTTAGTAAGGGCAACTAAGTCCTCTCTAATGACCGACTTCATAATAGGACGAAGCTTAAGAAGTGAAGAAGCTGTATGAGGATAATGCATCTCTCTAATCCTTCTTGATATTCATGTGAAGAAGCCCAACAGGATAAGAGGCCAAATTAAGGTATGCGCCTGATGCATAGGGGCCATAGGAATAATTCAGTGGACAAATATGTTGAATTGGTGCATACATAGGCATGTAAACCTTTCTTCATTGGTTGGTTTTACAAGAGGCCCGCAATGACGTCGAAATCAATGTGCGGGCTTCTCTAACTTATTTTCTTCATACAGCTCCGTCGCTACTTCCCTTAAAAAGGTTCCAGTAACCCTAAGATTACTGGGAAACAAGTTCACAGGGAGGCTTCTCGAGAAAACTTATTCTCGAGACTTAACACGAGAGCCGTGCTAAATTTAATTTTCAAAGCTGAAATATAATTATTAAATTGAAAGTAGCGTAATAGATATAAAAGTTTATTATTTAAATTTTTATATAATTTTGTTCTACCATTGCATTGATAATGCATATCCCACCCCTAATATTATTTTCCCAAATACTATTATTTCTTCCTAATCAAATATAAATATGCTTTTCTTACATATGTTTCTCTGTTGTATGTTAAAAAGATACACACAACATGTTTTGTGGTCAAGTATATTTTTAGAGTGTTTTGCGTAAAACGATATATATGGAATTAATTTAAATGAAAATCAACGACTTAAATAAATTAATTTATTTTAAGGAAGCTGCTCAGTTACTTAGTTATACAAAAGCATCGAAAAAATTGGATACAACTCCGTCTAGCGTTCAGAGAGCTGTTAAAGGGCTAGAAGAGAACCTTGAGCACAAACTCTTCGTTCGTAAATCGAAAGGGCTTGCTTTAACATCTGAAGGAAAATTATACCTTGATAGAGTATTAAAAGCTCTTAAAGAACTTCAGATTGCGGAAAAAGAACTAGAGTCTAAAAAACAAGATCCCTTAAATAAATTAAAAATTTTAACAACATTAGGCTTAGCTGCTGACTGGGTATATAAAGTTATACCTTTAATTCAAAATGATTACCCATCATTAAAAATTGAAATGTGCACCTCTAACTTAGAGGTATCATTAGAAACTGAAGAGTTTGATATTTATCTAGGACCCAAGATTGAAACAGCGCTTTCTTATAAAAATAAATTCATAACTAATGTAGATTTTAAACTCTATGCAAGTAAGCTATACTTAGAAAGATATGGCTTTCCTAAGGACAAGAAAGAATTAAAAAAGCATAAGTTAATAAATTTTTCAGGTTCAAGCCAAACTTACTTTTCAAATACAAATGAGATATTTTCAGATTTAGGTGATTATGAAAATTATGATTTAACGGTCGACTTCTATTTGGTAGAGCGCAATCTTGTTTTGAGCAATTTAGGTATTGCTTCAATTGCCAAAGATATAGTAGAGGCTACATATCCAGACTTAGTCGATATATTTCCATCAGAGAAACCACTGTCTGTTCCCATATATATTTACTACTTAACAAAAAACTTAGATGAATCTAGAATTAAAGAAATATATAACAACCTTATTAAGGTCTCACCTTACCAACGTTAAAAATATTTTTGATTGTTGAGGTGATATTGTTTCGAAAACTACTTTTTGCATTTTCATCTCCTATGCGTTAATTTAGAGTATACATATCATATCTTTTAAATTAAGGCAAAATTAATTAAAATTTGAGAATTTTTTGAATAAAATTCATTTTTCTATAAAAATTTATATGTTTAATACTAAAAATTATATATTTTTCAATTACTTTCTTGCTTGATTAGGTTGTGGAGCCTTTGTGGGACAGCTATTTTTTTACCGTTGCCTATCCCTAGAAAGAAAAGAGGGGCAACACTTATACCATTAATATGTAATAGCTGTGAAACTTTAGTATCTTTAAACCAAGCTGTTTCCCAAGTTAGCAAGCTTAAAGTCGTTGCTGTAAGTAAAAATGTTTGGGAAACGTGCCCTGCATCAAGATAGACATCTTTATAACTTCTTGAGTGTACATATTTATCCCACACTTTACTAAAATGAGCGACTAAAAATACACCAAAGCTTATTCCATCCCCAAAAAATTGCCCGCACAATACTTGTTTTAGTTGCTCATAAGAACACGGATTAGCAATCTTACTTAAGTAATGTCCTTTAACGTTGTAATGATAAATGCCTGCAGGGATATTTTCGACATTAAAAACAATAATATAAGCTTCTATAGGATGTAACCCCCCACCAGAAGGATGTGCCTTGCGCATTCCTAAGATTTTTAAATTTTTTTGTTTAAGTTCTTCCCATTCTCCATGAAGAGGTCCAAAATTTGCAAAAAGGAGAGTACTAAAATCTTTAATACTTACTCCAGTACCATTGAAATACCGAGAAGTCATCCTCTCTTTCATTGCTTTTAAAATACTGGAGTTATCTAATTTCTCTAGATCAGGTTTGGGAAGAGTTATTTTATTTCCTGTATACGATATGTAAGAATATTCTTCGTGAGGTGTAAATCTTTTACAAAATTCATAATAATTTTTAATAAAACTTTCATCATTATTATCATCATCATCTTCCCCATAAACATCTTGAGTTCCAATATGATAAATAAGTCCTAATTCATCCCACTTCCATTCAATTTTTTCATAGGGCTTTAAGCTTAAAAGGTTACCATCTATTAGTTCATGATCAATTCTAGAAATCTCTAAAGTTGTTAAACTTCCAGTTTGAGAGAATTCTTTTAATCTTTTGAAATAATCATCTTCAAGCATAAACTGAGTATGATGCTTATAGTCCCAAACATAGGTTTTTCCTTCTTTTAAAAGAAAAAAAATGTAAGGATTTAAATATAAATTTTTCATACATTCTTTCCGAAATTATTTTTTTAAATTAGTGTTTATTTCTCGATTTTTTTTTGAAAGAAGGGCTTTATCTCTGCCCCTTTCGCAAAAAGAGTACCTATTATAATCAAACTCCCACCTAACAATTCCTTATAGCTAGGCAAATACTGCCAAAACAGATAGCCGAGTAGAACTGACCATATAGCAGAGGTATATTCAAGAGGAGAGAGCTTAACAAGATCTTCTTTTCTGAAAGCGAGAATTAAAAAGTAAAATGCAAAAAAATGAAGGGCGGCGACCAAAAAGAATATTGGAAGGTCTTTAACCTCTAAAATTAAGTTTTTATATGCAAATAAACCACTAGTTAAGAAGCAAACTATAATATATGCAGAATATAAAATTAATGGCTCTACATTTGAAAGTCGTTTTGTTACTACTGCAGCTGAAGCGTTGAATAATGTTGAAATAATAGCAAATGTTAACCCTAATCCTATTGAAAAATCTTCAAAGGGATACAGCATAATGATAACGCCTAACAAACTCAGCATCACAGAAATAATAATTATTTGAGAAAGCCTCTCATTTAAAAAAACCGCTGAAAGCAACGCAATAAATATAGGCGACATTAAAGCGACAAATTCATGAGAAGATAAAGACAGGTTTTTTAAACTGAAAAAAGTTAGAAATAAACCTGAAGCTGCAAAGAAGTTACGAAGTATATTAAGTTTTAATTGGGGTTTATATGCTTGTACACCTTTGAAAAACGTTACCCAAATTACAATCACCATACCTACAGAAGATCTAAAAAATATAATTTGAGCAGGTTCATATGAGTTTGTTAAATACTTACCAACTGCTTCGCATAATGAATATAAGAAAACAGAACATAGCATTAAAACATATCCGGAAATTCTTATCATATACGTTATGTTTCCCCTAATAAATTAATGTAATAAAATTTAACATAGTTTTTATGTGAAATGCATTTATTCAATAAATAACTTATAAAACTCTTATGCTTAAAAAAAAAATCAGAAAATATATAAATAAAGTTATACTTATTTTATAAGATCTATTTCCCTATTGATACGAGGTAAAATTGAAACTTAAGGTGCATCAAATATTAGATGATATTTTTTTGTTAAAATAGAAATTGGTGGGGGTGACTGAGAGTCTTTAAGCCTTCCCTGTTTAATCTTCTCTTAGTTCTTCTATTTGGGTATTTATTATTTCTTTTTATTTTCCCTAAAGCTCCCTCCCCTATGAGCTTACTAGAACTGTATTTCTGAAGACTATGGCAGCCCCCTGCTGCCCTTACTAAATGTAGTATATAAGAATCATTTTAAAAATATCAAGTAAAAAGTTATTGATTTCATTATGTTTTATCTCATTTCTTGCGATAAAAGACTTATATCTCATTTTTTAAAATATTAATGTATCGTTAATCAATTAGTAAGGTATTGTTAAGATTATATTAACTGTTTGTTAACCATTAGATCAATTCATCATAAGAAATGTATTTAATACTATGACAAAATGTTTCTGAGTTTGGAATTTGCAACACATTATCATCATGAGATGAGAGTATGCCTATAATGTTTCCACGGAACTCCCAATGACTAAGAAACTTAAAACCACCCCAAAAAGCAAGATCTTTATGATCGTCTATATGATCACTGATGGTAATGATATTTTTTATCGATAATTTATCGCATATCCATGATGCATTCTTCATAATGCTCTGATAAAATTTATAGGTAATCTTATTAAACTCATCTCCATCATCATGGATTTCGCTATCAGCATAAATATGGTAGCCAACATCTCTAATGATCAATGCAAAATCTGTTGTTGGCCGATCAAAATTGATAGGGATGTCACTATTGTTATTACTATGGGAAAAGGTAACTTTCCCGATGGTCCCCTCTTCTTCGTCTAAGCATAAAAGGTATAAATCTTCATTAAGTATATTCTTAGGATCATATAAATTAATTGCTTCAAGGTTGAATTCAAGAGGATCCTTCAGATTATCTGAAGTAGTATGTTTATCCCAAAGCTCCTCATAAAATTCCTTGTTTTGGAAAATAACAAACATTGTGCGTTTCTATTGAACCTTTTTTCTTTTACTTGGTAATTTGATTAAAGGTATTTCTCCTATTATTAATTCTTGTGCCTGCTTCATAAATTGATTTTTCAAATTTCCCGCCTGAATCTTTAAGCCAAAAAAAACACCAATAAAAAATGAAAGAAGGATTAAAGCAACAGAACCACTTAGTCCTATAAAAACCCCTAGACAGAAAAAAGTAACGATTAATGGAATAGCATTAGCCTTGATAAATGATTTTAAGGTCATTGGTATCTTTCTCTTAACCATTTATTATAGGCTCCTTTCCTAATTCCGATCTAAAAAATTAATTGTCATCTTCTACGTTTGTATTTCTTAGGCTATTGATGTAATTCTGAAATATTCTAGAGAAGATCCTAAAAGCTCTTGTAAAGTAAGCTTTAGCTCTTTTCCTAAATTCTTATCAACCCAATTTCCTACAAATCTATTTGGTGCTTGAAGCTCAACTTCTGTAGAGTTTATGGTAATGATATTGAGAGGATACAACCAATTCTTAACCATCTTAGGACCTAATATTTCACACAACTTTAAACAAGCCTTAATCCAAGTTTGATCTTTAGAAGAATTAAGAAGTTCCTGTTTTAATTCTTCACGAGCTTTGGTTTCTTCCTCAAGTGATATATTTTTTGGTTTTTCTTCAACCTTTCGATCACCAAGAGTAAAATCCCCAGCTTGTATTCTCTCAAAAGTTTCATGTTTAATAGCCCAAGTGAGTTTGGCTTTGAAATTGGTTCCCCTCTTCTCTCCCATCAAGAATTGAGATGATGCAATCTGGCGGCAATAAGATCTCCAATTTTCAAGAGAACTTTTAAAAACTATTCCGTAAGATATGCTTAACCTTGAAATGAGGGTTAATGTTAGGTGATTAACATCCAATTCCCCAATTTCCTCAATCCAAATATTTTTCATATCATTTGCAATTTTCTTCTTCTCATCAATTTTGGATGAGAGAGAGGCTGGAGAAAGAGAAGAAGTTGAAGTATTTTCTGAATTATTCTTCTTCCCCCCTATAGTCCCCCCAGATTTTCTAGCATAGGAACGACTGTTTGTGTCGTTCCTGGAACGATAGTTAGAAATAGTTTCTAACTTGCTTTCTTTCCTATCTTCTTCAGGTATTTGAGCACTAGATTTTTGGTCTGTAGCTTCAGGATTTAAGTTGGATGAATCTTTCTCCTCAGCAGACTTCTGGTCTTTCTTTTGTGAGGGATCTTTGTTTTGTACAAAATAAGTTCTGTTGGTCTTACGATCATAATAGCTTGCATAAAGTTTACCTTGGAACTTATCTTCAGCATTCAGGAAGGCAGTTTTACTATTATAGCGAACTCCTATGAGTTCAAAAGTAGCATTAAAGACACGACGAGAAAAACCTAGTTCTTCTGTCCAGCTATCACCTGCTCTATATAATGGATGGTTACAAGGTTCTAAGAATTTATAAAATCCTTGAGGTTTTTTAGAAAACCAATATTCAAGTTGGCCTCTTATAAGACCTAAATATGGTGAACCTAATCCAGGCTCAGTGGTACGATAACATAAAATTACGAATGATTTTTTAGGATACAAAATCCTTTTAGGTAAAACACTCATTTGTTTTCTCCTCATTTTGAGGTGCTACAAACAAGCAATATCCTTGACATTAGCACAAAATATGCTATGTTATTTATGAACATCGATGTGCTTGTTTATTAGCACGGTTATTGACGAAAGACCCGGTTGCAGCCGGGTTTTTTTTCATTTATTTCCCAATTAAAGTTTCATATTAATTCCTTCAACTATTAATAAAAATCTAACCATTTTATATAGCTATATAAAACATCGGTTTAAGTTGCAAGAATAAAATTCACATATTCTTAAACCATTGTAAAAACATTCTACTGAAATAACCCAATGTAATCGTCATAAATTAACAAAATGTCTAATAAATGCACACTAAATGAATTGTATATGTATAATATATGTAAATCATAAGAATATTAAATGTACAGTGAATGTCTTGAGTGTATCTTAATCTTGATATTCATATGCACACTAAATGCACATTATATTTATAATATAAATGAAATTTTATAAGCCACTAATAAAAAAAGGGAAAAAAATATAATGTATAATGTGCGTATAGCATACATATGATGTGCAGAATATCATTTTATATAGGTAAAGCTTTATGAATTAAATGAAATATGAACGCTATATGTATATTATACGTATGTTAATTGTATAGTATACATATAACAATTGTATATAAATATGTAAAATATTATGGATTATTGATGCTATTCTGTCTGAGAAATTTGCAGAAATCTTTATTAATTCTGTAGGAAGCAAACCCACCTCTACCAGGCTTGTTTTCGTGGGCTGAAATTAAATTCTTTTGCTTTAATCGTAACAGGGAACTTGCAATAGAATTTTTAGTAGATCTTGTATATTCTACCAGATCATGGATCGAGAATGCAAATGTATATGCGTACTGGCTATCTTCATGACTAATTTTATTGCATAAATAAAATAAGATACTTTTCTGTAAGCCAAATAGGGCTCTTAAGGTCTTTGTATAATCAATATTATTTTCAGATGGCAACTCTTTATGATTCAATAAATCATTACTAGAGTTATGTTCCTCTTTATGATCGATAGCGGGGGGATTTTTAGGTGTTTCAACATCAATTTCCCAAGGTCTGTAAGAAACTTTTTCAAATTTCTTACTTCTGCTTTTTAATTTAAGTTCGTCGATATTAGGCATATCTAGCTCCCATTATTTATCCGTTAACCGCAGTTAGCTCATTATCAAGATTTTCAATCTCTAATATTTCTCGTGTTAAAAGATCTATATCTTCTTTTGCGGGAGTTATTTTAAGATTGTTAAATATATTTGTGCCGCTATATATCGCATTTGGAAAATCCTGGGATGATCGTATTATGGTCTTGCAAAGCAGCGTTTTGAAAACATCATGATTTAAAATGGATCTTAAAACTTCATTTGAAAGTGCTGTTCTACTATCAAATTTGTTAACAACTACTTTAACTGCAATGTTTTTACCAAATTTACGATTAAGGCTAGTAATTTCTTCATATGTCACCTTCATACCAGAAATACTAAATTGTTCAGGAGTTAGCGGAGAAACAATTAGATCAGAAGAGAGAGTGGCTGCAGCTACAGATTGCCCAAGGGCCGGCGGACAATCAATCACAACTAAATCATAATTAGTTGCAAGTTTTTTTAAAATGTCACCATATACTTTATCGAGGCTATATTTTTCCAACATTATAAGATTATCTAAAGTTGCATTTTCAATACGGCTAGGTATTAGGTCTAAACCTGGTGAAATGTTAACAATTGCTTCCCTTGGCTCAACTTGGCCTTTTAATATATCAATCATAACGGGCGCATTATTAGCATCTACAGAAAATGCTTGGGTTAGATTTCCCTGCTGATCAAGATCAATGCAAAGTACTTTGCAACCATATAAATTGGCCCTAATAGCAAAGGAGTGTGTTAAGGAGGTTTTACCTGTTCCTCCTTTAACAACCTGAAAAGAAACAACTTTTTTCTTAAACTTTAGATCAAATAACTTTTTTGAAGTTTCATGACCAAAAAAGACCCTATTTTGGCTTTTGAAGGATTCTAAATTTTTAGCTTTTAGATTCTTGTGCACTGCTTGAGCGGTAACTCCAAGGATGGTAGCTGCATCATTGGTCGTCATCTTTGCATATAAAGACATAATTTGCCCTTTTCTATATCAGTTGTTTGCTTAATATATATATATCATGAAATATACTATGTAAATAGTAAACGTATTATATACGTACAGTGTATGTACACTATATATAGATTTTATAAACTGTACACCATATGCACACTATATGTCTACTGTTAATCATAAAACAAGGAAAGTCATACATTTACTTTAAGTAAATATACTATACATACACTATACATATAGTATATGAATTGCATTAATGTATATGGTTTGTATGTCATATGTATAGTATACAAACACCATATGTACATTATATTTTTAACTTTGTTAATAATGTATTATTTTGTAAACATTAAATATGATTGGAATTAATGTATATGGTTTGTATGTCATATGTATAGTATACAAACACCATATGTACATTATATTTTTAACTTTGTTAATAATGTATTATTTTGTAAACATTAAATATGATTGGAATTTTAGATAGGGGAGATGTTTGAATGTCAAGCTCAGTAAACAAAGTAATATTGGTTGGTAATTTAGGAAAAGATCCAGAAATCCGTATGGCTCAAGATGGGACAAAGATAGCTCAATTATCTGTTGCAACTTCAGAATCTTGGAGAAACAAGGTAACAGGAGAACGACAAGATAGGACAGAATGGCATCGAGTTATCGTGTTTAATCCTAATATTGCTGATGTCTGTGAGAAATATCTCCGTAAAGGAGCTAAGATCTATGTTGAAGGACAGCTCCAAACACGTAAATGGACTGATCAAGCTGGACAAGAGAAATATACAACTGAAATCGTGCTGTCCAAATTTAAAGGGGAACTGGCGATGCTTGATGGTCGCTCAGAAGGAGAGGGGAGTACACCAACAATGGGTTATATGAGTAAATTAAGCCCGGTTGATTCTTCTTCAAATAATGTAAGCGATCTTCCGTTTTAGACACTTTTTTATTCTCAATAAATGTCAGCTAAGGGATGAAAGCTAACGTGAAAACCTTATCCCTTAACTGATAGCTTGAGCTGTTATTTGTTAACAGCGCCCTTGAGCTCTTTGCCTGGCCTAAAGGCTGCAACTTTGCTTGCAGCAATCTTAATCTCTACACCAGTTCTTGGGTTTCTTCCTGTACGTGCAGCTCTCCCATTGACTTTGAAGCTTCCAAAACCTGTTAAACGGACTTCTTCACCTTTTGCAAGATAAATAAGAGGTTTCTTTGCTGAAATATAATCCATTTGCAAAGCTTGAACTTCTGATCTTGAAAGCAATAAACAGTCAGGGCAAAGATCTTGGAAATTTGGAAAGAGTTCAGGAATCTTAATACGAGAATTTACACGATCTTCCATAAGATCATAAGCATCCTTAGTTCGTATTCTAAATAATGGTTCATTAAACGTATCAATTGTATTTGCTAAATCTTGAGCGTTTTGAAACGATCTCAAATTACTGCAAGATATTGGTTTCCCTTTAAAACTAAGCTCCCTCAAATCAGATTGACCAGGAAGCACTATTTCACAATTAAGCTTAAGTTCACCTTTTAAGTTTAATGGAGTATTGGCAATAACATGTATAAAAAGTGCTTTCTGGAGTTGTCCTTCTGGCGCCAATATTTCTTTACCATCTTCCGCAGTGCTATCCTTAACAAAATAAACCCTACCTTTAGCTTTAATATGGGGGGTTTCTTCAACAATTTCTCTTAAATGTTCTGGATCCCGAAAACGAACCATAACAGGACCACAATTTGTTGTAACTGACCTGACCAATCTAATCGATTGAGGTTGTGGTTCAAAAGTTACTTGACTAAATCTTAAACGAAAATCGCTTGCATAAGCGTTTTCTGAGATTAAAAAATTTGTTCTTGTAATTGTTGTTATGAAAATTCTGTAGGCTTTAGATGAAGTAAATTTAAAATTTGATAAGCTTTTTAAGTCAAGAAAGGAAGCAATATGACATAAGCTTTCATTAGGCAATAATAGAAAGAGAAGATTCAGCCTTTTTAAATTATTTTGAGAAGGAAGAAATTCTTGATTGCTGGCTCGTTTGAACCATTTATACGCTTTAGGTTCATTATTTGTAGCATAGTATTGCATTGCAAGATTGTGTTGTGCCTTTATATGCCCTTTCTTAGCAAGTGGCTTAAAGCATTCGATAGCTCTTTGTGTATCGCCAGAATTTCGAAAATCAAGACCTTGTTTATAAAGTATTTCATCAGCTTCTTCTTTCAATGGTTTTGATGCCATAAGTGATGCAGATAAACTAAGAATAAAGCTTATGTGTACAAAAAAGAATTTAGGAAATCTCATAAGGAATTTAATCATTTTTAAAAGGCCCATAATACTTAGAATTTTTAATTCTATAGCACACTGGTTATAAATTTAAAAATTTATTTCTCAATAGACAATTATTTATAAGGGATTACAATATTATTGTTCATATTCGCAGAATTTAATTAAAATTGTATGGGCATTCTAAAAAGTTGACCAACTTAATGACTCGAAAAAAAAGATTAAAAATTGCCACGGTGTTATGGAAGCAACAGGCAGATATGGAGAAGATTTCACAAGGTCAGATAAATCATCCATTGCCAAAGAGCTTAATATTAGTCGAGAGGCGCTTTATCAGTATTGAAGAGGCTAATAAGCGAGCTTTTCTATTTTTTAATAGTTATACTTTGTAACGCCCAGAATCTTAAATTCTCTTAAGTAAAATTTGTAGAAAAGCTTTAACTTTCAAAAGATATTATTGTTTATTTATGTGGTTATTTTATCCCATAGGTAAGAATATATTTACATCTTAAAGGCAAGTCTTTTAAGGTAGTGAGCAAGTAGAGTATTTTTATTGGGGAGACAAAATGAACTTTTGTGTGCCAAAGATTTTGGGATTATTGCGTGATGTGGGTCGCATCTTTCTGACCTATATTTTGATTTATCAGCAGATATTTTTAGGTGTTGTGTGGGCGCATGAGGGGTTGGGAGCGATTCAAGCAGACCTCCAAGAAGCTCGCTTGCAAGGAGGGTCGTATGTTTCTAAACCTTTTCCCCATTCTACGATAAGCCTTTCAAAAGAGAGTGCTAAATTACGAGAAGAGTTTAAGGACTGTGATTGGGTCTTTCGAGAAAGCCAAGATCAGCTTCAAACTTTTTATCGCTGGAAAGGGAAGGTTTATCAGTTTGTCCATCCTGCTCTTTTGAAGTCTATTCAGGTCCTGAAAAGCCCTAAAGGGGAAGACAACAACACTCTTTACATTAAATTATTGCTTGATGGTTTAGGACAGAAGAACTCCACAGTTGGGCTCGAGAATGAGGGCGCCATTATTATTGAGGATGGGATTCAAGTGAAAGGCCTTGTGACGTGTGCGCCAAGGGTTGTGAGTCGGGCGATGGCTTCTTTAGATTTGCAGAAAGAGTTACAGGGGATTGATGTTGAGACTTTAGCTGTACATGGAGATTTTAAGATTGAGGGGAGCAGCACCCTCAATGTGCAAGAGCTCCACCTTCATGAAGGGACGTTTTTAAACCAAGGGACTTTAAAATTTAAAGAAGATGGGACGGCTGATTTACATGGGAATAACCTGATGAATGATCATCAGATTAAAGGGGTTAAGCGTCTTACCTTTAGAAATGGCCGGGTCCTTGATCATCGGACTTCCCAGTCTCAGCTCAGGATGAAAGAAGGCCAGTTTGCCTATGAAGGGAAGGAGATGATCTCGCATCCCTCTTCTTTGGTTGAGGCTCACAAGATTCACGTGAAGACCCACCAAGGTCTCAGCACTTTTCCTCATTTGCAGGGGGATCATCTCCACCTTGAAGCCATAAACTTTGAAGGATGTGATTTTAAGGGCTTGACGGAATTTAAGAAGCTTGAGCTGATCTCAACAACCTCTCCTTTAACTTTCTCAGATCCTCTTATCCTTAAAGGTTCTTTAACCGCCGAAGCTGCTCTTATAAAGAACCTTGGGGGGATGAGTGGCAAAGGAACAGTTCACTTTAAAGCACCCTCCATTCTCAATGAAGCCGTTTTACACTCGGAAGAGGGGAAAGTGATTCTTCAAGGGAATGTTCAGCATACAAAAGGACTTCTTTGGGCCTATCAAGGCGTTGAGATGGAAGGTGAGACGCATGTGGTGCAAGGGGACCTTTACCCTCAATCAGCTTTTACGATCAAGAGCAAGCAAGGATTTACCTATGATCCTCAAAAGTTGAAGACCGAGAAAGCCTTAAAGCTTGTGTTTCAAGAGCCTGCAACCTTCACACAAGACATTAAAACGTTAGGACCTCTTTCCTTAGAAGGACCGTCGTTAGAGATCGGACAGCATTTAGAGGCGACCATCACGGAAGCTCACACACCTTTCTTAAAGTTTACAGGGACTGCTTTATCCACTTCCCTCAAGGCTTGGGGAAAGGTTGAGATTGCTTCTTCAGCTTTTACCTCAACGCAAGATCTTCAAGTTGAGGGGGACCTTAAAATATCAGCCTCAGGGCCTGTTGTGCTGAAAGGAACCGTTATCGGCAAGCAAGATATCTCGATTGTGGGCCAATCGGTGAGCTCAGAGAAAGAGGTATTTGCCCATAACACCTTGCAAGTTGAGAGTCCGGGTCAGATCACGTTGAAGGAAAGGGCTGTGGGTATTGAAGGTCTCACGTTGCGAGTCGGAGGGGGGCTTTCTTACAAAGACGGCGGCCCGAATATCACGCCACAAACCTCAGGCCTGCAGACAGAGGGGACTTTAGAGATTATCAGCACTCCATCTCGGCTTTATTTTAAATCTCCTCTTTCTCTTTTAGGTCATTTTCTTTTTAAAGGCCCTCAAGCCTATAATTTTTCCTCCTTACGCGCAAAACAAGGCTTTACCTTTTTGACGCCTCTTGTTGAAGAAGGGTTTGGGGTGGTGAATCGTGGAAAGCTGATGAGTGAAGAAGGTCCTCTTTATGTTGAGGGCAATACCACCCATTATCCAGAAGGGGAGATTTATACCTCTCAGCAGGCTTCTTTTAAAGGGCATTTAAATTATTTGCAGGGCCCCATGACGGTAAAAGAGCATTTGAAGGTACATACGTTGCATAAGTGGGGTCTTAAATATTTGCCCACAGTTTTTAAGGGATGTCCTTTAGTAACCTTTGCCTTTGATGGCAATAAGCAACTGAATCAGCCCCTTGAGAGTCCAGAGACACAGTTAACCCTGGAAGGTCCTTCTATTACAGTGACACAACCTTTTAAGGTGAAAGAGATCAAAGGGAACACGCCGAAGCTTTCGTTTATTCTTCAAGAGGCCTTCACGTTAACGCCCCCCCTACAGACGAGGGGTGAACTTTTTATCCAAGCGCCTTCCGTCGTGGCTGAAAAAAAGATCCAGGCAGATCACGTTCAGATCACCTCGACGAAGGGGGATATTATCTTAAAGGATGTTGTTGAGGGCACTCAGAAAGTCTTATTGAAGACAGCAAAAGGCCTTTCTTATCAAACAGAGGGTCTGCAAACCCCAGGGTTGCTTCATCTTATCTTGCCGCCTTGCCAAAAATTAGAGATTCCTCTTAAATTGCTTGGACAGCTACGGGTTGAAAGTCCTGGGCTCACGAACAAGACCACCCTTGAAGCCAGAAAAGGAATTGAGATTTTAACGTCTTCTTATAATGAGGATCTGTGGAATCTGTATAACTATGGGAAGATGATCAGCGATCAAGGGAACATTGTTTTAAAGGGGAACTTCTCGCAACGAGATACAGGAGAGGTGAGAGCGGCAAAAGTTCTTAAGATCGAGGGACATTACCATGACTTTCGAGGGGCGTTTGTTGAAGGGCGAGAAGGAATTGAGATTAAGGCCAAGTGCCCTGAGAGAGTGGCCAACTATGGTCTCCATTCTTTAAGAACCTTAGGCCTTTTAAAGCTGATTTTTCGGGAAGGAGGAAAGCTATGGCGTCCTCTTGAGGTGGAAGGGGGGATAAAGATTGAAGTTCTCCCTCACAAGACCGCGCAAACTTTAAAACTACACGCAAATCTGTCATCAGGCAAAGGGCTTCAGCTGAAAGCCTCAGGGCATGCTATTTGGGTTGGAGAGCCTTCTCTTCCCTTGATCAAGATTCAGAGTGGGGGTTCTTTTGAAGCGACCGATGCTAAAACGTTTGACCTTGTTCGAGGGATTGTGTTCTCCAATCATTTCTTTCACATCAAGGCAGAGCAAGACATTACGTTAGGGCGATGGATTAAAAGGAAGGTATTCTATGAGACATCCCGCGGGAATGCGATTGGGCCAGCCATTAAGGCGCCTTATGACGTGTATATTCCCAATAAAAGTCAATTTGTCTCGAATGAGGGGATGAGGCTTGAGGCTCAAACCTTCCATGGCCATGGCGGGAATATTGTGGTTGCGGATGAGCATTTGGAAGTTGTGGCCCATCAAGAGAGTTCTTTTTCAGGGACGTCAGTGGCGGTTTGGAAGGGCAATGCGACGATAAGGGGGGCTCTCTTTAATCATTTCATTCCAGCTGTTCAGCGCGTGGGTGAAGGTCTTTCTCCGCCTTATTGGATTGATTATTGCCTTGCTCAAGGAAGAGCGCCGAGCTTCAAGGTGAATGGCCATATAAGGTTTGATATTCAGAAAGGAAGGAACTATGGAGGATCTATTTTAGCCTCTGGAGCTATTGTTGGGAAAGAATTTATTGATCAAATAGAGGCGGTGTTTCACTTTAAGTCAGGAATTATTTATCATCTTGATAAGACGCCTTATGAGATTTTACATCCGGCCAGATGCTCCGATTTAACCCGCCGAGGATGGGAAAATAAAAACATTCTAAAACTTCTCCAAAATGAACGGTGGAATAAGGCGTTCCCGAAACGTCCTAAAAAGAAAACGATTGATGATTATTTTACGTGGGATTCGCCCATTGAGATTGAAAGGGATGGGTTTTATTCAATCCTTCCTCAGCTGGAAGGAAGCCAGGGAATTGCCTTTACTGGAGCAAAGGAAGCCTTAGTTCAAGGAAAGATGATTGGCTCGAAGCTCCTCATTATTTTTGAAAAAGGGCTCACGGTGCAGACGGTTGGCCGGTCTGGCCGTGCCATTCCTTATCAGCCCGTCATGCCTTTATCTTTGGGAGCGTCTTCCAGCCTTGTGAAGCTGGATTCGACAGGGAAGGGGTCGACATTATTTATCCCGCTTGTTCCCATTAAGTATCCTTTGGAAGAAGAGCTTCAAAAAAGCAAACGGCTGATTTTAGGGCCGAAAGGATCAGAGAAGCTTCCGTTTGTTCTTCCTTTCTTTGCTGAGGGACAGGCTCTTATTGAGGCGTTTCAGCAGAATATCGGCTATGTGCCATTGACACCTGAATGTCCAGATTACCTTTCTTTGCATCGCAAGGTGATTCAAAATGGAGCGGATCTGTTCCCTTACCTTAAGCCTTTTCTTGACAATCCGAAGCTTTTGGGTTTGCCCGCGAATACGCCTTCTCAAGCGTTGATTGAGCGGGGCCCCCATTTATTCCAAGGCCTTCAATCCTCATTGCCGAAAGAGATGGCGCTGAAGCTGAATGAGCCGATCCTTTTTAGCCTTCCTGAAGGGCAGTATGATCGGCAAGCCTTGCGCTCTTATTTGATTACGCCGCCTTCCTATCATGATCCTCATGTCCGTGATCACCTCGCGCAAATCATAGAGAAGGAAGCCTATCTGTTGGGGAAGAAAGGGTCTCATACGCATTTTGATCGCTCTCGCCTGATCGCCAAGAAAGGAACTCTGACGACAGGGACCTTGAAGGTGACAAAGCAGGTGGATTGTGTCGAGCAAACGCCCAAGCCTTTCATAAGAGAAGGAGCCTCGACAAAGCTGATAGGGTTTTTTAAGAAAAAGGAGAAAGAGGCGCCAAAGCTTCCTAAAAAGTTTCAGTATGTTTCCCAACCTGGGGGGGATTTATGGGTGGATCAGTTCGATCTTCATGCCGAGCAAGCCAACATTGATCTTGGTGAGATGAAGTCAAAAATCTTGTGGTTAGATATTGAAGACTTATTGACGACAGGAACCCTTCACACAGAGCTGCTGATTGAGGATGTTGGGCATCTTGCGATTCAACGTCAGCACCACACATGGTCCGAGACGCATGAGATGAAGAAGATGTGGAAGCGGAAGAATGTTTGGGGTCGTGTGAAGAGGAAGAAGGAGATCAAGAAGCAGACAGTGACCCTATCAGAAGCGCTTCCAGAGGAGGTGAGTGGCCTTTATAAATATGGCAGGGTTTTGAAGGATCCCAAAGAGATCCAAGAGATCTTTGCCGGGTATGAGAAAGTCAGAGAGCTTCAGTCCTTGTTTGCTCAAGGCGTCACCCTTATCGTTGGGGAAGGAGGCTGGTCGCCAGAGACTCAAAAGAAGATGCACCTTTCGCCTTTGATCACGAGGTCATTAATGGAGGATTCGACGAGTTGCCGAGGGATGCGCAAGGAAGAGATGCAGCCAAGTTATAGGGTTGTGCGGGCAAAGGTCCTCTCGGAAGGGCCGATCCATCCTTTCTCTCATCAGGATATTCATCTGGTGGGGGTTGAGATGGAGGGGAAGAAGGGGTCTGCTCTGATTGAGGCGAAGAGAGATCTGACGGTTGAAGACGCCAGTGTGATGCAGCCGCAAAAGAGGGAGCTTTATAATAAGAAGCGAGCAATCCGCGAGCGTGGAGGCTTTAAAGAGCTTCAGGTCCCGAACACCATCACGATGCCTGGCAAGGTTGTGTTGAAGGCGCAAGGGAAGATTCAAGGTCATCGGCCTGAGGTGCGAACTGAGTTGGTCACTGAACCGCCCCAGGTTGATCTCCCCCGTCCTCTTCCTCATCAAGAGTTGTATGATCTCTGTGTGGGTCATCGTCCGGGCGGGAATCAAGCCCTTGCGATGGTGGCGAGATTAGGGACAAGTCTTCTTCTTTTTAACCCGGCGACAAGTTGGGCAGCGGGACTCTTTAAGGTTGCAACGGATGGGGTGGTGGCGGCGATGGGAGGAGCAGCCTTGACGAGTGTGGCGTCTCAGACGGTGGGTTCTGCGGTGATGCATCAAGGGAACCTGAAGCAAATTGGCAAGGAGTTAACGTCATCCCATTTTACAAGAACTTTAATAATAGACACCGCCAGTGCGGGTTTGATGCATGAGCTGAGTGGGACTTTTAATCTTCCCAAGCAACCCGAAGGATGGCAGCAGCATCTGAAAGTGAATGCGGTGAGGTCGATGGTCTCATCAGGATTGAACATGACGATAGGGGGTGTAAAGCCAGAGGAAGCCTTGTTATCTGCAGCTCGGATGATTGTTGCTGGAACACTTGGCGGCTTAGGCGCAAATGAAATCGCGCAACTCTATAGTGATGGTCAGTTTGAGTACCTTACCCATAAACTTGCGCATGCGATTTTAGGGGGAGGGATGGGGGCGATCCTTTCGGATGATATTGAGAAAGGCTTATTATCTGGAGCCATTGGAGGCTTTTTTGGTGAGATTGCAGGGGAAGAGCTTGTTAAGAGGTTAGGTGATAAGCAGTTGACGACCGTTTTAGGACAGATGGATGAGACCGTAATGAAGGCTCAGTTGACCGCCGCTATTGCCACGATGCTTGCAGGCGAAGATATTGGTGTTGCCACCTTCACAGCAGAGAATGCGATCCGAAATAATAGCTTTTTGGTGAAGAAAATAGGAAAGAAGCTCTTAGAAAAGGTTGCTTCTAAACAGGCTTTGAAAAAAGTTGCTAAGGATATTGATACCTCTCCTTTTTCAAAAGAGACAAAGAAGTTAATTGGTAGAAATCATGAATACAAAGCAGAGTTATTGGAGCGCGAGGGCGCGAAGAAAGGAGCATCAACGTTAAGAGCGGCTCAACAGGAAATAAAAGGACAGCAAATAGATAAGGCTTTAGAAAGAGGTGTTAAATACAATCATATAGAAAAAGCTGAAAGTGCTCAAAGAGGCCTTACCAGGCATATTCAAAGAATAAATAATCGTTTGAGTTATCCTGAATTACCTCAAATTGAGCGTCAAGCGCTGCAGAAAGAGCTTTCCCAGTCGAGCAAATTATTAGATTATGCAAAACAGTTTTTAAAAGATAACGTAGATAAGTAGGAGCGTTGGATGGCTCAAAAATGGAAAAGTGTTAAACAAATAAGAGATGAATATTTTGATACAGGAACAATCTCTCCTGTCTCTATGGCACAGCTTAAAGAATACTTAAAAGGAGAAGATGAGAATGAGTTATGTAGAGCTATCAGTTTGGTAACTGATGCGAGTTTAATGCACCTTGTCCCATTAATGGCTCAACATCTTGACCATGAAGATTCTTATGTCAGAGAAAGCTTAATAGGGAAGCTTCTCGGTATTCTTTGCTTACCAGAATACGCTGAGAAGGGATTAGATATGATTGAGCATGATGAAGAACCTGGGGTAAGAGATTTAGCTCTTAGCAATATAGGGGCTGTTATAAATGAAATAAAAGATAAAGAGCTTAAGAAGAAAATAGCACAAAAACTTATAGACATATTATATTCTGAGACAGAAGATCATCTAACACGTTCAGCTTCATACGTTTCTATATTAAAGGATTTAGAAGTCCCTGCAATAAAACGGCCAGATATTGATTTAATTATTGGCAAAGATTATCCAATTGATGAAGAAAAAATAGAAAAATTTAAAAAGCGTTATTTATAGCCTTAGGAGAAAAGAAAAACCACGACCCAGCAAGAGGTTGAACAGTATATGTTATTTTTGTGAGGGGTGAGGGTGAAAGATCCGGGAGCGCGAAGGCTTTAAAGAGATTCAGGTCCCGAACACCATCACGATGCCTGGCAAGGTTGTGTTGAAGGCGCAAGGGAAGATTCAAGGTCATCGCCCTGAGGTGCAAACTGAGCTGATCACTAAAGCGCCCCAGGTTGATCTCCCCCGTCCTCTTCCTCGGCAAGAGCTGTATGATCTCTGTGTGGGTCATCGCCCAGGCGGGAAACAGAGCATGTCTATTTTAAGAACTATAAAACTCTAGAAGAAGCTAAAGATATCTTTGAGTATATCTTCACATTTTATAACGCTAAAAGGAGGCATTCGATACTCAACTACCAAAGTCCAAATTAGTGGGAATACAACTATTACAAAAATCAAACCATCTCAGTTCATACTGTCTAGTTTTTTGTAGAAAGATCAGTCTGATGTCATGTGTTAAAAATGTTCTTATACACGAAATATTAATCATTTTTTATTTTAATAATAAAAGTAGCATAAATTTTGAATGTAAAATTCTATCAAGGGAAATAAAATGAAAGTATCCAGATTTCTTTTAAATAGCAGCGTTGTCTTTACAGCTTGTTTTTTAGTATCTCATGCTAAAGCTGACGTAATATCAGACAATATAAGTAAACTAGCAAGTTCTGCCAAGGGCGCAACAAGCAAAAGCGCAGTTCAAAAAGCTCTATGTAAAAAAGCTAGCTTTTTTAGTGGAAAAATCAGCCTTCGTTCTTTTGAAGGAAAACTGTGTGTTGGTCCATTAGGAGCATTTGCTCTTCTTGCATGTAAAGGATACTCTGATGGAGACGGGCCTTTCACTGATTCTTCTTGCTATAAAAAAGCTATTAGTAGTGTTGGTGGGGGTGATCCAGATGTATCATCATCAACTCTTTTAATCAATTCATTAAAAGGAACGGCTTCAGCAACGTTTAAGGTTGTTAAACCTCTTGTATGTACGTTTGGTCCTATTGCCCTTGACGCTACAGGTGCTGGTGCGCCTCTTGGGGTAGCTCTTGGAGCTGGCTGTGGTGCTTCTGATGCTATAAAATAATTTAAAATCATGTAAGGTTTAACTGTTTGGGGGATAGCATCCTCCTTAATTTTTATCTGACGTGCCAAGATCTACATTAGCCAGTATTCCTGTAGTCGCATAGATTATCATGATTCAATGCTATTGGCTGAAAAAGAGAGGAATATACATTAGGTCTTGTAGCATAAGCGCCGATGGTTCAGTAATTGTTGGCAGCATCGAGGATGAGAGTCAACAGAATCAGACAAGAGCCTGATAGACTCCTAAAGAGGGCTTAGAACCTGTTGAAGCAATCTTTCATGATGAGGAGATTTTACCCTCTTAGTGGAGAATAACCAAGGTGAAGGTAATAAATCCTAGTAGGACGATTCTTGTAGGAGAGAGGTACGCTGATAGGAAGACTTACGCATGGCGTGATGTTGTTATCCTCACAAAAAATCAAACCCCTAATTTCTGCCCTCAACCGCAAACTACGCCTATAAGGATGGAAGTACTGGAACTCAGACACGCGCATGGCGTGCTGTTATCCCAAGAACTAATCTCTTTTAAGGGCCCGAACTAAGGTTTTAACAATCAGGAGCTTTTCATATCCTCCTGTCGACTCAAAAATAATCAAAGGAGAATCATAGTTTTTAACTGAATTTAATAATGAACCCTGCCTCACTTTTGCAAGTGATCAGCATGCAAGGATCCTGTCAAAATACAAGCATCAAAACCATAAAGTTATGAGTCCTTCCATGTCAAATAAATGCCGTTTTCTGCATTCTTTAAATAATGTGTCGGTGTGAAAGAATGCTGCTGGGCGAGCTTTAAGAAAGCTTTGCTTGCTAACGTATAAAAATAAATGTCAGATTGTGCCTGTTGGTGGGTTATGATAAGGCGCTTATCATTTGTTTGATCTGCTTTTAAGATGCTTGACGTTGCCTCCTCAAGATGGACCTCAAAGGGTTGTCTTGTTAAAAGTAAGGTCGTCGGCTGCCGTAAAATTATTTTGTATCCTCCATCTTTTCCAAATGGAATATAAGTTTTAATGTATGGCTTTAGCTCTTTCTTAGCCCATTGTTTAAAAGCTTGATGTAATACGCCTATGGCTCCATTTGAATTAACATGATTGCCCCGTCCAGTGATAATAGTGCATTCTTTCTCAAAATTATTATATCTTTTCACCATAAATTCCTGAACTTTATTTAATGCTTCTAAAGAGGATGTTTTATGAAGATCTAAGATTATTTGTTTGACATTATGAAAACAAAAATAAAGGCGTTTTTCTCGGTCCTCAATGATAGTAGCAGCTGGCCCTTGTAGTTCTTCATAAAAATACTTAAAAAGGGTGCCATTATTGTAACTAAAAAGCTCATTTACAGAAAAGGAAGCATCAGGCCTTAATTCAAAGACAAAGGTAACATAAGGATGCTTTGCTCTCTCCAAAGTTAAAGCAACTTCTTCTTTTAAAGCTGCATAACATTGCTCGAGGGTGTCCTTGTTAAGAAGGGAAGGTTTTACAAGAATTTTATCTTGAAACCCATGCTTCCCTTTCTCAAAGTCTTCTTCTTTAAAACCAGCTCGGACCATTAAATTATAAAAAGTTCCTTGGTCTAAGCGCGTAGTATCAACTGCTCCCCCATAAAAATGGTAAGCAAATGAGTTTCGAGCTTGGTTTTCTTTTTGAGTATAATTATTGATTGTTAGTCCTTCATGATAGATATCCCAAACCCCTTCTGCTGATTTGTTACCTTCTGTCCCATAGCGATCCTCACTTATACCGATGGGATATTTATATGATCTCATATGTGCCAGTATCCACTGCAGATGGTCATAAATATCTTGGCCATCTAATTTGTATTTAAAATGCCGTATTTCATACGTTGGATCTTCTGCAGTTTCAGCAATTAAAAAATCAAGGTAAGGCCAAAATTGTTGCCAAGAGTATTTCTGAAAATAGATATCTGTAGCTTGCGAATCAATTTTCAGATGGTTGGCAATAAGAGTAGCAAGGTGTTGAGGACGATTTTGCCGTTGTTTGATGAGAGGGGCTCTACGATTGAGGTCAAGAGCATAACATAAATCTTCTAAGGTTGGAGCGCTTGTCATCTTAAGAAACCGATCCATTTCTTGAGAAGCTGCTAAGAAATTTCCTGACTCTTCAAAAATTTCAACCTGTGCTCTTATTTTCTTTAAAGTTTTTGGAGTATTTGTTTTTTGAGTTTTTACTTTTAAAATAGAGTGGGGAGATGAGGTTGATTGCTGACTTTGCTTATTTTCCCTCTTATCTACTTTAGCCTTTTGTAAATTGGTTTTCTTTTTAGATTTTTTTTGGAGAGAAGGGCCTATAAGGCTAGACGCACAAACCCTTGAAGGAGCTGCGCCAGCCTCTCCTCCCTCATTTAGTATTTTCTGTTTACCTTTCCAACTTGAATAAACAATGCTGGAGACCTTAGGATTATCTTCTTGCTCTTGACTTGCTATACTTGGATAGGAGTTTATTAAGAAGAAAGTACTTAATAAAAAAAGTAAAGGCTTGCGCGTAAAATATTTCATATTGATGTCTCCCCTTTAATTTATGATTAAAATATATTTGGCGCTGTTGCAAAAACTTTCTAAAGTTGCAGCTAAGATTACAATTAAGCTAAGGATTTTAAATTTCGGACATAGTTGGGACGTAGATATTAAAAATATCCTACGAGTTAATTATCACCATCAATTTTTGCAACACGACCTTATTTTACTTGAGCTCTAAGCTTATACAACCCTTTGCCGTGATTTTTGTATAAGCGCTAACAGTGCTATTGGATGGCTGCTTTGATTGTTTAGATTTCTTTTTTCTTTTTATAATTTTTGGCTCTACCTTTTTTTCTAAAGCAGGAACTACACTTAGTTTAAAATTCTTAAAGGGAGCATTTGCTCCATATAAGCTTACCGTATGCTTCCTTCTCTTCTTCTCTTTACTCTTTTTAGTATGGTGACCATTTTTTAAGGTAACCTTCCACCCACCTTCCTTATTAATAGAACGTATTTTCTCAATATAAGGTTCAAATTTTTTACTACATAAATAATGATAGCATCTATTCCAAAGAAGCCCCATTATTCCTTGAGGATTATTAAGTCCCCTTCCTGTAATAATTTCCACGGTAGAAGCATGGTTGCGATGTGCTTTCCTAATAAATTGATCAACCCATTTAAATTTAACCTCCGTAGGTACTTTCCCATGAAGGTCGAGAAAAGTATAAGGTTGCCTCTTTTGAGCTGAAATAGTCTCTTCTTTCTTGAGGAAAACAATGAGAGCTTGCTGGCTACAAATAGGAATTACTTCTTCAACTAAGGCGCTAAAGAAAGGCTTTTGTAAAAATTCTAAGCACTGATGGGCAACTAGACTTTGATCCTCTTGTGAAGTGAAATCTTCGAGATCTACTAGGCTCGCATTTTGCAAATTAAAAAAACGAAAATCTAAAACAGTGTATTCTCTTTTATCTTTACTTAATTTATTGAGCTCTTCATATAAAAAAACATGAATATCTTTCAGGGTTGAAGCCTTGTCTATACAAATAGATCATTTCTTTCCAACAATAAACTTTTCCTTAATAGTATAAATTCTTTCTTCATGAGTAATTCTCTTAAGTAATTCTTCCTTATCTTCAAATAAAGTGCCTTTTGCAGAGTGAGCATGATGGTAATGTATTCCAAGAAGATATGCCCCCTTAAAGCTTGCGCCATTAATATTAGCATCTGTTAGATCTGACTTTTTCAACTTTGCTTTATGGAAGTTTACTTTAGAAAGATTAGCACGGTGAAATAATGCTCCTGCCAAATTTGAGTGAGAAAAATTAGCCCCTCTCAAATTAGCACCCGTAAAATCAGCCCCTTTTAAATTCATATCTCTAAGATCTGCACCTTGTAAGTTAAACTCTACAGCACAAACCCGCTGACCAGCATTTACTTGTACATGCAAGCTTTTCAAATCTTCCTCATCAAAGGCATGAGCAAGGTGTACAAAAAAGAATAAAAGTAGGGAAAGGCTATGTTTCATGTTTCAATACTGTATTAGGAAAGCAGGATAAGCAAGGGATCCTATTAAAATTCAAATAAGCGCCCAAGCTTTGAAGCCAAAAAAACCTAGCATAACTTTCCAAAAATCAATCCTTAAAAATAATCCTTGATCCTTAACACAGTATCACAACCCTTTTGAAAGATAACAGGGCCCAGCTTAGGCTTTTATGCAATGCAAATAGTCATCTTTGCCATAATCAATAATTTTTTGATCCCTTGTAAGAAGCGGTATGCCAAGAACTCTTGCTGTTGCAACGATAATCCTATCAGCGGGATCACCGTGAAAATTCCCAGGAAGAGAAGCACTCTCAACAGTAACTTCTGGGGTGAGAGGATATAAAGTAATGCCTGGTGCCTCAAGACTTCTTTTGATCCAAGCCAAGCAAGGCTGATTCAAGAGTATTCTTCCTTTAGCGTGGAGCATGCTTACTTCCCAAAGAGAAATAGCGCTTATAGCAATAGCACCATCAATAAGACATGCCTCTATAACATTTCTTGCTTCTGAAGAAAGTTCTTTTTCTCCACTCATGAGCCACAGAAAAGCATGAGTATCTAAAATTAGTCGTATATCAGGATAATGCTGCATCCCACTTTTCCTCAATTGGGCTAATGATGTCTCCCTTTACTTTGAGAGACTGTTTCATGAAACCAAAAAGAGAAGAGGGCGTCTCTGTATAAGGCACCAGTTTAGCAACAGGAACACCGCGCTTAGTGATAATGATAGTTTCATGCTTTTGTTCAGTGAGGTCCATGAGCTTTAAACATTTGGCTTTAAATTCACCTGCGCCAATTTGGATCATAGTTATCTCCATGATTATATGTCTATAGTCATATAGTATACAATTATATATTTAAGAAGCAATAAATTTTTTAAATTCTTAAGGCCTTAAAAAGTATAAATAATAATATGCTAAAATTAGCTAGTTTCATAATATGAACCAGAAAGAATTTATACAAACTTTAAGATATTGTGAAACGCTATGGTAGTATCTGCTTCCTATATCGAAGGCAGGCTTGTTAGTAAGTTACTTAAAGTGGTTTTAATGATATGGCCTGAGGATCTTTAAGCTTGAAAAGGCCTAAGAGACTATATTTAATTGTAAATTATAGGGGAGACATCAGTATGATATACTTTACGCATAAATATTTATCTATTTTATTCTATGTTTTTTGCTTAATCCAAGCCTTACCAATCGCAGCAAGCCAAGAACAAGAAGATCAACTTAAAATACTTAAGGCACCTTTTGTAGGTCAGAGAGGAAAACAAAAAGCTCAAAGAGAGGAAGAAGGCGAGCCCAAAACGCTGGATTTCCACCATGGTTCTGCTAGTTCGAGTTCACTTGAAAGTATAGATATTTCTAAAGACGAGACGCAACTTCTCCGAGAACTGTCTCAAGAAATAGATTATACGTTCAAAAAGCCTGAGCTTTTACATTTAGCTTTAAGGCACAGTACCACTGATATTGGACATTCCCATTCATCGCGAGGATATGAACGTCTAGAATTCTTAGGTGATGCTGTCTTAGAGCATGTAATACGAGAATTTTTATGGAAGGATTTTCCGAAACTTAATGCCAATCAATTATCAAAAATTTGTTCTACACTTACCTGCAATGAAACTCTTGCTCACTTATCAAAACACTTAAGACTTGCAGCAATATCTAAAAGATTAAAGCTATCCACCTTTACAAGAGAAGAAACCTTACAATCTCATCGACAAGCTGATTTTGTCGAATCCCTCATTGGCGCCATTTATAGCGATGGGGGAATAGAAGCAAGCCATAAATTTTTTAAGAGATATTATACAAGTGAAAGAGCTCCAACCTTTATTTCTAATATTATGAATTCTATCTCTCAAGAAGCTATTGAAGAAAGCCCGCTTTCTGCTTTATTCAGTAACAATCTTTATAAGAGAGCCTTTTATGAATTTTCTCAGTTTGAAGGCTTTCAATTTGTGGGGGAGGGCATCCTTAGATTTATTCTCCGTGATATGCTTTATCATCGCTTTCCTGAAAGCACAGAAGGGGAGCTTGTTCAAAAGTATAATAGTCTGATTTCTGCAGAAAGCTTATCTGCAATAGTAACGCAATATAACTTAAATCCTCACCTTAGTAAGCATTCTTTAAAATCATTTTTAGGCTTATTGTATCTTGATAAAGGGTTAGAATCAGTCCAAAACTTTATTCTTTGGCACTGGACAGGAGAAGAAGCTCCTAAAGCAGTTGTTGGTGCCCTTGAAAAAAGGATGGACTCAGTGCCTTCCCTTGAATCATCTTATTTTGTAAGCCTTCCTGCTCGTACCCAAATACAATTTACACCAAAAAATATTCTTCAAGAAGTTTTACAGATGCTGCGTGATGAGCCTTACTATTCTCATGAGAAAACAGGCCCAGATCATAATCCTACCTTTACAGTAACTGTTCAGTCTAAGTTAGAACACTTTAAGTCACTGCAAGGGCAGGCTGGTAGATTGCTTGACGCTCAACAAGAAGCAGCTCAAAAAGCTCTTGATATTTTATCTGTTAAAGTGTTGCTTACAACTATTGGAAACAAGGAAGACGCCGTTAAAAATGTGGGCTATTGCCTTAAGCTTTTAGAAGCTAAATTACGTTCCTTAGGCATTAGAGAATTTAGCTACCATAAAATTGCTAAAAGCCCTTATTTAAAGAACAATATTTATCGCTTTGAGCTTCAAGGGAAAAACGTTTATCCAACTTTTGGGGAAGACGAAACTATAGAAGCGGCCTTATTACAAGCGCTGGGCAAAGGGATATTCAAACTGTGTAGGGCAGAATATAAGAAAGCTGCTCACAGTGTAAAAGGGACTCATCAAGATATCCCTTTAGAAGATAACCGCCTTATATTTTTAAAAAGTATTTTGGAAGAAACACTGAAGCCTCTAGGGTATGAAAACTTTACTTATATCCCTCATTCAAAAAGTAAAGAAAAAATACAGCCATATTTAGTATATGAGATTCAAGTCGGGAGTTTAAGACCGGCTAAAGGACAAGGGCTTACACCCCTTCAGGCTCAGATTAACGCATTACAAGGATTGCTGGATTCTATGGTCTAATTTCATGACTCTACCTTTTTTGCCAATCCTGCTAGTTTGCTCCCTTATTTCAAACCTGCAACATGTATGTTGCTGAGGAGCCTATAAGAGAGTAGCTAAGCCTTGTAGGCTGGAAGAGGTGACTTTGAAGTTGCAACAAGCTACAAAATCTGAGGTTCTAATAAGCCCTCTTCTAATTGATCTAGAGTTGAACAGCAGTTGTGTTAATAGTCAATAAAAAACAATTAATATTGCTCACAAAAAATTCGTCCATCTCTCACTAAAGCATTCGCAAGAATTAGTAATTTCCTCATTGCAGCAGTTGCAGCGATTTTGAATGGTTTCTTGGCTTGGGTGGTTAACCTGGTAAAGAAGCTCTTAATATAACTGTTGAATTCCTTTGCAGAGATAATGGACATATAAAGGGCTTTCCTTATTTGCACTCTTCCACCTTGAATAAAGCGCTTACCTTGCTTTTTACCACTATCCCAGTTAATAGGGGCAAGCCCTGCAAGCTTAGCTATTTGTTTTGCTGAAAGAGTACCAAGCTCTGGTAAATAACAAATCAGAGAAATAGCAACTATTCTACCTATACCTGGTATGCTAATTAATAACTTATACTTTTGAGCTAAACCTGGTTCCTTTTTAAGGGCGTCTATCATTCCATTTTCTAAATCTTTTACTTGGCACTCTAATACATCAATTAGCTTATCCATTTGCTTGACTATAGCTAGGTTAGTTATTTGCTGCTTCTGGATTTTTTGAATTTTCAATATCTCTACTAATTGCTCTCTACGACACAAGAGTTCTTTTAAAAAGTTAGCATGATTGGGACTTAAAGCAGCAGCGCGCATATCTGGGTTACTTACATAGCGAGCAATTAAGCTTGAATCAATTTTATCTGTCTTAGCTATGATACCTAGGCTTCTAGCATAATCTCTAACCCATTTAGCCTGAATAATATACACTTGTAAGCCATTTGCCAAAAGAGCATGAGCACAAAGTTTCTCATAACCGCCTGTAGCCTCAAACCCAACTTTAGTTACGTTATGCTGCTTAAGAAAGATAATGATCTCTTCAAAACTTTGAGCTGTATTATTGAATATCTTATAATTGCCAAGGGGATGAATATAAACATCTAGCTTGGTTTTGCTAACATCAATGCCAGCAACGATACTTAATGAGCTCATAATCATCCTCTCATAGTCATTGATAGGTCACTTATACTATTTTTTCCTTACTTATATTCGAGTCTTATTACTCAATCAGTTGCTCGGAACTAAAGTATTTATTAAATAAAGAAGAAAACCAAGCTGTTCACCGGTCCTTGCTTGACTTGACCTAGTATCTGACGGTTCCTCTTCTCCTAGACGCTCTTATTTTATCCGATAACAGCGTACTCCCAACATATAAGTATCTTAAGAAAGGGTTCTACCTTAAACAAAACAATCTATCGTAATCTATCAACAGTGGGGTATCTCCTTATTTTTCAAACCAAGGTTACCTCAATATCTTGAATAAGTTAATGCTTATAGCTTATCCATAGTTCGAGTTAATAATTAGTTATTAGATCATCTTGTTGTACATCAGTTTTGCTTATTCGCTTGCCAACCCATACAGTATTGCCACGGATTTTAACAAGTGGATCTGTAATAGCTCTATTTTCCCAATATTCGCGTGTTGCTGTCGCTCTTGACCTAAGGGGAGCTTGAGGGGTCCACACAATATCATTCGACGCAAGTTGATTTAATGCAGGAGTTTTGTTTACTGAGTTATCTGATGCCATAAGGGGGGATCCTAAAAACAGGGATAGTAGCAAGAAATTACGCATGGTTTGTTCCTTAAATTTGTAAATATGTTCAAGTAAGTCTATTCATGTCAGGTAGACTGGTGATTTTTAAATAAAATGTCGGATAAGAAATTTAATTAATGATTAGAAGACATGACTTTTACTCCTTAAAAATAGGTGAGTCACTCCCCTATACCAAATAGTCATAATTTAAATGTATGCAAAAGAGAATTGTCATTTTGACATATCCGTTATGCAGAAATTGTTTAGGATTTAAAATAAGAAAAGTTTCTAAAACAAAAAGCAGAAGGCCAACAAGTTTAATACTAAACAATACTTACAGATCAGAATTGAAAAATTTCCCTTAGCTCAAACTTGCAATACATCCAGGTTTTAATACCCTAGCTTTAAGGAGTTCCACAATATGGTTAATACATGGATTCTCATAAACTCTTCAGCATTGTGGGAGGCTATGGTAATATTTGTTGACCCTGCTAAAGTCAGCACAGTGGGACAAGGCCAACAGTTATCAAGGTGAGCTAAAGGCTAGGGTTTAAAGCTGCGCCCTTGAGACCATTGGTTGTACATTTCCTTTCCTCTGTCTCGAAGGTGGTCAATTTCCTGCATCCTTTCTTCTTGGGAGCCACTAAAGAGCTCAGGGTGCTGCTTAAGGAGATGAGCTAAATTAAGACAAGCAAGCTTATGACCTTTCCTTGCTGCTTTCTCATAATTCATGAAGGCGCCTTGTAAGTCCCCTTTTCTCTCAAGACAAAACCCTAAGCTATTTTGGGCAGGGGCACATCCTTGTTCTGCAGGGTGGCGATAGTAGCCTTCAGCTTCTTCAACGTTTCCCTTGATGTTCTAAAAGGCCCCCTAGATGGAGCTGTGCTTCTGTATTGCCTTGGCTGGCAGCTTGGCGGTAATAAAACTCGGCTTGATCCATTGATCTTGCTACAAAAATCAAACCATCTCGGTTCACAATGTCTAAATTTTTGTAGCAAGATCAATGGTCGCAGGAATAAAGTTGAGAATACTTTTTACAGACTAAAGACGATCTTTGGGAGAAAACTTCATTCAAGAAACTGGAATAATCAACAAGCAGAGACACATTTGATATGTTGCCTCCTTAACAAAATGACACAAGCTGGGATGCCACAGTCAGTTAAAGCAGATTGAAAAAGAGCATATTAAGGAGAGTTCCATCTAACCAACCGAATTAAGCAACAGGGCGGAGCTGAATAAGATTATTGAAGCTGGCCATGGTAAACTTAAGCGACTGATTAAACCAACATTAGGATTTAATTCTTTAAGAACAGCTTATGCGACGATCAAAGGATTCAAGGTAATGAAGATGTTTAAAAAGGGATAGATTGGTCTTTGGAAGGATGGCCAAGAGCTTAAAGGAGAAATCCCTCTAGTTAACCAACAATTTAGTCTCTGTACAGCCTGAAACCTCAAAAAACCTAAACCTGGCCAATTATACTTCTTGCACCAGGGCCATCTTAAGCGCCTTAATATGCATTTTACTTTAATATAGTTTTCGCTATTGAAGCTAGCTTTACAATAGCAGGATTATGAAACTGCAAAGCTGATTTATAAATCAATTCAACGCCTTCTGGATCAAATAATACCCCTGCTTTTAGTGCAATTTGTTCTATTCTCTCTTTTGAATCAAAATATTTACAGCCGAGTTCATATTGAGCTTTTGCATTACCTTTATTTGCTAAATCTAATAATTTTTCATTAAGTTTATTATTATTAATAGAGTTAGCCGTTTCTTCGAAGTCATACTGATTTTCACGTGTCTTTTGATTTATTATCGTATAAATTTTTTCAACCGCTTCTTTTTGACTATTTTTAGGATTCAGCGCTGCTTTTTCAAACCAATCTACGGCTTCTCTTTGGTTGTTTTTTCTTTCAAAGTTGCTTTTATAATTACCCATCCATAACTGTGCTTTACTATCACCATTTACAGCAAGTGGCCTTGCCTTTCGAGGAGTTAATTGAGAATAATCAATTTCGCTTGATGCTCTGGCATAACTAGTTGCTAATGTTAATGCCAATAAGATTAAACTTATATATTTTATTTTTATAGTCATCGTACTCCCCTTATGAATTTCTTTAAGTAAAAACTTTCTTTATGATTAATTAGTCTACTTTAACTATTATAAGAGTCAATAAGAAAAGCTTATAAATATGGCAAAATCCAACGCCTGCTAATCTTAGGGAGTTCTGCAATATATCTCATATAGAGGCCATATTTCCAAAGACCCATCTGTCCCTTTCTTGATGCTTAAATCATCTCAAATGTCGCATAAATTAGTTGCAAATATTAAAAGGAATGTAGGGCTCATCTAATAAGTCTGATATCAATATTATCTAGCTGCAATTCTTTCCAGATCTTGTCGGCAGTATAGATAGGGAGCTGTAATTTTTGTCCAAGAGCAATGCAAGCTCTGTCTCCTAATGAGAGGCCATAAGATTTAGTTTTTTTTCTAAGATCTGCCGTCAGCAAAGCAAATTCTTCATCATAAGGCACAATTGCTGAAATAAAAGGTAAAACGGTGTCTTGACATTCTTGTAGGGTCATTTCTGAATTGAGTAATACAGTAGCGACTTCAGAAAGGTTTATGCTCGACATTATGATTTTACCAAGGAGAGATTCAACGATATCTGCGCCTGGTTCATTTTTAAGGAGGGCAAGAAGAGCTGAAGAGTCTAGAATAACATTAGTGCTCATGCTTAGCTTCCTCACGACGCATTTCAAACAATACATCCACTAAACTTTCTTTAGTAGAATGGTAACGATTTACAGTTTGACGCGCGCTTTCAAGCTTATGCCTGAGAGAAGTGATCACAAGATGTTCATCTTGAATCTCAAGCATAACTTCTTCACCATCTTTGAGATTTAACTTTTTTCTAAAGAAGGCAGGGATAACAATTTTCCCACCTTTAGATATTTTTGCTCTTGGTATCATTTTACCCTCCATTTAATAAATATATAATAATGTTATTATATCATAAAACTAATTTATGTAACTTAAATAATTTAGTCCCTAAAAATTTATTAGGTATAATTTGAAATAAAATACCCATGAAGCATTTTTATGTCCATATAGAGTATACTCTAACCTGATGTCAGGAAGAGGGACATAACCATGTCAGGAATAAATGAGTTTAAGCATTTATTGACAAATGCTCGACAACCTCTTAGATTCTATCCTGACAATTATGGTTCATTTATACGAAAAAGGGCCCTGTTGCAAAAAGTTTTGTCTTCGTTCAGAGTTTCTAAAAATTAGAGGACTATTGGATGAATGATTTTAAGTGGCGTCATTTTCAAGGGGATATTATTCTTGGATGCGTAAGGTGGTATTGTAAATACGGGATCAGCTATCGGGACCTTGAAGAAATGATGGAAGAAAGAGGCATTACGGTTGATCATACAACTCTTAATAGATGGGTAATCACTTATGCTCCAGAGATTGAGAAAAGGCTCAGGTGGTATTGGAAACCAGGGCTTGGCTATAGCTGGAGAGTTGATGAAACTTATGTAAAAGTTAAGGGTAAATGGGCTTACCTTTATCGAGCTCTTGATAAGCGAGGGCGTACTATAGACTTTTATCTTTCATCGACAAGAAATATCAGTGCTGCCAAACGGTTTCTTTCAAAGGCTTTAAGAAAGTTTAAGGAATGGGAAAAACCAAGTAAAATTAATACAGATAAGGCACCTACTTATGCTGTAGCGATCAAAGAATTAAAGAAGGAAGGACTTTGTCCTCAAGACCTTGAGCATCGACAGATTAAGTATCTCAATAACCTTATTGAAGCTGATCATGGTAAACTCAAACGACTGATTAAACCAACTCTAGGGTTTAAATCTTTGAAAACAGCTTATGCAACGATTAAAGGGTTTGAAGTGATGAGGATGTTTAAAAAGGGACAGATGGATCTTTGGAAATATCGCCAAGGACTCAAGGGAGAAATCCGTCTCGTTAACCGACAATTCAGTGTCTATACTGTTTAATTGAAAACTGCAAAAAGACCTAAATCTGCTCAAATAATATTTTTGCAACAGGGCCTTCCTTTTAAGGTGCCATGCTTACGTACCTATCAATATACTCATAAAATTCGTTTTTAAATTTATCAAACACTTTATCTAGATTAGAATTACTATTAAGTGCTTCACTAAAATTACTCCTGATATTGTCAATAATGCTACCCACTTTTCTTTTTGCTACTTCTTTAATTGGAGTTTCCTTGAGGATTGTAGAAATAATCTGATAGCCGTATACCTTAAAGCATTTTGATGCACTATTCAGAAAAACTTGTAGAAAATTTCTTTCTTTATTTTCTGCCCAGGCTATAAGAGTTGTACCCATAATATTTTCAGCAATATTTACACCTATCATTTGGTTATCACATACTTTTTTCTTTTCCTTTATCTTTTGTTGTTTTTCATGGTAAATTGATTCCCACTCAGAAGGATAGTCTTCTGAATTTTCTTTTTTTAAATTTTTCAATTTTTGAGCTTTTAACTCTAATTTTTTTTGTTGTTTTAGGGTTTCTGATTGCAGATAAATACTTCCTAGTTGAATGATACCAAGACCACTAGTTAAAAGTGGCTCAAGTCTACCAAAAACGATTGAATCACTTCCACCATAAACTACCTTACTTACACCATTAATCATTTGGTTATATCGTAACCCATTTTCTACAAAATTTGCTTGACTATTATATCCTAAAATGTCTAAGAAGTGATAAAGACCTGTACCACTACATTGTAGCCACCAAGTAATACTCTCAACTTTTTTAGCTACGTAGCTTGCTTTACGTAACCCTTTAATTATTCCTGATTCAGGCAAATATTCAGTTAATTCATCTATTGAGTTTCTAATAAAATCCAGTTCCTGTTTTGCTTCAAGGTTTCCACTATCTTTAGACATAATAAGATACTTCATTCCCTCTTCTGCAGATTTTTCTAAGTATTTTCCCTCCAAATAGAAATGAGCCAAGATATAAGCAGCACGATGATGACCTGAGTGAGCTGCTAGCTTAAAATATTCTATTGCCTCTTGCATTTGTTCTTCATCTTGTAGAGCGACAGCTTTTATATAATAATACTTAGGGGTTTCAACCTGAAAATTGAGTGTTTCTTCATCTAATACGGAATTTATGGTTCTATAGGCCACAATTTCACTATTACCCTCTCTTTCAAGCTCACTTTCTAAAGGATTGCTTGCCATCCCTTGGTATACATAAATAAATTTTATAATAGTCAGCATTAAGTATTTCAATTTCATGTATTCCTCCTTAAATCTAAGATAAATAAGAGAAGCTTAATGATGCTTCTTAATCAGGCATGCGCCTTATTAGTATCAAACTACGGAAAAAATTGAAAAGAACCCATAAGTAGAATTCACTTGATTGCTCATTTTAAGTAGATTTTACTTAAGGTAACCCGAGTTAATGGGATGGACCTGCCCGTTATTCTCATATGATATGAGAAACGGCATCAAGGTGCCAAAAGTTCAAGTAAGATGAACTTTAATCACTTAACAGGAGGTCCACATGGAAATAAAAGCATTAGGAATTGATCTTGGCAAGAACTGGTTTCAGCTACATGGAGTTGATAAGAGAGGCAAAGCTGTCTTTCAAAAAAAGGTGAACAGAGAAAAGCTTCCTTTACTTATTGCGAATCTTCCTAGATGCATGATTGGAATGGAAGCTTGTGCAGGAGCCCATTTTTGGGCTCGTAAGTTTCAAGAGATGGGACATGAAGTAAAGCTGATTGCTCCTCAATTTGTTAAGCCTTACGTAAAAGGGAATAAGCATGATCAAGCAGATGCGGCCGCTATATGTGAAGCAATGAGCCGTCCTCATATGAGATTTGTTCCTATAAAATCTTTGGCACAACAGGAGATTTTAGCTATTCATCGCGTTCGCACCCGCCTTGTGCAAGCCAAGACCTCTCTTGTAAATGAGATTCGAGGATTACTTTTAGAGCAAGGGATTACAATCTCTCAAGGTATTATCAAGTTTGAACAATCTTTGACAGACTTATTAGATCCTGAGATTGAGGAACTTTCTCCTCATTTTAAGGAGTTTTTAGGGGAGCTCGTTAAAGAATTTAAGTTCATTAAAGAAAAGATAGAGAGATTTGAAGAACACCTCCAACAGCTTGGAAAAGAAAATACTGCTGTGAAAAGATTAATGACAATTCCTGGAATAGGTCCGATAGGGGCCTCTGCTTTAGTCGCATCAATTGGGGATATCCGACAGTTTAAGAATGGTAGAGAAGTATCAGCATGGCTTGGCCTTGTTCCAAAGCAACATTCAACAGGAGGTAAACCTCGGCTTTTAGGAATTAGCAAAAGAGGAGACATGTATTTAAGGACGCTTCTTATTCATGGTGCTAGATCTGTTATAAGCTGGGCTATGCGGCGCAGAAATCCAGTCTCTTCTCTTGAAAAATGGTGTTTAGGATTGATTGAAAGGCGAGGCTTGAATCGAGCAACAGTTGCACTTGCCAATAAAATTGGGCGAATGATTTGGGCTCTCCTTGCGAAAGAAGAAGATTATAAGATGTATGCAATTGCATAACTGAAAGAGTTTAGTTCTGAAGAGAGGTCGTAGAGAAGAAAGATTGATGGCAATAATTGGTCAAACCACCTTGAGGAAAAATCCGTTTAAACGTAAGGCTTTTAGAAGCCGTCGAGTTGATTGGGATTCTTTAAGGGCGGATTCCCATCATGGCTAAAGGTAGAAATACTTTACTAATAAGCCGTATACATGACTGCAACCAATTTACTCTCTTATCAATTTTATTCTTCAAGAAGGCCTTGACTCAGGCGGCAGGTCCATACATGCGTTTAAGGTATGAAATTTGTGATACCGTGCAGAGATAGTTTATCAGGTTGTGTTGCAACTTAGGGTACCAGGAAGATTTGAGCGAAAATACACGGTAAGAAAAATAATTTAAAGAAATCAATAACATAAAAATTGAATAAAACAGTAAGATTTAGTTAAAGTTTGCACCTTTTTCTTTTTTACTTTCTCAATAAATTCAATATATTAGGATTATAATTCATCGCTTATCGGATATTTACGGCCAAATCTTCCTGGTACCCTAATAACCATAGGCTTCTTCCCTTGATTTTTGAGTCGGTCTGCAAATTCTTTAATAAGAGGGTTTGACCGAATCGCTGTCAAAGCGGGAAAGAATAAAAGCTTACGTAAACGGCTTGAACCAACCTTTGACAACTACAATAATATAAGAGGAACTAATCTTGTCCCAAAAAGGATTGGACGTACACATTAGGCCTTATAGTAACTATCATTTAGTGGAACTTGAAGTCGCGTGTAATTATACCCCAACCTTTATTACAGCTGCAAAAAGTGCATTAAGCAAAATTTATAAACCTTATTTATCTTACAAAAAAGCTGGAGTGTGTTTATTAGAGCTTTCAGATCCAGAAAGCTTTCAGCCGTCCTTTTTTAAAGCTTCTTTACCTCGTCAAGAGCAGCTTATGCAAACACTTGATACTTTAAACAAAAGGTATGGAAAAAGAACAGTGAGTTATGGAGCTATAAAACAAGCAGCGCATACGATTACCCAAAGGCAGTTCCTGTCACCTCATTACACAACTGAATGGAAGGACTTGCCCAAAGTAAAATAATTTACAAAATTAGCCTAGTTAAGCAATTGGGAAAGATCTTCTTCGCTTAGGCTGGTTATTTCCTTGATAGTTTGCATATCAAGCCCCTTTTGAAGCATAGAACGAGCAATCTCAAATCGGCCTTTTTCTAAGCCCTCTTGAAGCCCTTCTTGCTTACCTTGTTGTAAGCCTTGCTGCATACCTTCTTGTTTCCATTTTTCTGCAAGTGTCATAATGTTTTCCTCGTCTATGCTGGTGAGACCTTTTCTAATGATCTCTCTAAATTCTTCTTCATCCTGTATATCAGCAGCTTCTGCAATATATTTAAGATGAACTGTTATATATTGCTTAATATACTCTTTTTCTTCTCTGACTTCAATATTATGGAGTAATTCTACAACAATCTTAAGAGTTGGAAGAATATTCGGGTCTTTGATGTGCTTGGCAATGAGCGCTGAGGCTCCAAACCAAAAGAAACTCTTGAGCTCTTCATCTGAAGCTGTTGCAAGGTCAAACAGCTGAACAGGATTAGTCATAATCTGTCTTGCAATCTCTTTATTCTCTTCAAAAAGGTCAAAAAGGTCTGTTGAACAAGCATAAGGTTTTTGCCCCTGGTGGAGGATTATTGGATACACAAGAGGAAGCTTAGTTTCGCCTGTTTTCTTAAGGTGGTTATCAATAATGGACGTCATATACTTCAGCATCCGGTAAGGCAGAAACTTATCAGGACGCGAAGAATGTTCTATAAGGGTGTACAAAAATCCCTCTTGATTATTAAACTTGGCGGAGAAAAGAATGTCTGTCACTTGAAGCTTTAATTCATCAGTGACAAAGGATCCTTTTTGAGGCTCAATTGAATTAAGATCAATAATAGATTTAATGTTCTCAGGCAGAGTGGCTTCAAAGAATTCTTTAACAACTTGGGGATTTGTGAATACTGCGCGCAAAAATCTGTCATGCAAGCTTAGCTTACTTGATTTTGGTTTTTTAATCCCTGAATTATCGCTCATAGTATTGCCTCTCAAGTGGTGACTTACACTATCATTATTTTAGAGGGAAGTCTGCTGTATGTGCATTTAGTTTTGTGGCTTCACCTTTCTTTTTTTAGCCTCAATTGCTCTTGTTATAAGGTGGAGTCTTTCTTGAGCATAAGCTTTATGTTGAGGAGTGATTTCTTCAACCTCTTGTCCTTTAAGATCAAAGCGGTGCGTTCCTTTCATCACAGCTTTTAGGTAGTGTGTATTCTTGGTATAGTAAGTGATTGCTTGCCTTATCTTCATTTTGGTAACTTTATGATCTGATGAAAGATCTTTAAAGATGTCTTCTTCAATCTTAAGCTTTAGAGGCTTTGAATATTTTTGGTTAAAACATTCAGGATAAGTGATCAACAACCATTGAACAGCTGCTTTAATCTCTTCTGATTTCTTGAGCTTAGCTTGATGTTCCATTTTCTTTTGTTCTTTCAGTGAGGGTTTATTCTTTTCTTGAACAGTCCCTTTTTTGCTGTCTTTTACCATTTGATGGATTTGAGCTTCTTTAGCTAAGCTCAAGGGCTTTTTGAGGGTAAGTTTGGGACGTTCTGACATGGTATTTAGTTCCTTAAAAAATTAACCCTAAAACTATTCACAGTTTCTGAGGATAAAGTTGTTGATTAATCTCTCTTAAGCTTGAGTTTATAAGATGTTTCCAGCATTGCCTAAGAAGTAAGCATAAAGATTTGCATAGCATTCCTCAAGAATGTTTAAAAATTATCAGGCACTTGAATAAATAAAGTAAGTTCATTATTTATGAGTTATGGCTATATTTCATTTTCAAGCGGGGTATACATCTAGAAGCGGCAGTAAATCTGTCTGTGCACATGCAGCTTATATTGCAGGGCTAGTTCTAGAGGATGATCGTACAGGCCAAATATGGGATTACTCAAAAAGACAGAAAAGCTCTATATTTTCAACCATATTAGCTCCATCAGGAACACCAGAATGGGTTTATGATGCTCAGAAACTGTGGAATGCTGCTGAGTCTTTTGAAGACAATATTGCTCACCAAAGGTTTAAGGGACATAAAGATCCCGTGAAAAATCAAAAAAGCCTTGCTGCAAAAGAAAAATTTCTTATGACTTGCAAGACAAGCTACACAGTCATGTTTGGGCTCCCAATTGAAATTGAAGACAGAGAGCATCAAAAAGAACTTGCTCAACGACTAGTTCAAGCGTGCTATGTTGATTATGACCTTATAGCTCAATATGTTATTCGTGATAAGGGAGATAATCCTTGCCTTCACGCAATTATCACCACCAGACCACTGCTTGAGAATGGCACATTCTCAAAGAAGCGTTTTGTTATTGATAAACGAAAACTGTTTGAAATACGAGCAGAGGTTGCGAGAATTGCAAATATGTTTGGCCAAGAGAAGGGTTATAATTATAACCTTGATCCACGCTCGTATAAAGAGCAAGGCATCAACCTTATACCAACAAGAAAAGTTGGTATTAAAATGAAGTCCCCAAGCTATCAACGGAAGTTGCTTGAGAATGAGGATATCAAACGCCAGAATATTGAAATGATCCTCACACATCCAGAAGAAATTATTAAGGTTGTCATCTCCGGTAAGAAATCTTTTACCCAAGAAGATATAATAGCTGAAATCTCTAAGCACTTAGGTGAAGACGCGCAATACTATGCAATCATGAAAGCAAAAATAGAAGGGCAGGACATGACCGATATTATGAATGAGATTTACTCTTCTGGTCTTTCAGCAATAAACAAAGAAGAATCTTTAAGCATTCTTGAGAGTTTCTCTGCGCAAATATTATCTCATGAGATGCTCATTAGTATAGGAGAGAATAGTAAGGGAGAAACTCTTTACAAGTTTAAAGGTTAAGAGGCAAGATTTGTTATTTGAGAAGATCAACAAAACTTGCGTCTAAATTTTCTTCTACTAATCTATAGTCGCACCCAATCCGATTCTTGGCTTTGAGCCTTTTATTTAAAAGAAATATTTTCTCTCGCGTGCTTTGTGACCAATTCTTCCATATGAAACCCAAATAACCCAATCTTTGAAAAGACTTTGGGTTATCTGAATATGGAAGAATCTATGGATCTTTAGCGAGTAATTTTCAGCTTTAAGATAAACTTAAGCATACATTATGCAGTTTTCTGTAACTTTAAAGATTTAAGCTGTTTCAAAGACAATTGAGGATTATACGGATTAATGGGATAAAGTTGTTTATGGACAAAAACAACATTGCTTTGTTTAAAAGCTCCAAAAGTACGTGCAATTTCGAGCGCTTTTGTTATCGGATCACTCGATGAATCAAGAGATCTTTGAATCAACTGATTGAGTTTTTCAAACTTATTTTGAGAAGGATTCATGAGTTTTCTCCCTTTAGTAAGGATTAGATTTAAGGGGTGAAGTGTGATCTTTTGATTTCATAAATTGCTGGATCATTACTTTTTTTCCTCGGTATTCACACTCTTGTTTAAGAGTATTATCAGGATCATTTTGAAGGTGTTCTGTTGCATAGAGAAGCACGCCTAAAAGAATGGTTGCTTTCTCCCGTGCTATAGGGTCAAGTTGCAGATCATCACCTGGATTAATCTCTAAGAACTCAGCAAGGCCTGATTTTAAAATGAGGCCACCCAACTGTATTTTTGTTCTATTTTCGGCTTTACGATCACTCACTTCAAAACGCTTAAGTTTACGATTGTGGTGTTCTAAATCCCAAGAGTTTTTATTAAATTGTTGCTTCATTTTATGCAGCTTTTTGTGAAGATAATTGAGGAGCTTTTGCTCTTTTTTGTGAGGAAGTTCTGCCACAAAATTTCTGAGCAGCTAGTAGCCATCTCTCCTTAAGTTCAGGTTTCTTTTGCGCTTCCTCAATCACCTGTAAAAGCCCCCCAATAAGCATCATAGGCTCAAGATTGAGAGAAGGGATTTTATTCAAGAGGGATAAGAACTCTTCATTTTTCTTTTGCTGAAGTTCAGCGATTTCTTTCTCTAATTTTGCTTTTTGTTCTTCAAGTTTAGTGATCTTTTTTTCAATTGCTTGCATGATTCATTTCTTTCCAAAAGTTAATAATAATTCTTTCTTTGGAAAGCTCCCCACAGCTTCATAAGAATAAAAATATATAAGCAAAAAAGCAGCAGTCCTGCAAGAGTTTTGTATCAAAACTCTATAGGCGCATTTAACGACGATTAAAAATCGTCTTGTGCGGCCCTGCGGGCGGCTGTATATTGTCGTATGGCTATCTATTATGCAGACACAAGTTACATCTCAAGAAATGGAGCAGGTTCCGTCTGCTCACATTCTGCGTATATATCTGCTTCAATTGCTCATGATCAACGTACAGGAATGACCTGGGATTATTCTGGAAAAGCCCAAGAACTCTTAGCCACAAATATTATTGCACCAGAGGGGTCACCTGAGTGGGTATATGATCATGAAACTCTCTGGAATCGAGTTGAAGAGTTTGAAGATTATATTGCTGATAAAAGATACAAAGGACACAAAGATGAAGTTAAAAATGCCAAAAGCCTTGCTGCAAAAGAGAAGTTTTTAAAGACCTGTAAGACAGGGTACAAGCTTACTTTTGCTCTTCCTTTAGAGATCACAAATAAAGAACATCTCATAGAGCTTTCAGAGCGCCTTGTTAAGGAATGTTATGTCGCTCATGGCCTTGTTACTCAGTATGCCATTCATGATAAAAAGGGAAATCCTCACCTTCATATTTTGGCGACCACAAGGCCTCTTGTTGATGAAGTTTTCTCAGAAAAAAGACATGTTATTGAAAAGCCGCAGCTTAAAATATTGCGTTCCCAGCTTGCCAAAATCTCTAATCAATTTGCTCAAGAAAAAGGATATGACTACCACCTTGATCCCCGTTCTTACGAAGACCAAGGGCTTAAAGTTGTCCCCACAAAAAAGATTGGGCCTCATGGGTTTCATAAGCTTCAAGAACGCTCTTACAAAGTTCAAGAAAATGAAGAAATCCGCCACCAAAATATTGAGATTTTTCTCAAGCATCCTGAAGAACTTATCAAGATTGTGGCCTCTCAAAAAGCTGTATTTACTCAAGTTGATTTAGCCAAAGAGATCTTTAAACGCGTTGCGGGAGACGAGAAACTTTATGCTGTTTTAAAGGCTAAAGTGGATGGAATTGATCTCCCTAAAGCTGCTATTATTGGTAAAACACTCAATGATAACCTTCTTTATGAGAGCAAGAGTCTTCAGTTTAACACTCACGATTACAGCCGCACGATTGATCGTTTTACAGCTCAGCTTTTGTCTCAACACACGGCACTTTATTTAGGTGAAAATGTTAAAGGTCAAACCTTTTACACTTCTCAAGAAATGAAAGATCTTGAGACTACAATTGCTCAAACTGTGGATCTTTTGAAGCAAAGAAAAATGCCTCAAATTTCTGAAAAACATACAAGCAACTCCATTGAAAAGGTTCAAAAACAAGAAGGTCTCACTTTTACTCAAGAACAAAGAGAAGCCATAGATCATCTTCTTATCCCGCAAGCGATTTCTGTGCTGACAGGCAAAGCTGGGACAGGAAAGAGTACTGTCCTTAAGCCTGTGGTGGACGCTTATCAGAAAACCGGGATGACAGTCATTGGCGTTGCCTTCCAAGGAAAGGTGGCTGATCAACTGTCTTATGAATTAGGGATTGAAGGCTATACGCTTGATCAGCTGAAGAAGAGGTGGAGTAAGCAAGACAACTTAAAAAGGCTGATTGAAAACAAAGAGCTTAAAGGCCAAGCTTTGGCCAAAGCTAAAGCAGAAGTTAAGCGTCTTCAAGAATGGCGATTCTCAAAAAAGCATGTAGTCATCCTTGATGAAGGAAGTATGGTGAGCGGCTCTTTGTGGAGCAGGTTACTTCAAGAAGTTGAGAGATCAGGCGCTCAGCTTCGCATTGTTCAAGATAATAAGCAGATTAAAGCACTTGAGGGGTTGGATGCGACAAGACTGGTTGAAGAGAAGGTAGGCGCTTATGAGATCCAAGGCGTTGTACGTCAACGCGAGAAGTGGATGCGAGAAGCTTCAGCGCTATTGAATGAGCACAGTATTGAAGAAGGATTAAAGCCTTATGATGAAAAAGGTCACTTTGATTATAGAGAAACAGATTACGGGGCTAAGATCTCTCTTGTGGCAGATTACTTAGAAGGACTTGAGAAGAATCCTCACCAAACTCATATGGCGATAGCGCAGAAGAATAAGGATGTTATCGCACTCAATGAGTTGATAAGAGGTGCTTTGAGCAGCCAAGGTAAACTTGGTAGCCAAGAGTTTGTTTTTGGTCAAAAAGGACAAGGCATTTTTGAAAGTCGTCAAGATGTAGGCAGCCTTCAAAGTCAGTATTCTACAAAATCAGCTCAGGGGCGGAGATTTGCTGTTGGAGATCGGGTGATGTTCCTCTCCAATGATCATAAAGGATGGCATGTTAAAACTTTAGAAAAGGGGAAGAGCGAAAAGCAAGGGGTTAAGAATGGCACATTAGGAGTCTTAGAGGCTTTTGACCTTAAGCGACAAACCGTGGAGATCCGACTTCCTGATGGAAGATTAGTGGGATTTGATACTAAAGGGTATGACGACGCCTTAACTCATGGCTATGCAGTGACCATCAATAAATCTCAAGGTGCTACCTTTGATCATTCTTATGGGTTGTTCAGCTCTTTTAATGCCAATCAGCTTTTAATTTGGTTAACTCGTCATAAAGAAAGCTTTAAGGGGTACGTTTCTAAAGGAATTGCTTCTGATCTTAAAGGAATGGTCAGTCATGTGGCCCGTGCTGATTATAAGGGCTTAAGTACAGATTATGATCTTCCTGACCATCAAAAACCTTACTTTAATCTTGTGCAGCAGTATTGGAAGATCTCTCAAGAGGCTGGAAATTTAAGGGTACGCATTGAAGAGATCAGCCACCAAGCAGAGAAAGCCGGAAAAGAGGTTTCTTTGGCTGATCAGTGGGAGCAGTATAAGTCTCTTATTGAAGCTCGCAATCAAGGTGCGAAAGGTATTCTTAAAGAGTGGCCTCAATGTTCTTCTTTTCTTCAACAAACAGGGGTAAGACGAGAGGTCCTTGAAGTTCAAGCAGGATTGAAGCAACGGTTATTAAGTTCTGCTGAAGAAGCATCCCTTGAGAAGGTTGAGGTTTATTTTAAGGTAGCAGACCAAGTAAGAGATTTTTGGAAAGACATCTCTCAAACGCATCCAGGGTCCTTATCTTATGAGCATCCTGAATATAATGACTATGCCAAAGTAAAAGAAATAAGGAATGAGATGGCTTATGAGATGGCTAGTTTCCCTCAACTGTATAAGCCTTTCTTTAAAGTTCAAGAACAGGGGGAATCTTATGTCACTTATAGTGGCACTCTTTATGAGCAAAGGCCTCAAAGCTTTAAAGCTGTTTTGGCTCAAGCAGAGCAGTATATAGCTTTCAAGCGTGTAGAAAGATATGAATCTACGCTAACGTTCCACGAACGTACAGCTTACAAACAGGTTCAAGATTATAGATCTTTCCATCACATGAGCGTTGCCGCCTATAAGCAGCTCCCTGAGCTTGAGAAGATTGCTGCCTCACCTGCTGTGGTTGAAGCGCATCAGCAGAAGATGAAAGAGTTTGCAGGTCACCGAGATAAGCTGGCTTATGATCTCCTCTCCAATTATGACCAAGCCTCTCCCTTTATTGAGAAGTTAGGGCTTAAAGAAGAGATGCTCTTAAAGCATGCAGTTTTTGGAGAAGTCAGAGGTATTGTTGAAGCCTATAAGACAGCTGACACCTTAGAGGCAAGAGTACAGATGGCGGATAAGTTGGTCTCTTTTGTCTTTAAAGAAGAGGGGGGTGTTGATAAGCCGCTTTATGGCCTTCTCAAAGAGCAAGGGGTTGATCTTCAAAAGCTCAAGTTTGAGCAAGGATGTCTTAAAGCGCAACAGCAAGGTAAAGATTTATCCATCCATAATTTGGATGAGCTTGATCAGGTGTATACTGACCTTTCCACCTATCGCTCCCTTCATCAAGAGGTGGCCAAAGAATGGGAGATTATTAAAACGTCTGCGACTCAAAAGGTTACTGAAGTTCAAGAGCAGCAAATTAAAACACTTAATCTCTTGGAGACCACTAACAAGCTTGAGCGATCCCACCTTGAGGAAGAAGCTATTTCTGCCCTTAAGCTCAAAGCCTCAAATACACAAACGCTTGCTTATATTAATAACCATATCCGCCTCACTGTAAATGGGGTAGAGAACTGGTCAGATCTTAAAGAAGAGGTTCAAGGCCGTCAGCTTGAGTTGGATCAGTTTCATACTTCTCTTCAAAAAGGAAGAAGTGGCTATGTTGAGATTTATACAAGAGGGGGACAAACTAGTTCTTGGAGTTCATTAAGAACACAAAAGCTTGAAAAAGCTAAGTCCTTAATGAGGACCTATTCTAACGTTCACCATTCTTTGCCTCACCACGAATATGATCGCCTTTTTAAAGAAGCGCATGCCCAAGAAATGACAGAGCAGGTCAGACACTTTAAGCAAGCTTCTCCTCAAGAAAAGCCAAAGCTAGCTCAAGAGATTCAAGAGTGGCTTTCTTTGGAGCAAGATGAACGTCTTACTTACACTTTAACAGCCCTCAAGCAAGAAAAAGTTTCTGTTGAGACTCTTCATCTTTATGAAAAGATCTTAGCTTTACCTCTCGAAAAACAAGGCGACGTCTCTCTTCTATTAGAGGGATATAGTGAGGCCAAGCAAAGATTCTCCGATATCTGGCAAGGATATTCTGAGCAAGCAGACCTTAAATTGGCAGGTGAAAAGGTTGCCTATCAAGAACACGTCCTTGCACTTGAAGCTCAGCTTCATGCTAAGAATGCCAAATATAATCCACACTTGTTTGTTGAGCGAACGATTCAAAGAACAACTCACGCTCTTAAAAAAGCAAAATTGACCTCTCAAGACTGGACATCCTTTGAGAAAGAAAGAGATGGTCAAAATGCCGCCAAAGAGGCTCTTGAACATAAAGTTCAGATTTGGATAGAAAAAGGAGCTCAAACCTATGGATGGAATTTAAATACCCCAGAACAAGGGAGTGTTCAAAAAGAGATTATCTCTCTTGCCCTGAAACAAAATGATTTGTTCGAGAAAAAGCTTAATGAAATTAATCAAATTATTAAGTCAGAAAATCAAGAAATTCCACGTCTTGCTATCGCCGCAGGTAAAAGGAATAAGGCTGCTTTTGATCTAATCCAAGGGGGATTTGTCTCTCAAAATCAAGAAGTATTCGACCCCTCTTTAAGACAAGTGAAAGATCAAGCTTTACGGTATGCGTGCTCAAGTTATCGCCTTCAAAAGATTCATGAGAGAGATCCTGAGAAGTTTAAAGATCACGCTGTTGTTTTGTTCTTAAAAGACCAGTTGAGCTTGGGAGATGAAAAGGTACAAGGGCGCATTCAAAAGGCTTTAGATAAAGCTGGACTGACCTTGGATGGGCACCTCATTGAGCAGGACGAGAGAAGGCTTATCCCTGGCAAGAGTCAAGCAGAGCTTTCTTATCGAGAAGAGCGTGAGGCTGAGAGATACACAGAAAAGAAAGGGCACCCTCTCCCCAAAGCTTATAAAACACCTCTTTATGATAAAGAAGATGTCCTCTCAAGCCTTACAAAATCACACATTGAAGAGATATTTGCGCGTCATATTGACCTGTGGGTGACGAATCCTAAGCCTACTTACCGCTCTCATGAAATAAGATATGGCTCTAAAGGAGGATTTGTCATCTATCGGGATCAAAGCACCTGGAGTAACTTTAAAACGGGTGAAGGTGGGGACATCTTTAATTATGTGAGCAAATCACTTAACATTTCTTATAAAGACGCCATTAAGCAGATAGGAGAAGAGATTAATGCCCCTCAATTGATATCCATCAATTGGGAAGAAAGAGCACAAAAGCATAATGAGCTTAAACTCCAAGCTGAGATAGAAGAAAAGGCTAAAATTGAGAAGTCACAAGCCACTACAAAAAATCTTTATGATACTTCACACCCCATTCAAGGAACGCTTGCCGAGCAGTACTTAAGAGAACACCGTAAAATTGAGACTGCCAAGCTGCCTCAAGATTTAAGGTTTATTCCTGAATTTAGAGACTATGATTCTCAAATGAGCTATCCAGCCTTAGTAGCTTTTGCAAGAGATGCTGGAGGAAAGCTGACCTCAGCTCAAGTGACATGCTTAGACCCTGATACAGCTCATAAGGCCGATATTGACGTTAAAAAGCGCTCTGTAGGGTCTATTAAAGGCACGGCTGTTGAGATTCAATCAAAGGAAGGTCCTACTTATGTTGCAGAAGGAGTAGAAACAGCACTTTCCTTGAAAGAGGCAGGAGCGAATGGTAGAATTCTTGTATCATTAGGCCTTTCCAACATGCGCAATGTAGGAAGCCATATTAAAGACAAGGGTCAGCCTGTTATCTTATGTTGTGATGCAGATGAGGTAGGCTCTCCAGCTTGGAAATCATCCGAGCAAAATCTAAAGAAACTTCAAGAAGAGGGGTTCAAAGCCTCTATTATTAGACCACAAGGAGGAAATGGCCGTGACTTTAATGATATTCTTCAAGAAGAAGGGATTGCTGCTGTTCAAAGCGCTCTTAAGGATGTTGCTTTATTCAAAGAGAGACTCTCCCAAAAGGAAACCCTATTTCCACAACACACTCCTCTCCACGCCTCTGAAACAGAAATTATTTCTCCTGAATTGGGCAAGTCAGCAGAGACTCAGGAAGAAATAAAATCCCCCTATGATAAACTTAATTTCTTAGAGCTTTTCCTAGAATGTAAAGACAAGCTCCAAAAATTACCTTCCTTTATTGAAGCAAATAAGGATGAAAAACCGCTTGTTATGGAATTAAATCAACAAGAGAGATACCATGCCCATCAAATTTGGAAGAATGAAAGCTTGAAACATGAAGCATACGTCTTAGGACTTGAAGAAGAAATCAAGAAGAAAGCTCGTTTTTATCAATATGATTTAGCATGGAGTGTCAATTATCAAGAGAGCAAACAAGATCTATCTTCTCAAGAAAAAGATAATCATAACGCTTTAGAGCATTATTTGATGTGCAAAGAGAAGCTACAGCAGCTTCCCAATTTTATTGAAGCTCAAGGAGACGAAAAGTCTCACGTCATGAGCTTAAATCAGGAAGCTCGAAAACATGCTTATGATGTATGGAATGATAAGGGCTTAAAACAAAAGGCTCAAAGTTTAGGGCTTGAAGAGGAAATAAAAAAGAAAGCCCAAATCCATCAAGAAGGTCTTGAGAAAAACATTAAATATAATGCTTGTTTTAAACAAAGCTGGTAGCCAAATTCACATTAACTTTTTAAGCCCAAAGCAGATAGTATTTTTGAGGAAGGTTCTAAAAAAGTAATGATAAGAATATGAGATAAAACACCTTTAAAGATTTTTTTTATCTAAGCTTGCTTTTACGGCTTTGTCTAAAAACGCATTATGTAATTCAACATAAGTACGAATATTTTCATCAGTTGGATTTGCCATAGCTTCTATTCTTGCAGTTTCTGCTTGTTTTCCTAGTTCTTGAGGAGACCCTTCAAATCGGGGTTTATGTTGCAATTTGTTATATTCATTCTGAGCAATAGCTAATTTCTCTGGAAAATTACTTTCCATAACTTTTTTGATTTCATCCTCATAAGATGAAGTAATACCTTGAGATGAAAGTAAAAAGCTTGCTAAAAAGAAGGATACTTTATTCATGATTATTTCCTTATATGAAGTTAGGGTATACTTCCTATTCCCTACTAAAGGACACAGATATAATATAATAAGAATGCCTTTACATCAATTAGGATTCTAAAGGATTAGGATCATATTTTCCTTTCCACTCAGGGTGCTGGTAGTACTTTATCTTTTTAAAAACCATGGGGCGAATTCCTTTACAGAACGCAAGAACAGTATCTTCATTCATAAACCGAACCTCATCAGGTGTTAAAATAGCCCTTCCCTGGTAAGATTGAGACTCTCCTTGATTCTCTGAACTTTTTGTAGATCTCAATTCTCCTTTTTGCTGGCTTTCACTCTTATTCCTCGAAAAAGATTCTATCGTTGATTGACCTAAGAGTTTTGAGACATATTCTGATCCTTTTAAGTCGTTCACCCCAAAGAAAACTAATAAATGACTTGATAAAAAAGTCTCCCATTTCGTGGAATACAAACTTTGAATCAGCTCAAGAGTTTGAGTAACAGCTAAAATTTTAACGCCATATCCTCTCCCTACAATAAGAGCATCCTCAATTTTTTGTATATAGCCTAAAAGAGACATTTCATCGAGAACCATTAATACAGGCTTTTTAGACTTGTTCTCATGGCGTTGTGCAACATTGAAGACGATAGAAATAATCAGGCGAATGATCCGTCCATAAGAATCTAACTTATCCACGGGGATACATAAATAAAGATCTGCTCGATTTTGAATCAACTTATTAAGGTCAATCGTTGTCTTTGCTGTAATTTTTTGCATTAAAGGACTATCAAAAAAGGCAAGTTCATTTTTAACAGTATTTAAAATTCCTGAAATCTCTTCTAACGCTGTTGTTAAAAGAGAAGCCGCAATACGAGAAGGAACACCATAAGCAAGATTATCTTGAGATTCTATTTGCGTCAATGTCTCACGAAAAGCTGATTGTGATTGGCATGTAAGTTTATAGACTTGAAACAATGTCTTTTCTTCACGAGAAATAAATTCAGAGCAGACGACATATAGAATTAATCCTTGGATCGTAGCTCTTGCTCTTTCATAAAAGTGAGTTTCTTTACTCTTAATGGAAGAAGGTATAGGCACTAGCAGAGAGGCGATCATAGCAGCATCATCAACAACTTCTTCTGAGTTAGGGTCTAAGTGATCTAGGATATTAATGCATCCTGATTCCTGTCCTGTCTTCTTGAAAGGATCAAGGACATAGACCTCTCGCCCTAATGATCGGCGATGTCGAGCGGTTACATGAAAGTTCTCTACTGCCTTTACATCAGTCACCAAGACAGGGCCATCATAATCAAGAAGAGTTGGGATAATAATTCCTACTCCCTTGCCAGCTCCACTAGGGGCGACTAATACCATATGATGAGGATTAAGCTTGATAATTTCTTGACTGGCGTGACCCACCACTTGTTTTCTTAACTGATCAATATCTGTTGAAAGCTCGCCTTTAATCAGACATCCAATAGGAATCCCCTCTTCATGGTGAAGAGCCTTAATTTCTTGCGAAGTTGCAAACCTGGCTGATCCATGGCTGCTTTCTTGCTTCACTTTCTTTTGGTGCGTTAAGCCATACTTTATCAAGTGCGAAATAATAAAAAGAGAACTTAAAAGAGAGCTTGAGGCAATCAAAGGCCATAGGGGTTCAAGTCTTTCAACAAAATTGAATACTTCAAGAATGTTGCGCGGCAAAATAGGCACCACAACTTGCATTGCAACAGAATAAGTAAAGGTGACGCCAAACCCTAATGAACACAAAAGGCCTAAAATAACAGGCCCTAAAGAGCCTCTCTCTGTCCGATAAAGCCCAAAGGCAATCAAAGTAAGAAAGCCTGGCAAGAGGCATAAAAAGGCGTAAGCCTCATAAAACCCGAAGAGCATGTCAAGCCAAGGCCGCATATAAAGGATGATCGGCACACACAAAAGCGTCCAACTATGCCTTACGATCCCTTTAAGAGGTAATTTCTCAAGGCCCGTGTGCCCTATTCTTTTAAGATCGAAAAACCAATTTTGCATAATTTAATTCTTTCTAAGGGTTGGGGAATTGCTAATAAGAAAACGGCTTGGCTTAGCTGAGGAGCCAGTCTTTTTGATGTTAATGAGAAGACGAATGGTTATAAAAATAGCCATTAAGATATTAAATAAGGCAACCATAAAGGCGGAATGGAATATCAAAAACATACCGGATTCCAAAGGATACTGAATAATACACATCAGGGTACCCAGAAACTCATCGGAAGACATGTTCGCAAGGAGAATACCCGCCCAAGCACAGTTTATGCTTAAGACACAACAAATGGCTAAGATTACAGCAATGACAGAGCCTTTTCCTCGCCTATAACGCTTATAGAAAATCATGAGCGCCACAACAGGTGAGAGCCATACACATGCGCCAACGAGAATGGCAGAGAGGATCCCAGGTAGTATTCTCCATGTGGCATTCTGAAAATATATAAAATACGCACCGAAACTCACCAAGAGCGGCCATCCTGCTCGTAAGGCCGTTCTAATAAGAGT